>NZ_JBFRFZ010000005.1:0-340934 GCF_052115065.1 Terrabacter sp. 2TAF16
CAGCGATGGATGCCACGGACGAGCGGTTCGACGCCAAGACGACGGTGCTCATCGAGAACGTCGAGCACCACATGGCCGAGGAGGAGCAGGACTGGTTCCCGAAGGTCCGCGAGGGCCTCGGGCGCAAGCAGCTGCAGGAGCTCGGCGAGGAGCTGCTCGCTGCCCGGAAGAAGGCACCGCGCCGTCCCGAGCAGCCCAGCGCGATGAAGAAGGCCATCGACGCGGTTGTCTCCTGACCCAACCTGAGCGAACGTCGGAGAAGTCCCCCTTTGAGGAGAGTCCATGAGCGGCCAGATTCCCCCGGTCCCCATCGAGACCGAACCCAGCAGTCCCTGCGATTGCGACAACTGCCCTGCGGACTGCACGTGTGACTCGTGCTCATGTGAGGACTGCACGTGCTCAACATGTAGCCACGCCGCGTGACGATCTGTCGGGCCGGCTGACAACGCGTCAGTTTCCCCCCGGCGCCTTGGTTTCCGGTTGGTCCGCACCCGCAGGCTGCTCGCGACGCCCCTCGCACTCCCCGGGGAGTCGCCCGGCGACGCGCAGGACCTCGGCGACGTCGTGCAACTTGATGTTGCCGTCCTGCGAGAGCCGTCGAAGGTAGGCAAATGCCGCTTCAGGAGTCATCTGGTAGCGCTCCATGAGGATCCCGATCGCTTGCCCGATCTCCTGGCGGGTCACCATGGCCGTTTCGAGTTGAGCCACCTTCTGCGCCATCGCAATGGTGGCTCCGATGTGCACGGCAACACCCCGCGCCATGTCAATCTGTCGGTCCGAGGGACCAGTAGCCTCCTCGAAGCTCAGCGTGAGGACTCCCACCGGTCGGCCGTCCCACACGAGCCGAGAAGCCAGCACTGATGCCAACCCACTTCCGGGAAGCTCCTCGGCGAGCCGAGCCCACGGATGGGGGCGCTCGTCTGCCGACCGCAAGAGGGCCGTCCCGCACTTCCCGCGCAATGCGGACACGCTAGGGCCTTCACCCACGCGTTCTTCGAGATGAGCGAGGC
The DNA here is from genome assembly GCF_052115065.1 of Terrabacter sp. 2TAF16. NCBI lineage: Bacteria > Bacillati > Actinomycetota > Actinomycetes > Micrococcales > Intrasporangiaceae > Terrabacter > Terrabacter sp. 2TAF16. Next base: position 1,011 of record NZ_JBFRFZ010000005.1, read on the forward strand.
AGCGCGCCTGCTCGGTCGTCGCCAACAGCAGGCTGCTCACGCCACCGCGCTGGACGAGACGGATCGAGGCGTGCTGTGCAACAGGAGATGCCTGGAGCCCGTCAGTGAGCACGGCGCAGAGTGTCAGACGCTCGCTCGTCGGATTGGTGCGGGCCGTGTCCGGAGACATGTGCAGCGACTTAACGCCCCTCACAAGGTTGTCTTGCGGGGGCATCGCGCGGTCGCGAGCGGTGTTCAACTCGGGAAAAATGGACATACAGATCACCGGAGTCGTCTTTGACGGCCATGGCTTCCCTCGCGCCTTGAAGGTGCCGTCATCGACCCAGACCGTCAGGCGTGGCGGTTCAGACCAACGTGTCCGTCATTGCACTGGATTTTACTCGGCAGATACTCAGTGCGGGGCGAGGCCTCACGGGGAGTCGTATGACCGTGCCGCGGTATCCCCGTTTCGAGCGAGCTTTGGGCACGTGCCCGCGTACGGCGGGAGGTTCATGATCCTTCGCTTCCTCGCTCTGGTCGATGGGGAGGGCGGCGGCGCCGTCGCCCCCATCGATGTCGCGGCTCCAGACCTACTCCAGCAATGCAATACCAAGGGGGCCCTGCCGGTGCAGGCTCATCACCTGCGGAGCGCCGGTCGTGATGCGGACGGGCCGCCGTCGTGGCTCATGCCTCACCGGTGAACGCACTGACGATCGCCCGAGCCAGTGCCACCACGCTCGTACCCGCCTGCGCGGCAGCCCGGTACAGACGTTCCTCTGCGACGTGGGCCTCGATCCCGCGCGAACTGACGAGCAGGCCCACGGCCTGGTCGACGTACGCCTGGCCCTTCAGCCTCTCCGGACTCCGGACTGCTTCGAGTCGGGTCGAGAACGAAAGGTCGGCGTTGGACACGACGCCCGGAGCCCAACCGCCAAAAAGCCTCGCGAGCTCACTCTCCTGTCCTCGGAAGGATGAGGCGTGGCCGCCATAGAGATTGACACCTCCCGTCACTATCCCCTCCTCCCCGAAGGGGATTGACAGGGTGCTGCGGACACCTGCCGCCGCGGTCGCCTGAGCGAAAAGCTGCCAGCGCCCCTCGTCGAGGAGGTCTTCGACATCGGTCCCCACGATCTCGTCGTCGACGACCGCCTCGACGCATGGCCCCCCGTCGACGTACTGAACCGCGTCCATCACGGCGACCTCCAGACCCGTGGCGACATACGTCAGTACGAGCTGCTCGGCCACCAGTGTCAGACTCAGACCGACCAGCGTCGGGATCTTCTCCTTGGCCGTCGCGGCCACCTCCGCCAGGTCCCCACGAAGGTCACTGTCTCCGAACCGTTCCAGCTCCGACAGGGCTTCATCCGTTTCGGGTATCGGCTCCATCGCCGTCCGTCACCTCCTGCGTCCTCGACGTCATCACCCGCGGCGCGCCTCACGCGCACCTGTGCGTCACGTGCCCATCGGCCGCCCATCCAAACCCGCACCAGTCGCGATCGTGACCGCCTGGCGCCGCAACGGAAACCAGGCGGCTACCGGCCGCCGCAGCATTTCTGGAGGACGCTGGGTACGTTCGAGTGCGCTCGTAGCCCTCCGGCAGAAGAGCGATCGCAAGGCTCACCAGGTCCTGCCGGACCTCGGCGAGACGTGCGGCCTCGAGGTGATGTCGACGTGGGAGCACCGAGAACTACCCACGGTCCCGCGCGTGGGGCACTGGCTCGGCTGCGCTTCGCACGACCTCGGGCCAGAGTGTTTGACGATGGTGAGATCGGGTATCGAGCCCATGTGGTTTCTGACGAGTACCGCCCCGTGAATGAACTCAGCATTCGGGAGCTTGTAGCCGAGCTGGCCCGCGTTGAGGACCGGCTCCGGGATCAGGCGCATCACGCTGGGCCGCACCCCCTTCCGGGCCAAGTAAGCCGCGAGGCCGCTCTCAGGCGGCGTGAGCGTGCGTTGCTCGCGGAGCTGAGAGTCCGCCGCAGCGGTCCCTCCGCCCAGACGGCCGCACAGGGCCAGGGTGTGGCTCCAGTGGCCGCCGACGTCCACGGATCCGCGACACAGTAAGGGGGTGGCTCGGCCCCCAGCATGAGATCTACCGAATTGCGGTCCCCGCCCCTTGAAGGTCGACACGGGAAGGCCGCAGGCGACGAGCCTGCACGCCGGCCACAGTCGGCTCCCAACGTTCACATGTGGGTAGCCCGTCAGCAACCGGACCGGGCGCGCAATCGCCGGCAGACCAGTAGGCGTACACGCAGATCACACAGAAACGGAGAGGTCAGAGACGTTCTTGTCCGACGTTGATGACCACGGATGCGCATGACTGATCCAACAGAGCAAGCACATTCGCCTACGTGCTCCTTCTGTGGCGCGAGCCGTTCATCCACGGCAGTCCCGTACCACGACGCGGACAACGACTTCGCCGTCTACACGTGCGCTTCCTGCGGCCAGCAGTTCGAGAGCTGGTCGTCGCAGTCGGCGGCCGATCAACCCGCGCACACTCTCGGTCACGACACCGACTAGGTCGTCACACGAGCACACGGTCCTGACCCACCGAACCGACGTCGACTACGCCCCGTCGGTCCAAGGGGTCCGTGCGTGGGCGAGCCGGAGCCGCCGCTGGCCTTGCTGCACAGGTGCAGGGGGCGACCGATGGTCACGGCCGCCCCCTGCACGCTGACAGTTCTGGAGATCACCCCTGCGGTGGGTTCTTGACGGCGTCGGCGGACTCGGAGGCGCTCTCCCGCACGTCGGCGGCGGCGTGCGCGCCCTCGTCCTTGACGTCCTGGGCGGCCGATTGAGCCGTCTCCTTGACCGACTGCACGGCGTCCTGTGCCGGCTGCTTGAGGTGCTCTGCCGACTCGCTCGCCACGTCCTTGGCCACCGCCTGTGCCTGCTGCACCACGGGCTCGGCCTTCTCCTTGACCGTCTCAGAGAGGCGGCGCTCCTTCTCGGACGCCGGGAGCAGGGACCCCAGGAGCCATCCGGCGCCGAGCGCAATGACCCCGGCTGCGAGGGGGTTGCCCCGCGCCTTGCGCTGCACGGTATTGCCAGCATCGCTCGCTGCCTCACCGACACCGTGGGCCAGACCCGAAGTCCTGTCCCCGGCGTCGGTCGCGGTCCCCATGACCCGCTCTCGCAGGGCCGCGGCACTTCCCTTGACCTTCTCGGCCTGGCGGTGGGCGACCTGTCCCGGGCTGACGGACTCACCCAGAGCGTTGACGTCGCGGCTCAGGTTCTCCCGCGTGCGCTCGATGTCCGCCCGGATCGCGTCCGGGTCGTTGTTGGTCGGGTAGTTCGTGCTCATCGTTCCTCGTTTCCCTTCAGCGCGTCCGGCACCCGCTTGGCGGTCTCCGTCGTGCGCGGTAGTCCTTGGATCTCCTTGGTCGTGCGCCTGCCCATCGCCGCGAGAACCGCGCCGAGGACGGCCCACACGGCCATGACGATGACCGCAGCCCAGCCTCGGTCGTCGAGGGCCCTCGAGAGCCACTCCCACACGGCCAGCGACAGGAAGAGGAGCGCCATCCAGCCGGAGATGGCAGCGCCACCGAACATGCCGGCGGCCTTGCCTGCTCGCGAGGTGGACTCACGCACCTCGGCCTTGGCCAACTCCACCTCCTGGCGGAGGAGCGTGCTGAGCCCTTGGCTGATGTCAGCCACGAGCTCGCCGATGGAGGCGTGCTCGGCCTTCTCGTGCGAGCTCTCGTAGGCGGCGCCGGAGGTCGCGTATGCGGTGTCGCCGGGGGCACTGGTGAACGACGGGTCCGTCGTGGTCACCGATGGGTCCGCGCCGGCGTACGGGGCAGCTGCGGACGCGCCGGACGGGCCCGCATCCCTCCCCGAGCCGCCTTCCGGCCACGTGCTCATCAGCGCACCCCGCTCTGGCCTTCGGTGTAGCTCTCGTCGAGCGGGTCGGACGTCACGCCCCCCGTCGCCGAGGTCACCGCGTGCGTGTCGCTGTCGCGTACACCAACGGTGTAGGGCTCGCGCCGCACTGGCGATTCGGAAAGCGAGGCCGCCGCCGTCGAGGACACGCCAGACGAGAGCCGCGGAGTCCCGGGGCTCGCGCCAGTGGTCGACCGCGTCGGGGTCTCGGTGCCGGATCCGCCACCGCTCTCGGCGGTGAGTCCCCGCGTCAGACGTCCGCCAACGACTCCAAGGACAGCGGCACCGAGCAGGAAGGCGCCAGGTCGCCGACGCGCCAGGGAACGCAACTCCTCCAACATGTCACCCGGCTGGCGGTTCTCGAGCCAGTCGGCGGCCGACGCAGCACGGTCCGCGGCTTGCCCGGCCGCCTCCCCCGCCACGCCCTTCTGCGAGGAACTCGAGGCCATCTCCCGCAGCTCGTCCGCGAGGGAACGCAGCCCACTCGCCGCTCGCTCACCCTGCACGGAGGCCTGGTCGTCGAGCTCACCGCGAAGCTGGGTGAAGAGCTGGCGCAGCTGTGTGGCCGCCTCCGATGCGACGTCCTTGGCGCCCGATGCCGCTGTGTCGGCGACGTGACGGCTGCTGTCCGCAGCGTCTGCGGCCACGGACTTGGCCTCGGTCTTGACACTCGTGTCTCCGCCGGTGAAGCCCCCGGACGCTGACGTCGCGCCGGAGTGTTGGCCGCCATCAGCGGTGGAGGGCGACGTGGTGCCGACGGTCAGGTCGTCCGGCACGGTCGTCTCGTACGGTCGTTCAGTCATGGGTCTGGTTTCCTTCCATGGTCGCGCGACTGGGCAGGCCCCTTGCTCGAGCTGCCCGGTCGAGCCGGTGTTGCTAGTCACCGGATACCCAGCCCAAGGCCTCCCAAGCACGTTCGGACACGTGGGTGCGAACTGGTCTGGAACGGGTATGTCAGGCGGTTCACCGGCAGTACCGCCGGGCAGGGATTCGACGTCTGGCGCGTCATGCGAGCGACCTCGCGCTGTCGCGAGAACGACGGGGGCACAAAGGATCCCGAACGCTCCGGGGGCCGCTGGGCCATGAACATGCGTTGGAGGATGACGGCGTAGACGAGCCGTCCGGACTGTGCAAAGGCGATCCCGGGCCATGCCTGCTAGACCTAGAGCTGTTTGCGCACCCCAGCCATTTTCGGCGGTCGCTCACCCCGCGTTGGAGGCCTGAGTCGGCGACCCGCCTGATCAGAGGTCTTGGGCAGACTGGGACGGGAGGCGCTCGATCAGCCCATCCGCGACGGCCTGCGCCAGCTGCGCCGGACCCTCGAATACGTGGGCCGCTCCGGCATCGAGCAGCTCAGCCTCACTGAAGCCACCCGTGAGAAGGCCGACCGACGGCATGCCCGCGGATTGCGCAGCCTGAGCATCCCAGGTGGCGTCACCGACCATGAGTCCGGCCGAACCGCCGACCCTCGACAGTGCCACCTGCAGCAGGTCGGCGGCCGGCTTGCTCTCGTCGGCGTCGTCCGCGGTCGTCCATGCGTCCGCCAGGGACTGGCCGTCAAAAAGACGCAGGAGCGTCTCGACGTGCTGCCGCTGTCCAGAGCTGACCAAGACGAGATGGTGGCCGCGATTCTTCACCGCCTCGAGGAGCGCGCGCGTCCCATCGAAGGGCCGGACCTCCCCGATGAGCCTGTCGAACTCCTGTGTCCACCGATCACGCAACGCGTCACCGAGCCGCTGCTCTGCTTCGGCACCGGCAACGTGTGCGACGAGCTTGTCGCCCCCCATTCCCACCGCACGGTGGATCCGCCACACAGGCGGGAACAGCTCGACGTGCGCGAACGCCCGTGTCCATGCGAGCGCGTGGTGGTAGTTGCTGTCGACGAGTGTGCCGTCGACGTCGAGGATCACGTGTCCGTCAGGCAGTCGACGTACCCATGGCCGTCGCACTTCCCCGTGGCGCCCGCCAATGTGTCCGCCACCCGTGTCGTGCCCGCCGAAGGCATGGGTGGGCGTCATGCCTCGTCCCATCATCGCGGGCACGAACACGGCACGAGAGGGTCGGGACTGGCCGCCTCTCCGCCGCCCCGGCACCGAAGAGGTCGAGAAGTCCAGCCCCGACGTGAGAGGAATCGGTCAGACCCATAGAGGTTGTCGCCGGGCTTCACGGGTCAGGCCTGGAGGTCCCGGCGTAGTTCTCGCACGCTGATGGGTATAGACGTCTTGGTTCGGCAGCTGCCGTTCGATCCCGGTGGCCACTGTCGTCAGTGGCTCTCCGGCGATCCCGTCCCTACGTCTCTCGCTCGCGCTCAACGCGGTCGGGACCGGAGCTACTCATGAGTGACACCACCACCGACCAGAACCTCCCCCAGCACCTGCGCGCCGTGGCCGAGGACTTCGAACGCCTTGGACAACAGCTCGGCCGAACCGACGCCAAGAACGCCTTTGCCGCACTGACCCGACTCGCGGCCGAGCGGGTGTCCGGAGCGCGAGCCGTGAGCATCACCACGCTCAGCCATGACCGGTTCGTCACGGCTGCCGCATCCGACGATGTGGCGAGACAAGCGGACGCAATCCAGTACGAGCTCAACTCGGGACCGTGCGTGGACGCCATCGTCGAGCACACCATCTACCAGCCTCGAGACCTCGCGACGGACGAACGGTGGCCTGCCTACGGTCGGCGCGTGTCCTCCGAGCTGGGTCTCCGCAGCATGCTGTCCTTCCGGATGAACCTCGAAATGGCCGGGATTGTCGCGGGGCTCAACTTCTATGCCGATGAGCCAGATGCATTCGACGACCACGATCTCGCCGAGGGGCTCCTGCTCACCACCCACGGAGCACAAGCCGTCACGGCGGCGCACCTACGCGACAGAGTTGCGAACCTTGAGCGAGCCCTGAACTCGAACCGGGACATCGGGACTGCCGTGGGCGTCCTCGTCGCTCAGCACAGGCTGACCCGCGACCAAGCCTTCGACCTGCTGCGCATCGCCAGTCAGAACACGAACCGCAAGCTGCACGACGTGGCCCTCGACGTCATCGACACCGGCGCTGTCGACGTGACGCCCCACGGCCACCCGTAGGCCGCCCAGGGCGACCCGATTCCGTCACCTCACCGTGGGAAGGGAGCCATGCCCTTCGCCAACCGGCACTTCGTCATCCCTGCCGACGCTCGAAGCGGTCGAGCACGGCCGTCACGGCGCGGACCACGTCACGCCCGAGGAAGCCCGCCTGCTCGTCCTGGAGCGAGGCGCCCGACCGAGGCCGGTCAGAGGCTTGAAAGTGGATGAGTCGGCCGATGCCGCTCCGTCCGTCGCACCCATATGTGGCCCGGAGGACGTTCGCCCAGTGAGGCACCGGCGCAGATCAGGACAGGTCGCCGCCGACGATCAGCGCCGGGCCACCATTCTTTTCCACCTCGCGTTCGAGCGAGAGGCCGATCTTGAGTGCCACTCGTTAAGAGGCGAGATGGTCCGGACGAATGATTGCGATCAGATGCTCAACCCCGGAGTCCCGAGCAGCATCCCGCACTGCCGAGGCCGCTGCCGCGGCATACCCCTGATGGCGCAGTTCGGCCAATCCCTCCGATCGGCCGGGACCTCTATGGTCCAAAGATGGAAGAGATCACGATCCCTTGCCCGACCGACGGCTGCGACGGTGAGGTGACGGTCACGGCCGAGCCGATCATGTCCGGAACCGAGTGGGCCATCCAGCTCGTCGGTCTGGAGCCTGCCGTTCGGTGCTCCAGACGCTGCAAGCCACCGCGCGAGCTCGAGGATGCGGTGAGGGCAACGCTTCAAGCCGGCTGAGTGCCAGCCCCGGCGCCAGCCTTGCTGCCCTCGTGGGCCGGCAAGCGCAGTGTCCCGTGCTCGCCGCTGGGTGACGATCGCGTACAGCTGGCATCCATGACAGTGAGCCTCGCCCGTCGTTCGGGCGAGGCTCACTGTCCGCGCCTCACGACTCAGGGCTTCAGCTGCACCTTGATGTACCCGTCCCGCTTCTCCTGGAACGCCCTGTAGGCGTCTGGTGCTTCCTCGAGCGGTAGGCGATGGGTTGCAAAGTCGTCCACGCCGAGCGGGTCGTCGTCCGAGAGCAGCGGCATGATCTCGTCGACCCACCGCTTGACGTTGCACTGGCCCATACGGAGCTGGATCTGCTTGTCGAAGAGCGTCAGCATCGGCATGGGGTCCGCTGCTCCCCCATAGACGCCACTCAGTGAGATGGTGCCGCCACGGCGGACGATGTCGATCGCCGAATAGAGCGCTCCGAGCCGATCCACCCCCGCCACCTGCTGGATAGGGGCAGCGATGAAGCGTGGGAGGAGACCGGCGGCCTTCTGAACGGCCTTGGTCGCAGGTGAGCCGTGAGCTTCCATGCCCACGGCATCGATGACCGCGTCGGGGCCACGGCCCTGCGTGAGGTCCCGGATGACGTCGCCGAGATCGTCACCGTGGTGCTCCAGGTCGACCACCTCGACCCCGCGCGCCGCCACCCGGGCCAAGCGGTCCACCACCAGGTCGACGCCGATGACGCGGTATCCCTTGTGCACAGCGATGCGACAGGCGAAATCACCGACAGGGCCCAGGCCCAGGACCACCACCGTGCCACCGTCGGGAACCGCGGCATACTCCACCGCCTGCCAGGCGGTGGGCAAGATGTCGGAGAGGTAGGCGAAGCGGTCGTCCGGCGGTCCCTCGGGCAGCTTGATGTGGGTGAACTGAGCCTGCGGCACGCGCAGGTACTCAGCCTGCGCGCCGGGGACCTGACCGTAGAGCTTCGTGTAGCCGAACAGCGCGGCTCCGGTGCCCTGCTCACGGACCTGAGTGGTCTCGCACTGGGTGTAGAGCTGCGCGGAGCACATCCAACAGTGCCCACACGACATCTGGAACGGGATGGCGACGCGGTCGCCCACTTTCAAGTCCCCGGTCGCGCCGCCCACCTCCTCGACGATCCCCATGGGCTCGTGACCGATGATGTCGCCCGGCGTCATGAACGCTGCCAGCGGCTCGTAGAGGTGCAGATCAGATCCACAGATGTTGGTGGTGGTCATGCGCACGATCGCGTCAGTCGGCTCCTGGATCCGTGGATCCGGCACCTCTTCGACGCGGACGTCCTTCTTGCCTTGCCAGGTGACTGCTCGCATGTGTCTGCTCCAGTGGTGTCGGGGTCGTGCCAGTCCCCTTCCCATTGAGCACCCGACGTAACGCACCGGCCTGTTGCGGGCCCGGCCGACAGCGAGAGATCGATTGAGATCGTCCAGAGGCCCGATGGCGGTGCGGCCTGCCAAACTGCCGACTCGGCGGCTCTCGTTGGTGACAGCGACGCCTCTACCGTGATGTCCCAGAGCGGCTGAGCCGGGTACGGAGCCACATGCCCCTCGTCCCGACCATCTTGGAGGAGAAGTCGTGAGCTCTCCTACGCCTAGCACCTCCACGTTCGAGACCACATTGACCGCGAGCGGCCACAACACCGGCAGCCGGACTGGCCGGTGAGGACGCGATCCGAGTGACGCTCACCGTCGCCAGTTCTCCCCGTACTGTCGAGGTGCCCACCGACTTCGCGGCCGCCCTGGACGCTAACGAAGGATCACGTCAGTTCTTCGACGCCCTGTCCAACAGCCTCCAGCGCTACCACGTGGACACCTTCAACGCGGCGAAGTCGTCCGACACCCGGCAGCGGCGCATTGACAAGTCAGTCGCCCTGTTCCTCGAGGGCACGCGCCGATAGCAAGCCCGCCCGGTCGAAGGAGTGCGTGTCCGTCGGACCGGGCATGAGGGCCGTGACCGTGACGCCGGTGTCGCGCAGCTCATGGCGGACGGCTTAGGCGAAGGAGGGCAAAGGCCTTGGATAGGGCATACGTCGCGTACCAGGGGCCTGGCATGGTGGCCGCGACGGAGGTCGTCGTCCAGAGGGGTGTCCACGAACGGTCCTGCCACGCCGACACCGGCGATGAGCGCGAGGACGTCGACGGGACGACCGAGGGACCGCACCTGCGTCACGCGGGTCTCGACTCCCTCCGCGGTGGCCAGGTCGGCTCGCACGGGGACGATGCGGCGCCGGCCCGTGTCGTCGCCCGACACCAGATTCTCTGCGGCCGGCCAGGTGCAGGCCGATGCCGCTCGAGGTCCCGGTCACGACGGCGAGGGGTGCCGTCCCTCCCGGTGCGTCCCTGCCTCCGTCGTAGGGTCGGTGTCGGTCATGGCGGTTCCTCCTCGGTCTCGGACCCGGCCCGTACCCATCCCGTGAGGAGCCACGCCTCAGCGTCACGTTCTCGGGTCCCGGGTACGTGTGGTTCATGGAAGACACCGAGAACGTCATGGGCCCGCACACCACCACGGCGACGGCGCTCGTCGAGAGGATCGTCGAGGGACGGCCGTCGCTCGACGGCGTCGCTCGGCTCCTGCAACCGGTGGCCGCAGCAGCCCGAGGGCGTGACACGTGGAGGAGCCTGGTGACAGGTGAGGTCGTGGGGCATGCCGCCCACCCGTTCCTGACCGACCTGCCCATCGGCTTCTTCAGCTCGGCGACGTTGCTCGACCTCGTGGGAGGTCCCGGAGCCGAGACGCGGCCCGCCGACTCGTCGGGGCTGGCCTCATCTCCGCGCCGGCCGCTGCCCTGACCGGCCTCGCGGAGTACGCATCACTGACCGAGCGTCCCCGTCGCGTAGCGGCCGTCCACGCGGCCCTCAACGTCGCCTCGTTGGGGTTGTATGCCGTCTCGTGGGCGGTGCGGCCGCGGCGCCGGTCCGCGGGAGTGGCGTTGGGCCTGGCCGGCCTCTCGGTCTCCGGTGTGTCGGCCTACCTCGGCGGGCACCTCGCGATCGGCGAGAAGATCGGCACGACAACGGTATCCGGTGATTCGCCGGGGTCGGGCGAGCGTGCCTGACCGTCGTGGCCCCGCAGGCGTTCAGGGCTCTTGACGGCTTCCAGCTGGGACTGGAACGAGAGGTCCGCGTTGGCCACGGCACCGGGTGCCCAGGCGCCGAAGAAGTCGGTGTTCTCGTCGCCCAGCACACGCTGGCACGTGACCAGGCGTTCGACCTGCTGCGGATCACCAGCCAGAACACGAACCGGAAGCTGCACGACCTCGCCCTCGACGTGATCGACACGGGCGCCCTGGACGTCACCCCGCACGGCCGGCCGTAGGACGAGCCCTCCCGGCATACCCGCACCCCCGGCGGCCACCCGATCCCACCGTGCGCTCGCTAACCGGTCTCGAAGCGCTGCAGCACCGTCGGCACGGCGCCGACCACGTCTCGCGCCAGGAAGCCCGGCCGTTCGCCCTCCAGCGTCTCGCCGGCGCGCCCGTGCAGCCACGCCACCCAGACCGCCGCCTGCTCGGGTGTCGCCCCCCTGGCGAGCAGCCCGGCGGCCACGCCGGCCTTGACGTCGCCCGACCCTGCCGTCGCCAGTCCGGAGGGCCCCGAGTCGCAGGACCACGACTCGCCCCGCGGACGCGCGACGTACGAGATCTCTCCCCCGCCGAGGACGACTGCGTCGGTGCCGTCGGCCACCGCGCGGACCGCTCCGAGCAGGTCGTCCGACACGGCCTCCTCGGGTCGGTCCAGAAGGGCCGCCAGCTCCGTGACGTTCGGGGTGAGCAGCGCCCTGCCTGTCAGATGACGTATGCCGTCGAGCCGACCTGTGAGGTACGCCGTGCCCAGGGCGTCGAGGACGAGCTGGGTGTCGAGGTAGGGAATGATCTGCGCCGCAAAGAGATTCGCACTCTGCGGATGTCCCAGACCTGGGCCCAGAAGGACCACGTCGGCGTCGGACGCCAGCTCGAGCACCCGGTCGGCCCCGGCGACGGCCAGCTCGCCGTCATGCAGCACCGGCAGCCCCACGACGAAGGACTCGGGAAGCGCCACGGCCAGGGTCGTGGCGCTGTCGGCGGCGGTGGCCACCTGCACCTTGCCGGCGCCGACGCGCAGTGCGGCCTCGGCAGCGAGCAGCACAGCCCCCGGCGTCTGCCGAGCCCCGCCCACGACCAGCACCGTGCCGCGTTCGGACTTGTCACCTCCGGGATCCGGCAGCCGCCAGCCTCGCAGGAGCCCGTCATCCACCCGGACGGGATGTTCCTCAGCCACCGGCCCGCCTCCTCTCCGGGGCAGCCGTCGGTTCGGTGGCGGTCGGCTCGTGGGTCTCCTCGACGGCAGCGTCCTCGAGATGGCCGACGTCGGCGAAGGACTCCAGCTCCAGACCTCCGCCCGAGCGCCCCCGGTAGCGGGTCAGGGAGCAGTTGGCGAGAGGTTGCGACCGGTCCAGGTCGAGCAGCGTCGTCTCGTCGAGGCCCTCGAGGGCGAGGCGGAAGCTCATGATGACGGCCTGGTGGGTGAAGACCCAGACACTGCGGCCTGCCTGCGTCAGGGCAAGGTCAAGGAGGAGGTGACGCACCCGGAGGGCGACGTCGGTCCAGCTCTCGCCGCCGGGCGGACGGTAGTAGAACTTGCCGAGCCGGGACCGTCGCTCGGCCTCCTCGGGATGGCTCGACCGGATCCCCGCGCCGGTGAGCCCGTCGAAGACCCCGAGGTCACGCTCGCGCAGCCGTTCGTCCCAGGTCGGCTCCATCCCGATGGCCTGGGCGACGATGCGTGCCGTGCTGGCCGCCCGGAGGTACGGCGAGCTGAGCACGACGTCGGGGCGGCGCGTCTCGGTCGCGGCGACGTGCTGCGCCAGCACCGTGGCCTGTCGTTCGCCGCGCTCGGAGAGCGGCGTGTCGGGGTCTCGGGTATCGAGGTCGAGATGGCCCGCACCGGCCTCCCGGGCCCGGGCATCGGCGACGTTGCCGACGCTCTCACCGTGGCGGACCAGGACGAGCGCGTCCATCGTGCCGGCGAGCGGCCCGGCGGCTGCCCGGCCCAGACTCATGCCGTGCCCCCTTCGGCTCGGGGCAGGACTTCAGGCGCAACGTCGGGAGAGGGAGTCTGCATGCCAGACAGGTACCCGCGGTCACAGCCGCAAAACGTTCGCGTGCCCGACCCGACCGTGACGGTCGTGTGAACGTTCGACAGATGGCTTTCGGCTCCGGGTGCCCGGTGGCAGGTTCAGGATGGCGGAGCCGGTCTGAAAGCACAGGGCCGGCTCCGCCTGAGCGGCAAGGGACGCCACGCACCTCGGCCGGGCTCCGGCTTCACACCTACGTGCTCCGGCGCGGTGAGCTCGGGCGCGCCGACGTCCTGCCGGCTCAGAGGTCGTGCGGATGCCGATGTCGAGCCGACGCGCTCATTCGCAGCTCACCGCTGACCGCGTCGAGCCCTCGAACCTGATCGACCCCGACCGCGCGGTCGTGACGCTGCCACAGACGAACGAGACGTCGCACCAGGGCGGGTCCCTGGTCCTGGTGGACGGAGTAGCCGAGCGCGGAACCGGCCGGATGTGGCGTGTAGAGGACGAGGACGACACGCATCGGCTCCTGTCGCTCGTCATGAGGAGCGCCGAGGCACCGCAGCTCGCTGACGCGTCCCGCTCGCACGCCGTCAGCCGACAGCACATCGCGTCCGATGACGGTGCTGACCCCACCCATGTCGCAGGCCAGCGTCCGAGTCGTCCCGTTGCCGACGGTCGTCGCCAATGCCCTCCGGGCGCACCTCGAGGCCTACCCCTCGACCACCCTCGTCTTCACGAACAACGTCGGCGCCCCACTGCGCCGGTCAGCCTTCGGGACGGGATGGAACCGAGCCCTCAAGCAGGCCGGCGTCCCAGCCATCCGCCTCCACGAGCTGAGGAACTACTACGCCTCGCTGCTCATCCGTCACGGAGAGTCGGTCAAGACCGTTCAGGCCCGTCTGGGCCAGGCCAGCGCCAGCGAGACGCTCGACACCTACAGCCACCTCTGGCCCGACAAGGACGAGCGCACTGGGCCGCTGTCGACGGAGTCCTCCGAAATTCTGCGGACTTGTTGCGGACTTCCGGGGATGACCAAACACATCACCGCAGGTCAGAGGCCTGTAAGTGGATGAGTCGGCCGATACGCCGGGTTCTGTTCCGCGTCCCCGTTACCGGTGACGTGGCGACGGCCATCCATCTAGGCCGACCATTGCTGGCCGGCTCGAGCGTCCTACCCGCGCACTCGACCGGGCCGGTCTCCTCGGCGCCCGAGGGCGCCATGCATACGCTGTCTGGACTTGCTCCGGGTGGGGTTTACCGAGCCGCTCCAGTCACCTGGAGCGCTGGTGGTCTCTTACACCACCGTTTCACCCTTACCGGCCGCCGAAGCGGCCGGCGGTCTGTTCTCTGTGGCACTGTCCCGCGGGTCACCCCGGGTGGCTGTTGGCCACCACCCTGCCCTGTGGAGCCCGGACGTTCCTCGGCAGGGCCGAGGCCCTGACGCGACCGTCTGGCCGACTCATCCGCGCACCAGCATAGGGGCGTATGCCGTCCGCTGCGTCCGCGCCCACCGGCGAGCCACTCCCGGGGGCCGGCATCTCGAACCGGCCACTCCCCCGGCGCCGACGCGGACCGCCGGTCCGCTCAGATGACGCGGCGAAACGCCAGGACGGCAACGTCGTCGTGCCGGTCCGGGTCGGAGACCGCCTCCGTCAGCTCGTCGAGGACCTCGTCGAGGTCGGTGTCGTCGTCGGCGCCGGTGAGCAGCTCCTCGGCGGCAGCCTGCAGGCGCTTGAGCCCGATGTCGATGCTTTCTCCGCGGCGCTCGACGAGGCCGTCGGTGTAGAGCAGGAGCAGGTCCCCGACGGCGAAGGGCACCCGGGCCGAGGCTCGGGGGACCTCACCGAGGCCGTGGACCGGCGAGCCGTCCTCGCTGACGAACCGGGTGCGACCGCCCTGGACGAGCAGCGGCGGCGGGTGCCCGGCGACGACGACGGCGAGGTCGTCCCGCTCCGGCTCGAAGAGCAGGTAGACGGACGACGCCATCTGGGTCGGCGGCTCGGTCGCCATGAAGCGGTCCATCGCACCGGCGAGCGCCTCCGGCTCCGGATCCTGGGTCGCCAGCACCCTTGCAGCAGAACGCATCTTCGAGCCCGCGACAGCCGCGTCGACGCCACGGCCCATGACATCGCCGAGGACCACCGTGACCCGGCCGCCGTCGAGCCCGCTGACGTCGTAGTAGTCACCACCCACGTCGGTGCGCCCCGCCTGTCGGTAGACCGTCCCGATCTGCCAACCGGGGATCTCGGGCAGGTCCTGGGGCAGCAGCGTCGCCTGGAGCACGGACGCGACACGGCGCGTCTGGGAGTAGAGGTCGGCGTTGTCGATGGCCAGACCGGCCCGTCGGGCCAGGTCCTCGGCGAAGGCGACGTCGTCGCGCGTGTAGCGACGACCGGACTCGGCCGCCACGAAGGTCAGCACCCCGAGCACCCGGTCCTTGGCCATGAGCGGCACCGTCATGGCGCTTCGCAGTCCGAGCTCCCGCGCCACCCGGAGGTGCTCCTCGTCGCGGGCCGCGGCGACGAGCATCTCGTCGGTGACGTTGTCGATGAGCAGGCTCTTCCCGGTGCGCGCCACCTGGGCCGCCCCTCCCGGCCGCTCGGGGTCGGAGGGCCATCGGGTCTCGAGCTCCTTGGCGAGCTGCACCTTGTCGGGGTCGACGTGCGCGACGGCGAGGGTCCGCAGGACACCGTCGTCGACCATCTGGACCGAGCACCAGTCCGCGTGCGTCGGCACGGCGAGCGAGGCGACCTGGCGCAGCGTCTGCCGGTAGTCGAGGGTGGTGGCGAGCGCCTGCGAAGCATCGGCCAGGAACTCCAGCTGGGCCGCTCGGGTCGCGCTCTGCGCCTCGGCGCGAAGGCGAAGCATCGTCTGCGCGCACATGTCCGCCAGCACGCCCAGCACCCACACCAGATCCGGGTCGACCGGTCCGACGAGCCCGTCGAAGCGGAAACCCACGGCCCCGATGGGCGAGCCGTCGGCTCGGGAGATGAGCGGCAGCGTCACCGACGACCGCTCCGCGCCGTCATCGAGCTCCGGGTAGCGCTCGAGGAGCTCTGCCCGGCCCGTGACCGACACGATCTGGGTGGTCCGGACGGCGTCGGTGAGCGGCGATCGGGCGTCGAGCTCGAGGCTGGCCCACTGCCGGGCCTCGGACGCGGTGAGGCCGTGGGTGGCGATGGTGCGCAGACGCGTCGGGCCGTCCTGGACCGCCAGGACGGCGCGCGAGGCGCCCACGACGGACGACGCACGCTCGGTGATGGTCTCGGTGAGCTCCTCCAGCGTCGTGGCAGCCGCGACCTGGGCCGCGATGCCCGCCAACGCCGCCAGCCTCGGGGCGACCGACGCACGGCTCGCCGCCGGGCTCTGCCATGGCGCGTTCATGGGGTCATCCTGACAGCCGAAGGGCTTGGGCAACCACAGATGCCGCAGAAGTGGGAGCATGCAGAGGTGAGGGGTCAAGGGGTGGCCAGGGGACGCGAGCTCCGTCGTGTCGAGTTCGGCCCTGACGACCTGCGTCGCGTGCGTGAGATCGTGCGGGCGATCGCGGGCGAACGCATCCCGGACCGGGCCGACAACGCCGTGCTGGCCGTGCACGAGATCGCGGTCAACAGCATCGTCCACGGCGGCGGTCACGGCGTCCTCCTCATCGACGAGACGGCTGACTCGCTCGTCTTCACGGTCGAGGACGACGACGGCACTGGGTCGGTGCCGGAGGTCCTCGCGCTCGACGACGAGTCGACGAGCGGCCGCGGGCTGTGGATCGCGCAGCGGCTGAGCGATCGGTTGACCATCGAGGCCCGCCCCACGCGTACACGCATCGGCGTGCACCTGAGACTGGCGTCCTGAGCCGACCGGGTCCCGGGAGGGCGGACCGTCAGGTCAGGATCGGTCCGCGTCGACCCGGTCCGGATCCACGCCGTCCGCTGTCTCGGCGGGAGCAACCTCGACGGGCGCGACGTCGACGTCGGGTGCCTCGACGACGTCGAGGACCTGGTCGAGGTGCATCAGCCTGACGAGCCGCAGGGTGATGTCGCCGCAGACGAGCTGGAGGCGGGCGTCCGCCGCCACGACGCGGTGGTAGAGCCCGATGATCGCCCCGAGACCCGAGGAGTCGAGGAAGGTGACGGCGCGCAGGTCGACGACCACCGCGGCGCCCTGTGTCACGGCGATCTCCTCGAACGCTGCCCGCACGTCCGGCACGGTGTACGTGTCGATCTCGCCCGCGAGCCGGGCAGTCGTGACGGCGCCGTTGACCGAGACCGTGACGCTCATCGAACCTCCTGGGACGTCGGTGTCCTAGCCCATACGTTAGGACGACTTCGGCTGGTGTGGGAGCAGATGTGGCTCAACCGGTGGTCTGGCGCTCGACCGCACTGGTCGCCACGTAGACGCTGTTGGACGAGGTGCCTCCCGTGAGGGGGTTCGCGAAGGACACCTCGTGCGCGGCGACGTCGGCGAAGACCTCTGCCAGCAGGGCCGTGAAGGCGTCGTCGGGCGGGTCGTCGGACCACAGCGCGAAGACCCCACCGGGGTGCAGCGTCGCCGCCAGACGCGAGAGGCCGTCCCGGGTGTAGAGGTCCGCGTGGCTGGGGTGGAGCACGTGGTGGGGCGTGTGGTCCACGTCGAGCAGCACGGCATGCAGCAGGGTCGGCGCGTCCCCGAAGCCCTGGCCCTGACGCGCCAGGGCGAAGAAGTCGCCCTCGAGCAGCGAGGTCCTCGGGTCGTCGATGAGGGACGCGGTGTCGGGGAGCAGCTGCCGCTCGTGCCACGAGATGACGGGTCCGAGCGCCTCGACGACGGTCAGGGAACGCACCCGGGCGTCCTCGAGCGCCGCCAGGGCCGTGTAGCCGAGACCGAGCCCGCCGACGACGACGTCGAGGCTCTCGTCGTCGCCACCCCCCTCCCCCACGGCGGCGAGCCCGAGGCGGGCCAGCTCGACCTCCGCGACCGTGAAGAGGCTCGACATGAGGAACTCCTCGCCGAGCTTCACCTCGTAGACGTCGACGAGCAGCGACGGCTCGAGCCGGCGACGGAGGCTGATCTCGCCCATCGGCGTCTGCTGCCAGTCGATCTCCTCGAAGCGCCGGCTCACGACGTCAGCCGAAGATCGGGGTGAGTGAGCCGGCCGGCAGGTCCTTCTCGACGGACGCGAGGCGCCACTTGTCGGCGAAGACGGCGACGTGCAACCCGTCCTCGCGCGTCAGCGACTCGGCCCCGGGCCGGCTGTCGACGATCGGCATCGCGGCCGCCGTGACGGCACGCGCCACGGAGTAGCCGAGGGGCTCGAGGCGGATCGGCGAGCCGAACTCGTGCTCCATCCGGTGCTTGGCGACGTCGAACTGCATCGGACCGACGGCCGCGAGCACCGGCGCCTGCGCACCGCGCCGGTCGGAGTGCAGCACCTGGACGACGCCCTCCTCGCCCAGCTGCTCGATGCCCTTGCGGAACTGCTTCTGCTTGCCGGTGACCGCCGCGCGGGCGACGGCGAAGTGCTCCGGAGCGAAGAGCGGGATGCGGGGGAAGGCGACCTTCTCGTCGGCGAACAGGGTGTCGCCGACCCGGAGGGCGTTGGCGTTGACGAGGCCGATGACGTCGCCCGGGAAGGCCTCGTCGAGCGTCGACCGGTCGCGGCCGAAGACGCTCTGCGCGTACTTCGTCGCGAAGGGACGGCCCGTGTCGGCATGCGTCACGACCATCCCGCGCGTGAAGCGGCCCGAGCACACCCGGACGAACGCGAGCCGGTCGCGGTGCGCCTTGTCCATGCCCGCCTGGATCTTGAAGACGAAGCCCGAGAAGGGAGCCGACACCGCCCGGGGGTCGCCGGAGCGGTCGGGTCGGGCCCCCGGGGCGGGGGCGAGCGTCACGAGGGTGTCGAGCAGCTGGCGTACGCCGAAGTTGAGGACGGCCGAGCCGAAGAGCACGGGCGAGGCCGCGCCCGAGAGGAACAGCTCGAGGTCGAGGTCGTGGCCCGAGGAGCGGAGCAGGTCGTACTCCTCGACCGCGTCGGTCCAGACCGAGCCCAGCAGCTGCTCGGCCTCCTCGGCGGGCATCCGCGTCGTGATGGCCTCGGTGGCGCCGCCGGGCGTACGCGTGAACTGGACGAAGTCGCCCGTCGCGCAGTCGAGCACGCCGTGGAAGTCGCCCGCGACGCCGACCGGCCAGGTGAGCGGCATCGGGTGCAGGTCGATCCGGTTCGTCAGCTCGTCCATGATCGCGAGCGCGTCCAGACCGGGCCGGTCCCACTTGTTGACGACCGTGATGACGGGCACGCCACGCGCCCGGCAGACCTCGAAGAGCTTGAACGTCTGGGGCTCGATGCCCTTGGCGGCGTCGACGAGCATGACGGCGGCGTCGACGGCTGCGAGCACCCGGTAGGTGTCCTCGGAGAAGTCCGCGTGACCGGGGGTGTCGAGCAGGTTGATGACCGTGCCGTCGTAGGCGAACTGGAGCACGGCGGAGGTGATCGAGATGCCTCGGTCCTTCTCCATCTCCATCCAGTCGGAGACGACGCCGCGCCGGTTGCCCTTGCCGTGCACCGCGCCAGCCTCGCCGATGGCGCGCGCGTGCAGCGCGAGCGCCTCGGTCAGGGTCGACTTGCCGGCGTCGGGGTGCGAGATGACGGCGAAGGTGCGGCGTCGGGCCGCCTCCTCGGCGACGGCTCCCCCGTGGTGTTCCGCACCGTCGGGGTCTCGGCGGTCCGCGAGCTCGCGGTCGTGCAGGGCGGTGGCGTCCATGGTCCTCCAGTGATCGCCCCGAGTCTGTCACCGTCGGGCCCGATCGCCCGAATCGGCACCGGCCGCCAGACCGCCGGCGCGAGGTGACCCGAGTCACACCTCGCCGATCCCGTCAACGATCCGGGGCCGTCGTTCGTCGTGCATGGGAGATGACGATCGCAACCGACCCCAGGACCATGACGCAACCGCTGACCGACGACCAGCCCGACACCCGACCCGGCTCCGTGCCAGACGCGGAGCCCGACGCACGGCCCGGAGCGAAGCTGCTCGACCTCTCCCTGACCCAGCTGCTCGGCGGCTCGATGGCCGCTGCCACGGCTGCCGCCCTCGGTTCGCGCCTCGGCGTCGTCGGCACCATCGCCGGCGCCGCGGTGCTGAGCATCATCTCGGCGATCGCAGCCAGCCTCTACACGAACTCGATGGCCCGCGCCAGGGAGGCCGTCGTGCTCGTCCGCTCGCGCCGCGGACCGGACGGCGTGGACGTCGAGGTCGTGCGGGAGACGTGGTGGCGCCGTCCCGATCGGGTGACCACGCGACGGGTCCTCGTCACGACCGGTGCCGTCTTCGCCATCGCCGCGGCCTTCCTCACCGGCCTCCAGCTCGCCACCGGCGCCCAGGTCACCGGCACGGACCTCGGAGGCCGCACCAGCGCGGGCGCCGTGGTCGACAGCCCGGCCGGCACCTCGGGTGACACCGCGCGCGACGGCACCTCCACCGACGGCGGCGCGCTCGACACGACGCCCACCGCACCCGCGACGCCCACCGCACCCGCGACTCCGACCGGCACGGCGACTGCGCCCGCCGGGTCCACGGCTGGTCAAGCGACCTCCACCGGGACACCGTCCGCGACGACCCCCGCGACGCCGGCCACCCCGGCCGCTCCCGGCGGGGCGACAGGGTCGACCGACCCGGCCGCGCCCACGACCCCGGCCACGCCCGACTCGGGCGCGAGCACCCCGAGCGCCCCCGTCACCGCTCCCTGAGCATCCGAGCCACCTGCTGACGTATGCCGTCCGCCCCTCCGGGCGTGACGGCATACGTCGTCTCTGGCCGGTCGGCGTGTGCAGGCAGAGGGGTCCTGACGCCGCTGGCTGCACACGAGGCTGCCCGGCCGTTCAGCGTCGCTCGGGCCAGGGCCAGTCGACGTCGACGGACCCGCCGACGGCGAGCCCGCACCACTGCTCCGAGAGCCGGTCGAGGTCGGCGAACACCGAGGCGAGCTCGCGGGCGCCGAGGTCGGTGGCTGCTCCCCCGGCCCGCTCGTGGTGGAGGTCGGGCGTCATCCCGCGCTGCCGGAGCCACGCCGGGTAGACGGCGGCCGCGAGCTGCTCCGACCGGCCGATCTGCGTGCCGCGCGCCTTGTTCCGTCGCTCGACCCGGCGCGCCCACGCCTTGGTGCGCGTCTCCTGTGTGGGCACGAAGGTGCCCGCGTTTCCGCCTGCGGCGAGCTGGCCGAAGATGCCGTCGCGCAGGCCGAACCGGTGCTCGACGACGAGGTGGACGAGGTCGTGCGGCGCGAGGTCGCTCCACCCCGGCGCCGGGCTCATGACGAGGTCGGTCGCGAGGTCACGCTCCACGCGCACCTCGTAGCGCCGTTCACCGGTCCTCACGAAGCGCACCCGCATGCCGACGAGGCTAGGAGCGCTGAGCATCCCCGGCCAGTGGATTTCCGCCGACGGGGTGTCCTCAGGCGACCGAGAGCGTGATCGTGCCGGTCCCGACGTCGGCGGCGTCGACCCGCAGGGTCACCGTCTCGCCGGCCTTCGCCGACCCGCTCGCCTTGGCCACGACGGCGAGGTCGATGAGCTGGACGATGACGCCCTTGTCGTTCTCGTCGACGACGACGCCCTGCACGGTGCTCCCGACGAGCGGGTGCAGCTCGGCGGCCTCGACGGCGTCGGTGCAGGCACGCTCGACCCCGTTGGTGCGCCGGTCGGACATCGACATGATCTCGGGGAGGGTGGGCAGCGCCTCACGGACCCAGCCCGGCACCTCCTCCCCCGCCGAGAGCGCCTCGCACACCACGAGCCCGAAGCGGTCGACGAGGCGCCGCAGCGGAGCCGTCACGTGCGCGTACGGGTTGGCGACGGCCGCGTGCGTCGGCTGCGCGGGCACCTCGCCGTCGAAGGGGGTGTAACCGGCGCCGCGGAAGAGTGACGTCGCCTCGTGGATGAGCGCGAGGTGCCGCGGGTTGCTGCGGTCCAGCGTGCGCAGCAGCTCGCCGTAGGACAGGTCCTTCGGCCAGTCGACACCGGCGGCCCTGACCTGCCGGTGGAAGCGCGCCAGGTCGCGCGGGTCCGGCGGCGGCATGGTGCGCAGGATGCCGATCTTGCCCCGGAGCATGAGGTCGGCCCCGCCCATGCCGGTGAGCAGCGAGATCTGAGCGTTCCAGTCCTCCGCGGCGAGCAGCGGCCGGAACGAGATCCGGAAGCCGCCGTGCTCGTCCTCCTCGACCTCCTGCTCGGGCATCGGCAGGGTCGCCCCGCCCCGCTGGCGCTCGAGCAGGACGCGCTTCTCGCCGACCTCCTTGAGCAGGACGAGGCACTCCTCGGCGGTGCCGGCGTCGACCTCCTTCTGCACCTGCTCGTAGTCGTAGCGCCGGACGCTGCGCACCATCGCGCGGAAGACCTCGACCGCCGTGCCCTCGCCGTCGGCGGCGAGCGTCATGTCCCAGACGAAGGCAGGACGCACCTGGTCGGGCAGCAGGCTCGCGGCGCCCTCGCTCAGCTCCGAGGGGTGCAGCTGGACCCGCTCGTCGGGGCAGTAGACCGTCTGGCCGCGGCGGCGCGACTCTGCGTCGACGGCGCCACCGGCGCGGACGAAGGCAGGCACGTCGGCGATGGCGTAGCGCACCCGGTAGCCGTCGCCGCTGCGCTCGATCGACATGGCCTGGTCGAGGTCCATCGACGTCGGCGGGTCGATGGTGATGAACGGGACGGCTGTCTCGTCCCGCTCCGGCAGGGTTGCGGCGCCGGCGGCTGCGGCGGCCTCGGCCAGCACCTCCGGCGGGAACCGGTCCGGCACCTCGAACTCGCGACGCACCGCCTCGAAGCGCGCCGTGAGCTGCCGTGCCACGTCGCCGGGCTTCGTCGCCGGGCGGAAGACGATGTGTCGCTGGGCCATGGCGTCACCCTACGCATCACGACGTGCTCCCCGGAGGTTGAGCACCCGCGGCACTCCGCGGCGACCCGGGCGATCGTTCGTCGCCCGCGACACGCGCGGGGATGAGACATCACTGTCCCGTTTGCCTAGGCTGACCCCCGTGCTCATCCTGCTTCCCCCGTCCGAGGGCAAGACCTCACCCCGGCGGGGGCGGTCGCTCGACCTCGGCAGCCTCTCGTTCCCCGAGCTGACGCCCCTGCGCGAGTCGGTCGTCGAGACGGTGGAGCGGCTGAGCGGCGAGCCCGACGCAGCGCGCGTCCTCGAGATCAACCCGAACCTCGTCGCCGACCTCGAGCGCAACACGGTCCTGCGCAGCGCTCCCACGGCGACCGCCTCGCACGTCTACACCGGCGTGCTCTACCAGGCGCTCGACGTCGACTCGCTCGACGCGGCCTCCAAGCGCCGCGCCAACCGCTGGGTCGTCGTCGTGTCGGCCCTCTTCGGTGCGCTGCGGCTCGGTGACCGCGTGCCGGCCTACCGCGTCAACATCTGCAGCACCCTCCCCGGCATCGGCTACCTGTCGCACGAGTGGCGCAAGGAGCTGCCGTCGGCGCTCGACGCCGCGGTGAAGCCGCGCGAGCTCGTCGTCGACTGCCGGTCGAGCACGTATGCCGCCGTCTGGCGTCCCACGGGCGAGCGCGCCGAGCGCTGGGTGCACGTCACCGTCCCCGGCGCCTCGCACATGGCCAAGCACACCCGCGGTCTCGTGACGCGCGAGCTCGTGCAGGCCGAGGCGCCGCGCACGCCGCAGGCCCTGGCCGAGCGGCTCTCGGAGCGCTTCGAGGTCGAGCTGACGCCCCCACCGCGTCCGGGCCGTCCGTGGCAGCTCGCCACGACCCCGAAGGCCTGACGTGCTCGACCTCAGCCTGCTCGTCGAGCGCGTGGCGCCGATCCTCGTCTTCCTCGTCGCGATCACCCTCGTCGCCGAGATCTGCGACCTGTCTGGTCTTTTCGACGTCATGGCGCACCACGCCGCGCGCGTCGCCAAGGGACGTGTGCTCGTGCTCTGGCTGCTCATCGTCGGGCTCGCGGTGGTGTGCACCGTCGTGCTCAGCCTCGACACGACCGCGGTGCTGCTGACCCCGGTGGCCATCACGGTGGCCCGTCAGGTCGGCGCCCCACCACTGCCGTTCGCCATGACGACGCTCTGGCTGGCCAACACGGCCTCCCTGCTCCTTCCCGTGTCCAACCTCACGAACCTGCTGGCCCTGCACCCGTTCGCGGCGCTCGGCGTCGGGACCCTGGGCTACATCAGGCTGATGGCCGTGCCGGCCGTCGTCGCGATCGTCGCGACCGTCGTGGTGCTGTGGCTGCTGCACCGGCGCGACCTCGGCAGCACCTACGACACTCCACCGGCCGCCGAGCCGCACGACCGGGTGCTCATGCAGGTCGCCGGCGGGGTCTGCGTGCTGCTCGCCCCGGCGTTCGTCCTCGGCGTCCAGCCGGCCCTGGCGTCCGTGCCGGCCGCCCTCGTCCTGCTCGCCGCGACCTACTGGCGCGCGCCCGAGCTGCTGCGCCGGATCAAGATGCCGTGGCTCACGGTCATGGGCATCTGCATCCTCTTCCTCGTCATCGACGCCGCGCTGCGCCTGGGGCTCGAGGCGTGGCTGCGCACCATCGTCGGGCACGGCACCGGCATCGGCGACCTCTTCAGGGTCAGCGGTCTCGGCGTGCTGACCTCCAACGGCATCAACAACCTGCCGGCCTACCTCGCGCTCGAGCCGACGGTGGCGGACGCACCCTCCCGCCTGGCCGCCCTGCTCATCGGGGTCAACGCCGGGCCCATCATCACGATGTGGGGCTCGGTCGCGACGCTGCTCTGGGCCTCACGCTGCCGGTCCGCCGAACTCTCCGTCGACGTCGGTCGCATCGCGCGCACGGGCGCCCTGTGCGCCGTCACGGTCGTGACCGCCGCGACCCTGGCCCTCGCCGCCACCACCTGACCGGCTGACCGGGCCGACGGCATACGCCATGTCGTCGACCACGCACCCTCGGGCCGGACGCACGCCGTACGCGGGGTGCGGCTGACCGCGGGGTGGGTCGATGCTGGACTCAGCCGAGAGCGCGCCGGAGGTCGTCGACGAGGTCCCGGACGTCCTCGAGACCGACAGAGACCCGCAGCACGCCGTCCGTGATGCCCACCGCGGCTCGCGCCTCGGGCGTCAGGCGGCGGTGCGTCGTCGTCGCGGGGTGCGTGATGAGCGACTTGGAGTCACCGAGGTTGTTGGAGATGTCGATGACCTGCAGGGCGTTCATGAGGGCGAACGCCTCGTCCTTGCCCCCGTCGAGCTCGAAGGTGACGACGGTGCCTCCGGCGAGCATCTGGCGCTTGGCCAGGTCGTGCTGGGGGTGCGACTCGAGGAACGGGTGCACGACGCGGCGGACACTCGGGTGCGCCTCGAGGAAACGCGCCACTTCGAGGGCGCTGTCGGCCATCCGCTCGACGCGCAGCGACATCGTCTCGAGCCCCTTGACGAGGACCCACGCGTTGAAGGGCGACATCGACGGCCCCGTGTGCCGCATGAGGTTCTGGACCGGCCCGTCGATGAACTCCTTGGGCCCGAGCACCGCGCCGCCCAGGGTGCGGCCCTGGCCGTCGATGTGCTTCGTCGCGGAGTAGACGATGATGTCGGCCCCGAGGTCGAGCGGCTTGGAGAAGACCGGCGTGCCGAAGACGTTGTCGACGACGACCTTCGCGCCGGCGGCATGGGCCAGCTCGGTCACGGCGGCGATGTCGACGAGCTCCTGCATCGGGTTGCTCGGCGTCTCGAAGAAGACGGCGGTCGTGGGCTCGGCGAGAGCCTCGCGCCACTGGTCGAGGTCGGCGCCGTCGACGAAGACCGTCTCGACGCCCCAGCGCGGCAGGATCTCGTCGAGGATGACGAAGCACGATCCGAAGAGGGCCCGCGACGAGACGACGCGGTCGCCCTGCCCGAGGAGCGCCGCGAGCGCGACGAAGACGGCGGACATGCCCGACCCGGTGGCAAAGCACGCCTCCGCGCCCTCGATCTGGCGCAGCCGCTCCTCGAACATCGCCACCGTCGGGTTGCCGTAGCGTGAGTAGACGAAGCGGTCGACGTCACCCTTGAAGGCCGCCTCGGCGTCCTCCGCGGTGTCGTAGACGAAGCCGGACGTCAGGTAGAGAGCCTCCGAGGTCTCCTCGAAACCACTGCGGGACAGGCCTCCCCGCACGGCGAGGGTGTCGGGGCGCCACTGCTGGCTCGCGTCGCTCATCCCTGCACCCACGGCAGGCCCGCAACCTTCCACCCGGAGACTGCGCGGTGGCGCTGCTCGTCGTGCGGTCCCTCGAAGCCCTCGAGGACGTTGTGCGACCGGGACCACCCGTTGCGGGTGGCCGCCTCGGCCGCGGCGACGGAGCGCACCCCGGAGCGGCAGAGGAAGTAGACGGGAGCGTCCTTGGGCACCCCGGCGGCCTCGAGGTCGGCGGTGAACCGCTCGTTGACCGTGCCCTCGGGATAGGTCTGCCACTCGACGAGGACGACGTCCTTGCCGATCCCGCCGAGGTCGGGCAGTCCGACGTAGGACCACTCCGCCCTCGTGCGCACGTCGACGAGCGCCGCACCGGGCTCGTCGCGCAGGACCGTCCAGGCCTGCTCGGGGGTCACGTCACCGGCATAGCTCATGTCCCGAATATCGCACAGCGTCCGTCAGGCGAGATGGTCGGTCCGATTGGTGAAAGCCACCGACGCGGACCCGTCCTCCCAGACCTCCACGGCGGTGAGGCTGCCGGCCGCCGTGGCCAGGGCCCAGAAGCGTCCGACGGGCGTGCCGAGCACGTCGCTGAGCACCGAGAGCACGCCTCGCCTGCTCGTCACCGCGACGACGGTGCCGCCGGCCGCGGCGAGCGAGTGGTATGCCGTCCGCACCCTCTCGTCGGCACCCTCGCCGGGCGCCTGGCCGGACCAGTCCCCCGACGTGTCCGCCTCGGCGTCGAGCGCCAGGGCGAGGTCGGCCACCACGCGCGTCGCGAGGTCGTCGTCGGCGCCGACGACCCGCGTGCCGGGGCCGACGAGGCGACGCACCGCCGCGACGATGCGAGGCGCGGCGCCTGCGTCGTGCGGCTCCTGGACGAGCAGGAGGCGCAGCGGGCGGACTCCTGGCTGAGGAGTGGACACGTCGGAGATGCCCTGAGCCGCAGGCGATTCCGCATCGGTCATCGAGTCAGTCTCGCCGTCACCCTCGGCGGTGAGGACCCGGTGGACGCTCTTGCCGTCCATCGCGTCGTTGCTCAGGGCGTCGGCGTCCTTGTTCTTCTCCCGCGGGATCCACTCGAAGTCGACGCTGCCGCCGGCGTCGACGATCTCGGCGCACAGGTCCCGGGCCTCGAGCGCGAGACGACGCATGTCCTCGTGCTTGATCTTCCACCGCCCCGACATCTGCTCGACGACGAGCTTGGAGTCCATCTTGACGCGGACCGACGCACCGGGTTCGAGGTCGAGCACGGCGCGCAGGCCGGCGAGCAGGCCGGAGTACTCGGCGACGTTGTTGCTCGCCTTGCCGAGCGGCTCGGCGAGCTCGACGAGGACCCGGCCGGTCGCGGGGTCACGGACGAGGGCGCCGTAGCCGGCGACCCCCGGGTTGCCCCGGGACCCGCCGTCGGCCTCGATGACGAGCCGGCGTCCCGACCCGCGAGACGCAGCGGTCACAGACCGGACTCGCCCGTGCGGATCATGATGCGGCGGCACTCCTCGCAGCGCACGACCTCGTCCTCGGGGGCGTTGCGGATGCGGGAGAGGTCGACGTTGCCGAGCTCGAGCCGGCACCCGCCGCACCGGCGGTGGCGCAGCTCGGCGGCGGCCATGCCACCGCTGCTGGCGCGGATCTTCTCGTAGAGGGCGATCAGCTCGTCACCGACACCCGCGACGATGTCGGCTCGTCCGGAGCCGACCTTCTCGGCCTCGGCGTCGAGCGTCGTCAGGGCAGCGGTGCGCTCGGACTCGAGGGTCTCGACGCGCGCGGCGAGCTCGACCCGGGCGGCCTCGAGCTCGGTGACCCGTGCGCTGAGCGACTCGGACCGCTCCATGACCTCGAGCTCGACGTCCTCGAGCTCGGCCTGACGGCGCGCCAGCGACGTCAGCTCGTGCTGGAGCGCCTGGAGATCCTTGGCGCTGCCCTGGCCGGCGTCGAGCCGCGCCTGGTTGCGCGCGGCGCGGTCACGCACGAGCTGGACGTCCTGGTCGGACTTCGTCAGCTCGCGCTGCACGTCGCCGGCAGCCGTGCGGGCGTTGACGATCTCCGTCTCCAGCGCAGCGAGCTCGCCCCGGGCCGCCTCGACCGCAGGGGTCTGCGGCAGCGTCGCCTTCGCGTGGGTGATCTGGTCGAGACGCGTGTCGATGGCCTGCAGGTCGAGCAGGCGCCACTGGCGGGACGGGTCGGCTTTCAGGACACACCTCCGGTTTCGGGAGCCGCCCGGTCGACCCGGGCGGCGTTCGCACCGACGACGAACGTCCACGGCTCGGTGCGGATGGCTGAGACTCTGGACTCGACCCTAGTCGTTCCGGCGACCTGTTCCAGCGCCGTCATCAGCCGCTCGCGGCCGCTGGCGAGCCACAGCGACTCCGTCGCCCAGTGACCCGCATCGATGAGGTAGGGCGTGCCGCCCCGCGCCTCCTCGCGCGCCTCGAGCACCGGGTGGTGGCGCAGGTCGGCCGTGACGTAGACGTCGGCGCCGCTCGCACGCACCTCGTCGAAGCGGTCGTCGCCCGAGCCGCCCATCACCGCAACGGTCCTCACGACCCCGTCGGGGTCGCCGCTGACGCGGATCCCCCCGGCCGTGTCGGGCAGGGCGGCAGCAACGACCTCGGCGAACTCGACCAGCGTCATGGGCGACGCGAGCACGCCCACCCGACCGATCGCGTTCGCGCCCTCGGTCGACAGGGGGCGCTGGTCGGCGAGGCCGACGGCGTCGGCGAGCACCGTCGAGATGCCGGGGTCGGCGACGTCGGCGTTCGTGTGACCCACCCACAGCGCGACACCGGCGCGGACCAGCGCCGTGACCGAGGCGCCCTTGGCCGACGACGTCGCGACGGAGTGCACTCCGCGCAGCAGCAGCGGGTGGTGGGTCACGAGCAGGTCGGCGCCCCACTCCAGTGCCTCGTCGATGACCGCGAGTGTCGGGTCGAGGGCGAAGAGGACGCGGCGTACCGGCTGGTCGAGGTCGCCGACCACGAGGCCGACGCGGTCCCAGTCGGCCGCGCTCTCGAGGGGGTAGAGCGACTCGAGCGCCGCGACGACGTCACGGAGGCTGAGGGTCGGGGCGAGGTCGTCCACGTGGGCCCGGCCGGGCTCGAACCGACGACACCCGCGGTGTAAACGCGGTGCTCTACCAACTGAGCTACAGGCCCTCACGCGCCGACAGGTGACACGCGGGGCTCACCGGCAGGCGGCGGTCAGCCTACGGCATCGCGCGCAGCCGCGCGGAGCGTCGCGAGCGCCTCGCGGTAGGCCACGAAGTCGCGTCCCTGACCGATGCCGCGGACCTCGGTCCAGACGATGTGTCCCGTGCGGTCGACGAGGAAGGTGCCGCGCAGCGCGAAGCCGTCCTCGTCGTTCAGGATCCCGTAGCGCCGCGCCACCTCGCCGTGTGGCCAGAAGTCGGACAGGAGCGGGAAGAAGTGCCCCTCGGCGTCGGCCCACGCGCGCAGTGTGTACATCGAGTCGCACGAGATGGCGAAGACCTGGATGTCGTCGTCCTGGAAGTCCTCGAGCCCGTCGCGGATCTCGCGCAGCTCGCCGCGGCAGATGCCCGAGAACGCAGCCGGGTAGAAGACGACGACGGCGTTCTTGACGTCGCGCACGGCCGACAGGCTGACGTCGACGCCGTACTGGTCGACGAGGGTGAAGTCGGGCGCCAGCGCGCCGACGCCCAGCGGGGCGGACGCCTGGACCGGGGACTCGGTCGGGTGCGCGTTCGTCATGGCGGCAAGTGTGACACCACTGCCCGGGAGTCGCCGCCACCCTCGACAGCGGGCCGGGCCCCGGCCCGTCGCGGCGGTCCCGGGCCGGAGGTCAGGCGTGGGTCAGCGGCGCGGACCCTTCGGGGGCATGAGCCGGGTGGCCGCCCAGTCGGCGGCGACGTTGACCTGCCCACCGGTCGTGAGGCCCGCCGTGGACGCGGCCTCCTCGACCTCGCTCGCGTCGACGTGGCCCGGCCGTCCGGCCTTCGGCGTCAGCAGCACGATGAAGCCCTGGTCGAAGAGCTTCGTCAGCCCGTCGACCATGAGGTCGACGAGGTCGTCGTCGCCGTCGCGGTACCAGAGCAGCACCCCGTCCGCGCCGTCGTTGAAGTCCTCGTCCTCGAGCTCGGTCCCGATGGCGTCCTCGAGCTCGAACCGCAGGTCGTCGTCGACGTCGTCGTCATAGCCGAACTCCTGGACGATCTGCCCCTTGGCAAATCCGAGCTTGCTCAAGGACGCCGCTCCCGCGGTCTCGCTCACTGTCACCGGTCCTCTCGATCGTTGGCGCGTCGTGTCATGGCGTGGGTGCCACGAGATCAGTGCACTGACTCCGACGCTATCGCGCAAGCCCGACCCGGTGGGTGCGCAACGCGCACGCCGCGCCAGAGGGAGCACACGGCATACCAGCGGGTGGGACGGCGGAGACGCCGCAGTGGCCGTCCCGGGGCTGGACCCGAGTGTGACGGCCACCACGGTTTGGTAGAGGATGGGTGGGTGCAGCGCCGTGGCCGACCGGCCGCGGGCGCCGCCTCGCGACGAGAAAGGACCCACGACGTGGCATCCGAGGCCGGACCGATCCTCAACGGCATCCCCAGTCAGCTCCCGGACATCGACCCGGACGAGACGCAGGAGTGGATCGACTCGCTCGACGCCGTCCTCGACGAGAAGGGCCGGACGCGGGCGCGCTACATCATGCTCAAGCTCATCGAGCGCGCGCGCCAGCAGCAGGTCGGCGTCCCCTCCCTGACGGCGACCGACTACATCAACACGATCCCGCCGGAGCGCGAGCCGTGGTTCCCCGGCGACGAGGACGTCGAGCGCGAGATGCGCCGCTACATCCGCTGGAACGCCGCGATCATGGTGCACCGCGCCCAGCGCCCCGGCATCGGCGTCGGCGGGCACATCTCGACGTACGCGTCCGCCGCGACGCTCTACGAGGTGGGCATGAACCACTTCTTCCGCGGCAAGGACCACCCCGGCGGCGGCGACCAGATCTACTTCCAGGGCCACGCCTCCCCCGGCATGTACGCCCGCAGCTTCCTCGAGGGCCACCTCACCGAGGCTCAGCTCGACGGCTTCCGCCAGGAGAAGAGCCACCGTGTCGACGGCACCGTCGAGGCCGTCCCGTCCTACCCGCACCCGCGGCTGCTCCCCAACTACTGGGAGTTCCCGACGGTGTCGATGGGCATCGGCCCGATGAACGCGATCTACCAGGCGCAGTTCAACAAGTACCTACACAACCGCGGCATCAAGGACACCAGCCAGCAGGACGTCTGGGCCTTCCTCGGTGACGGCGAGATGGACGAGCCCGAGTCGCGTGGCCTGCTCCAGCTCGCGGCCAACGAGGAGCTCGACAACCTCAACTTCGTCATCAACTGCAACCTGCAGCGCCTCGACGGACCGGTCCGCGGCAACGGCAAGATCATCCAGGAGCTCGAGGCGTTCTTCCGCGGCGCCGGCTGGAACGTCATCAAGGTCGTCTGGGGCCGCGGGTGGGACCCGCTGCTCGCCGCCGACCGCGACGGCGCGCTCGTGCACATCATGAACCAGACGAGCGACGGCGACTACCAGACCTTCCGCGCCAACGACGGCAAGTACGTCCGTGACCACTTCTTCGGTCGCGACCCGCGCACGGCCAAGATGGTCGAGGACTGGTCCGACGACCAGGTGTGGTGGGACCTCAAGCGCGGCGGCCACGACTACCGCAAGGTCTTCGCGGCCTACCAGGCGGCGCGCCAGCACACCGGCCAGCCGACGGTCATCCTCGCCAAGACGATCAAGGGCTACGGCCTCGGTTCGCACTTCGCCGGCCGCAACGCCACGCACCAGATGAAGAAGATGACGCTGGACGACCTCAAGGCCTTCCGCGACAGCCTCCGCATCCCGATCACCGACGAGCAGCTCGAGGCCAACCCCTACCAGCCGCCGTACTACCACCCGGGTGCCGACAGCGAGGTCATCAAGTACTCGATCGACCGTCGCCAGAAGCTCGGGGGCACGCTGCCGAGCCGGCGCGTCGACGTCGAGCCGGTCAAGCTGCCCGGCGACGAGGCGTACGCCCAGGTCAAGAAGGGCTCGGGCAAGCAGGAGGTCGCCACGACGATGGCGTTCGTCCGCCTGCTCAAGGACCTGTTGCGCGACAAGGAGTTCGGCCCGCGCATCGTGCCGATCATCCCCGACGAGGCGCGCACGTTCGGCATGGACGCGTTCTTCCCGACGATCAAGATCTACAACCCCAACGGGCAGAACTACACGCCGGTCGACGCCGAGCTGATGCTCGCCTACCGCGAGAATGTCAGCGGCCAGATCCTGCACCTCGGCATCAACGAGGCGGGCTCGCTCGCCGCGTTCACGGCGGCCGGCACGTCCTACGCGACGCACGGCAAGCCGATGATCCCGATCTACGTCTTCTACTCGATGTTCGGCTTCCAGCGCACGGGTGACTCGATCTGGGCAGCAGCCGACCAGATGACGCGCGGCTTCCTCATCGGCGCGACGGCCGGCCGCACCACCCTGACGGGTGAGGGCCTCCAGCACGCCGACGGCCACAGCCCGCTCCTGGCCGCGACCAACCCGGCCGTCGTGCACTACGACCCGGCCTACGCCTACGAGATCGCGCACATCATGCAGGCCGGCCTCAAGCGGATGTACGGCGAGGGCAACACGCCCGAGGAGTCGAACGTCATCTACTACCTCACGGTCTACAACGAGCCGATCCAGCAGCCGAAGGAGCCCGAGGCCGTCGACGTCGAGGGCATCCTGCGCGGCATGCACCGCATCTCGGTCGCCGACACCGAGGGCTGGACGCACGAGGCGCCGCGGGCGCAGCTGCTCGGGTCCGGCGTCGGTGTGCCGTGGGCGCTCGAGGCGCAGCAGCTGCTCGCCGACGACTGGGGTGTGGCCGCCGACGTCTGGTCGGTCACCTCGTGGAACGAGCTCCGTCGTGACGGCCTGGCGGCCGACGAGCAGGAGTTCCTCTCCCCGGACGGCCCGCCGATCAAGCCGTGGGTCACCCAGTGCCTCGAGGGCACCGAGGGCCCGGTCGTGGGCGTCTCCGACTACATGCGGGCCGTCCAGGACCAGATCCGCGAGTGGGTCCCGGGCACGTACGCCACGCTCGGCGCCGACGGCTTCGGCTTCTCCGACACCCGCGCCGCGGCCCGCCGCTTCTTCCACATCGACGGCCCGTCGGTCGCCGTGCGGACGCTGCAGCTGCTCGCCAAGGAGGGCAAGGTCGACGCCGACGTCCCCCGTCGCGCCGCCGAGAAGTACCAGCTCGACGACGTCACCGCCGGCACCTCCGGCAACGCGGGTGGCGAGAGCTGACGCTCCCCCGCTGACGTATGCCGTGTGGCCCGGTCCCTGCCCAGGGGCCGGGCCGCACGACATACCGGCCACCCGCCCCCACCCCAGCGACACCGGTCGCTCTCACCCGCGCGGGTCGCTCTCACTGGCACCGCAGGCCTCCGGCGTCGCTGAGCCCGAATGCGGCCGCTGAGCGCCGACCCGTCACGCGGCCAGGGCCAGGGCTGCCGCCAACCGCCGCGCGACCCGCCTCGGGTCGTCCAGGTCGCTCCAGACCACCCGGACCACGACCCAACCGGCCCGCCTCAGGGCATCCTCGCGCTGCTTCTCCTCGAACAGTGCGCGGCGGTCCTCGTACTTGACCGCACCGTCGAACTCGACGAGCACCCGTGTGCCGACGATCCGGAAGTCCGCGCGGTAACGCCGGCCCTCAGCCACGACCTCGACTTGCGGTTCCACCGAGTGACCCAGAGCCGCCAGCAGGAAGGCAGCGCGCGACTCACCCGGCGACTCGTGCCGCGCATCCGCGAGGGGCAGCGCAGCTCGGACCGGGCCGATGCCGGTGTGGGTCGCGAAGACCTCAACCGCGCGGGACAGCGCATCCGGGGTGGCCGCCCCCGCGTGCAGAGCGCCGTCAGCCGACACCATGAACGCCTCGGGCCCGGCTGTCATGCCGGCTTGGACGGCTGCCCACGCCGTCGGTACGAGCCGCGGCCGGTCCGGTGCGAGCAGGTCCGGTGCAGGTATACGGAGGTTGCCGACGCGCCGGTGCACGGTGACGCCGCGTCGGGTGACCGACACGCCACCTCGCGTCTCGACGAGCGAGGTGAGGTGCACGGTCGTGAGATCGGCCGCGAACGTCGGAAGCCCTGCCACGACGAGACATGAGTGGTGACTCAGGGCGGCGCGTCCGCGCAGCGCCCTCCCGACGGCAACGGCAGTGAGCCGGTGCAGTGCTTCACGGGCCGGCGGGTCTCCGTCGACGACGGCATACCAACCGGTCGTGAGGCGCAGGCAGCGCCCCTGACGGACGAGGCGGGCCAGCGCGTTGCGGTCCAGTCCGAGGCGGGCCGCGTCCGAGGTCGAGAAGACGCCGTCACGCGCGATGAGGTGGAGGTCCATGCGCTCGAGCGTCCATTGAGCGCGCACCCAGGGCGACGGTCCCCCGACGGGTTGTGGACGACGTGGGCCGGTCCCAGGAGGATGTGGACGGCTCACCAGCGCCGCAGTCCTCCACCCCCGCTGAGCGCGACCGGCGCTGCTGAGCGGGAGCCCGCCGCCCGGCCTACGCGAGGCCCGCGGCGACCCCGACGCGATTGGATAGGTATGCGCTGCTGTGCATATACTTACATCCATGTCCAAGGTCCTGACCTCGCTCCCCGTCGGTGAACGTGTCGGCATCGCCTTCTCCGGCGGCCTCGACACCTCTGTGGCTGTTGCCTGGATGCGTGAGAAGGGCGCGGTCCCGTGCACCTACACGGCCGACCTCGGGCAGTACGACGAGCCCGACATCGACTCCGTCCCCGGCCGCGCCGGCCAGTACGGCGCCGAGATCAGCCGTCTCGTCGACTGCAAGACCGCGCTCGTGGAGGAGGGGCTGTCCGCCATCGCGTGCGGCGCCTTCCACATCCGCAGCGGCGGCAAGACGTACTTCAACACGACTCCGCTCGGCCGCGTCGTCACCGGCACCCTGCTCGTCCGCGCCATGCAGGACGACGGCGTCTCGATCTGGGGCGACGGGTCGACCTTCAAGGGCAACGACATCGAGCGGTTCTACCGCTACGGCCTCATGGCCAACCCCAGCCTGCGCATCTACAAGCCGTGGCTCGACGCCGACTTCGTCACCGAGCTCGGCGGCCGGCACGAGATGTCCGAGTGGCTGACCGCACGCGAGCTGCCCTACCGGGCGTCCGCCGAGAAGGCGTACTCCACCGACGCGAACATCTGGGGCGCGACGCACGAGGCGAAGACCCTCGAGTTCCTCGACGAGTCGATCGAGGTCGTCGAGCCGATCATGGGCGTCAAGTTCTGGGACCCGTCGGTCGCCATCGAGACCGAGGACGTCACGGTGCGCTGGGAGCGCGGTCGCCCCGTCGCCGTCAACGGCACGGAGTATGCCGACCCCGTCGCCCTCGTCGACGCGGCCAACCGCATCGGCGGCCGCCACGGCCTCGGCATGAGCGACCAGATCGAGAACCGCATCATCGAGGCGAAGTCGCGCGGCATCTACGAGGCCCCCGCCATGGCGCTGATCCACATCACCTACGAGCGCCTCGTCGCGGCGATCCACAACGAGGACACGATCGCCAACTACCACGCAGAGGGCCGCAAGCTGGGCCGCCTTCTCTACGAAGGCCGCTGGCTCGACCCGCAGGCGCTCATGGTTCGTGAGTCCATCCAGCGCTGGATCGCCTCGGCCGTCACGGGTGAGGTCACGATCCGCCTCCGCCGAGGTGACGACTGGTCGATCGTGGGCACCGCCGGGCCGGCCTTCAGCTACCACCCCGAGAAGCTCTCGATGGAGCGCACCGAGGACGCCGCCTTCGGTCCCGTCGACCGCATCGGCCAGCTGACGATGCGCAACCTCGACATCGCCGACTCCCGCGCCAAGCTCGAGCTGTATGCCGCCCAGGGCCTTCTCGGCGCCGATGCCCGCGAGCTCGTGGGCGAGCTGACGCCGGGTGGCGCGGCCGCGATCTCGGCCAACCCGGCCGCCGTGGGCGTCGACAACGAGGACGACGCGCTCGACCGCGCCGCCATGGAGTTCGGCACCGACTGAGGGTCCCGTACACCGTCGTTCGAGGTGATCCCGGTGGCCGGCTGGCTGCCGGGATCACCTCGATCCGATGAGGAGGCGGTCCTGCGAGCACTCGGATCGGGTAGGGGCCCTGTATGAGCGACAACGGAAGAATCACCGTCCAGCGCACCATCGACGCCCCGGCTGCCGAGATCTTCGACGTGCTCAGCAACCCGAAGCGCCACCCCCAGCTCGACGGGTCCGGCTTCGTGCGGTCCGACGAGAAGGCCGAGCGCATCCAGCACGTCGGCGACGTGTTCCGGATGAACATGGCCGGTGACCACATGGGTGGCGAGTACCAAACCGACAACACGGTCTCGGGCTACTCGCACAACTCCCTGCTCGCGTGGAAGACGGCGCCGGCCGACACCCCGCCGCCCGGGTGGGAGTGGATGTGGGAGCTGTCGCCGGAGGGCCCGAACGCCACCCTCGTGACGCTGACCTACGACTGGAGCCACGTCACCGACAAGGAGATCCTGTCCAAGGTCAGCTTCCCGCTCGTCGCGAAGAGCCAGCTCGAGGACAGCCTCGGCAACCTCGCGTCAGCCGTCGCGAGCTGACCGACGCACCCGTCGGCGGTCATGGGGTCTCCCCGTGGCCGCCGCTAGGGTGGCCGGTCATGGACTCGACCACCCATCTCACCGCGAGCGACCACGTCGCCCGCCAGTACGCCTCCACGGACAACCTCCGCACGCGGCGTGACGTGTGGGGCCCGGGCCCCGAGGGCGTGTCCCCGGTGGACGTGCTGCGGACGCTCGTCGTCTCGTCCCAGCCAAGGCGTGTGATCGAGATCGGCTGCGGCACCGGAGCATTCGCTCGCTCCGTCCTCGCCGAGGCCCCTGACGTCGACTACGTCGCGACCGATCTCTCCCCCGCGATGGTCGAGGCGACCCGAGCCTTGGGCGTGACCGCGGAGGTGGCGTCCTCCGACGCCCTGCCCTTCGGTGACGGCTCGTGCGACGCCGCCGTCGCGGCCTGGATGCTCTACCACGTGCCCGACCTCGACGGCACCCTCCGCGAGGTGCGCCGCGTCCTGCGCGACGGGGGCACGCTCTACGTCGCGACCAACGGCCGCGAGCACCTCGCCGGGCTGCTTCTCGAGGCGGGCGGTGACGCGCTCGTCACCCAGTTCATGTCGGAGAACGCCGCCGAGGTGCTCGGTCGACACTTCGAACACGTCGTCCAGCGCGACCTCGAGACCCGCGCGACGTTCGCCGACCACGCGGCCGCGAGCGCCTACCTCGCTACCTTCTCCCCCGACCTCGCGGCCTCTCTCCCCCACTTCGAGGGTCCGCGGACGTATGCCGGCCACACCGCCGTCCTGTCGGCCCGCTGACCCGCGCCCGCCGGCGACGCACCACCGGCCGCGACCGTCAGGTGCGCAGGAGCGTTTGTGAGCGGCATACAAAGTCGGGGCAGCCGGACACCTAGGCTGGGCCCGTGAGCGGACCGCGGCAGCACCCGAGCGAGGCGACGTCGCGCGCCGTCGAGCGCAGCGCCGGCGAGCTCTCGACGCTCGCTGCCCAGCGCATGGAGGAGCACCTGCGGTGGTACCGCGACCTCTCGGCCGAGGAGCGCTCGCAGGTCGGGCTCGTCGCCCAGGCCGGCATCTCGCAGTTCATCGCGTGGTTCCACCAGGAGGAGAGCCACCCACCGTCCGCCATCTCGATCTTCGCGAACGCGCCGCAGGAGCTGACCCGATCGGTCAGCCTGCGCCAGACGCTCGACCTCGTGCGGACCGTCGTCGACGTCGTCGAGTCGCGGGTCGAGGGCTTGGCCGCCCCCGGCGACGAGCAGCTGCTGCGCGAGTCGGTGCTGCGCTTCTCCCGCGAGATCGCCTTCGCCGCCGCGGAGGTCTACGCCGGCGCGGCGGAGGCCCGTGGTGCGTGGGACGCCCGGCTCGAGGCGCTCGTCGTCGACGCCGTCCTGCGCGGCGAGGCCGACGACTCCATGCAGTCGCGGGCCAGCGCGCTCGGGTGGGGGGAGCTCGCAGACGTGACGTTCGTCGTCGGCAGCACCCCCACCGCGAGCGGCGGAGCGGTACCGGCCGTCGACGACCTGCGCCGGGCGGTCCGGCAGCACGGGGTCGAGGCGCTCGCCATCGTCCAGCGCTCGCGGCTCATCGCGATCCTCGGCGGCACCCGTGAGGCGCCTCGGATCGTCGAGGCCGTCGCGGACTGCTTCGGGCCCGGACCGATCGTGCTCGGGCCGACCGTCCCGCACCTCTTCGCGGCCGGACGCTCGGCACGCGCCGCCCTGAGCGGGCTCGCGGCCGCGCCCGCCTGGCCCGATGCGCCGCGCGTGCTCGAGTCGGACGCCGTGCTGCCCGAACGAGCCCTCGCCGGCGACCCCCCGGCCCGCCGCATCCTCGTCGACCGCATCCACCGACCGCTGTCCGCGGCCGGTCACGCACCACTCCTCCAGACGGCGACCGCCTACCTCGAGCACGGTGGGTCGCTCGAGGCGACGGCGCGGGTCCTCTTCGTGCACCCCAACACCGTGCGCTACCGACTGGGGCGCATCTCCGACGTCACGGGCTACGACCTCACGACTCCGCGCGAGGGCTGGGCGGTGCGCATCGCCCTCGCCCTCGGGCGCCTCACGACGACCCCGGCCACTGGCGCAGCCGGATCCGCCGGGTCGGCCGGGTCGGCCGTCGTCGGTGCTGCGGGCAGCGCGGGCGACGGAGTCGCGGCCACGGCCTCGCGGGTGCCCCGGCTCCGGCCGCGCACGACCGATCGTTCTCCCTTGGAGGAAACCTCCAAACTATCCCCGACGACTTCGTGACATTCGGTGGCGAGGTCCTCACCGGTAACCGGGAAAGGTTGAGCACGTGCTAGCGATCGTCTGCCCTGGACAGGGCTCCCAGACTCCCGGTTTCCTCGCCCCGTGGCTCGAGCTCGACGGCGTGCGCGAGCAGCTGTCCTCCCTCGGCCGCGCCGCCGGGCACGACCTCGTGGCCCACGGCACCGAGTCCGACGCCGAGACGATCAAGGACACCGCCGTCGCGCAGCCGCTCATCGTCGCGGCCGGCCTCGTGACGGCCTCCGCGCTCTTCCCCTCACGCGCCGAGCTCGCCGCCACGGGCGCCGTCCTGGCCGGACACTCCGTCGGCGAGCTCACCGCGACCGCCCTCGCGGGCGTCATCACCGACGACCAGGCGATCGCCCTCGTCGCGACCCGCGGCCGCGCCATGGCCGAGGCCAGCGCGGTCACCCCGACCGGCATGGCGGCCGTGCTCGGCGGCGACCCCGAGGAGGTCCTCGCGGCCCTCGAGACCCACGGACTGACGCCGGCCAACATCAACGGCGCCGGCCAGGTCGTCGCCGCGGGCACCCTCGAGCAGGTCGAGGCGCTCCGCGCGGCGGCGCCGGCCAAGGCTCGGGTCATCCCGCTCCAGGTCGCCGGGGCGTTCCACACCCACCACATGTCCCCTGCCGTCGACGCGCTGACCGCCGCCGCGGCTGACGTGACGCCGTCGGCGCCGACCGTCCGCCTGCTGTCGAACGCCGACGGCGCCACCGTGGCCGACGGACCCGACGCCCTCGACC
This sequence comes from Terrabacter sp. 2TAF16, assembly GCF_052115065.1. NCBI lineage: Bacteria > Bacillati > Actinomycetota > Actinomycetes > Micrococcales > Intrasporangiaceae > Terrabacter > Terrabacter sp. 2TAF16. Next base: position 40,502 of record NZ_JBFRFZ010000005.1, read on the forward strand.
GGCTCGTGCACCAGGTCAGCAACCCCGTGCGCTGGGACCGCTGCATGGAGACGATGCTCGCGCTCAGCGTCACGGGCCTGCTCGAGCTCGCTCCGGCTGGCACCCTCGTCGGTCTCGCCAAGAGGGCCATGCCCGGAGTGGAGACCTTGGCCGTCAAGACGCCCGACGACCTCGAGGCGGCGCGTACCCTCGTCGCCGCTCACGCGTCCACCTGACGACACCGACGTCCCATGACTGGCGCACCGACCCCGACAGGGGCACGCTCGTGGAGAGGTCCCCGTCCGGCGGCGACCCCGCCTCACCAGGACCTCCCCCGCGCCGCACCACGACCCACCTGAACCCTCACCCTCGAGAAGGCCTCACGTGACATCCACCAGCGCCACCGCGCCGACGCCCAAGGGCACCGGCACCCTCGTCGACACCGGCGCCGCGCGCCACTCGCGGATCCTGGGTGTGGGCGCCTACCGCCCCGCCCGCGTCGTCATGAACTCCGAGATCGTCGACAAGATCGACTCGAGCGACGAGTGGATCCGGGAGCGGTCCGGCATCATCAGCCGCCACTACGCCGCCGCCGACGAGAGCGTCATCGACATGGCCGAGGCCGCCTCCCGCCAGGCCCTCGAGCACGCCGGCGTCACGCCGGAGCAGATCGGCTTCGTCCTCGTGGCCACCGTCACGCACCCCTACCAGACGCCGGCCGCGGCGCCCGAGCTCGCCTCTCGGCTCGGCTCGACGGCCCCGGCCCTCGACATCTCGGCCGCGTGCGCCGGCTACTGCTACGGGGTCGCGCTGGCGAGCGACATGGTCAAGGGCGGCTCGGCCGACTACGTCCTCGTCGTCGGCGTCGAGAAGCTCAGCGACTTCACCGACCCCTACGACCGCGGGAGCGCGTTCATCTTCGGCGACGGCGCCGGCGCGTGCGTCATCGGCCCGAGCGACACCCCTGGCATCGGCCCGACGGTCTGGGGCTCCGACGGCACCCAGCGTGACGCCATCACCCAGAGGCAGGCCTGGACCGACGTCCGCGAGTCGTGGCAGTCCGCGCAGGCCGACAAGAACGTCTGGCCCGCGATCGGCATGGCCGGTCAGACCGTCTTCCGCTGGGCCGTCTGGGGCATGGCCCCGGTGGCGCAGCAGGCCATCGACAAGGCGGGCATCAAGGCCGACGACCTCGACGCCTTCATCCCGCACCAGGCGAACATCCGCATCATCGACGCCATGGTCAAGCAGCTCAAGCTGCCGGCCGACATCCCCGTGGCCCGCGACATCGTCACCACGGCCAACACGTCCGCCGCCTCGGTGCCGCTCGCGATGACCCGCATGCTCGCCGAGAAGGAGATCCCCAGCGGCGGCCTCGCGCTCCAGATCGGCTTCGGTGCCGGTCTGGTGTATGCCGCGCAGGTCGTCGTGCTGCCCTGAGCACTCCCAGCACGGGCAGTCACAGCACTCCCGCCGGTCCCGACGGGTCATTCGGGCCACGGATTGCCATCCACCACGGATGACAGCCCCGAGCACCACCGCAAGCACGAACCGCCAACACGAACAAGGAGCAGACAGATGGCTCAGTCCGAGCAGGAGATCCTCGAGGGTCTTGCCGAGATCGTCAACGAGGAGACCGGCCTCGACACCGCGTCCGTCGAGATGGACAAGTCCTTCACCGAGGACCTCGACATCGACTCCCTCTCGATGATGACGATCGTCGTCAACGCCGAGGAGAAGTTCGGCGTGCGCATCCCGGACAGCGAGGTCAAGAACCTCAAGACCGTCCGCGACGCCGTCACCTTCATCGCCGGCGCGCAGTCCTGATGCACCCGGTCGGCGCCCGGCACCACCGGGCGCCGGCCGAGCCGCACCGGCGGCTCTCGCCACCCACGCAGCACCACAGCAGCCTCGTCAGACCCAGCACCACTCGCACCACCCCACCCCACTCGACTCAGAGGAGCACGTCACCATGACGTCCAATCGCGACCGACGCGTCGTGGTCACCGGTCTCGGAGCCACCACGCCCCTGGGCGGTACCGCCACGGAGACGTGGGAGGCCCTGCTCGCCGGCCGGTCCGGCGCCCGTACGATGGACTTCGACTGGGTCGCCAAGTACGAGCTCCCCGTCACGTTCGCCGCGACGATAGCGACCCAGCCGATCGACGTGCTCGCCAAGGTCGAGACGCGCCGTCTCGACCCGTCGAGCCAGTACGCCCTCATCGCCGCACGTGAGGCGTGGGCCGACGCCGGCGCCCCTGAGGTCGACCCCGAGCGACTCGGAGCCGCGATCGGCTCCGGCATCGGCGGCGTGTGGACCCTCCTCGACCAGTGGGACGTGCTCAAGGAGAAGGGCCCGCGCCGCGTCTACCCGCTCGCGGTCCCGATGCTCATGCCCAACGGGCCTGCCGCAGCCGTGTCGCTCGACCTCGGCGCCCGCGCCGGGGCCCACACGACGGTCAGCGCGTGCGCGTCCGGCGCCGAGAGCATGGGCTACGCCATCGACATGATCCGCACCGGCCGCGCCGACGTCGTCGTCGCCGGCGGCACGGAAGCCGCCGTCCACCCGCTGCCCATCTCGGGGTTCGCCGCGATGCAGGCACTCTCGACGCGCAACGACGACCCGGCCGGAGCCTCGCGTCCCTACGACACCGGCCGTGACGGCTTCGTCCTCGGTGAGGGCGCCGCCGTCATCGTCCTCGAGTCGGAGGAGCACGCCCGCGCCCGCGGCGCCCGCATCTACGCCGAGCTCGCGAGCGTCGGCATGTCCGCCGACGCCCACCACATCACCGCCCCCGAGCCCAACGGCTCCGGTGCGGCACGGGCGATGCTGTTTGCGGTCGAGCGGGCCGACCTGTCACCGACCGACATCATCCACATCAACGCGCACGCCACCTCCACCCCCGTCGGTGACGTGGCCGAGTACAACGCCATCAAGCGGGCTTTCGGCGACCACACCGAGAACATGTCGGTGACGGCCACGAAGTCGATGACCGGGCACCTGCTCGGCGCGGCGGGTGCGCTCGAGGCGGTCATCACGATCCAGTCGATCTACCACCGCCTCGTGCCGGCGACGATCAACCTCGACGACCAGGACCCCGAGATCCCCCTCAACGTCGTCACGGGTGAGCACCAGAAGCTGCCCGACGGCGACATCGCCGCCCTGAACAACTCGTTCGGCTTCGGCGGCCACAACGTCGCCCTGGCGATCCGCAGCATCTGACGCACCTGCCTCACGGAGTGCCCACCCGACGTGCTCGTCGGGTGGGCACTCCGGGTTCCGGCGCCCGCGCGTCCGCGTGTCAGCCCTTGACGCAGAGCAGGGTGTTCAGCCTCGCGACGACCTCCACGAGAGGGCTCGGCCCGGTCGCCTGTGCCGCGATGACTGACTCGAGATCCTTGTAGGCAGAAGGGATCTCGTCGATGACCCCAGCGTCCTTACGGCACTCCACCCCAGCCGTCTCGGCCCGGAGGTCCTCGACGGTGAACTGCCGCTTCGCGGCGTTGCGCGACATCCGGCGGCCCGCCCCGTGGCTCGCCGAGTTGAAGGACGCCGTGTTGCCGAGCCCGCGCACGACGTATGACCCGGTGCCCATGGATCCCGGGATCAGCCCCAGGTCGCCCGCTCCGGCTCGGATCGCGCCCTTGCGGGTCACGACGACGTCCACCCCGTCATACGTCTCCTCCGAGACGTAGTTGTGGTGGCAGCGCACCGGCTCGTCGAACACGACGTGCGGGAAGTGCCTCGCCACGACCTCGCGCGTCGTCGCCATCATCACCTCACGGTTGAGCAGGGCGTACTCCTGGGCCCAGTAGAGGTCGTGGAGGTATGCCGTCATCTCGTCCGTGTCGGAGAGGAACACCGCAAGGTCACGGTCGGGCAGCCCGAGGTTGTGCTCGAGCGTCTTGGCCGTGGCGATGTGCCGCTCCGCGAGCTCCTTTCCGATGTTGCGCGACCCCGAGTGCAGCATGAGCCACAGGTGCCCGTCGTCGCCCTCGCACAGCTCCCAGAAGTGATTGCCCGATCCCAGCGAACCGCACTGCGCCGCAGCCCGACCAGCACGGTCAGCGACCCGCGGGGCCCGGAGCTGGACGAAGCGGCCCATCAGCCCGTCGAACCGCCTCGCGAGGCCCGCGTCGCGCGAGAGCACCGGGGCCGCGCCGTCGTGCGCGTGCCAGCCGACGGGGAGAACGGCCTCGATGGCCGACCGCAGCGGGCCGAGGTCGTCCGGAAGGTCTGCAGCGGTGAGGTTCGTGCGCACCCCGGTCATGCCGCAGCCGATGTCGACGCCGACCGCAGCCGGGGAGACGGCGTCGCGCATGGCGATGACCGAGCCGACCGTGGCGCCCTTGCCGAGGTGGACGTCGGGCATGACGCGCAGGCCGTGGACCCACGGCAGACGGCTGATGGTGCGCAGCTGCTCGAGGGCCGCGGGCTCGACCTGAGCGGGGTCGGCCCACATCAGGGTGGATGCCTGCGCGCCCGGGAGCGCGACAGGGAAGGTGGTCATGGTCGTCATCCTCTCGTGGTGCCGGGCGGTCGCCCGGTCTCGTGTAACCCGTGGGGTGGTCAGTCGGGTGAGGGCGTATGCCGGGTGGCGGCGTCCGTCGCGAGCGCGCCACCCGGCATACGTCCTCGGTGTCAGGCGCTGCGCGCCGTGTCGTGCGCCGACGGGCGCACGTTGCCGGGGAGCTCGGTCGTCGGGCGCCCCTTGGCGAGCAGCTGCCCGCCCCAGACGCCCCACTCGAGGCGCTGCTGCGCCACGGCCAGGCAGGCCTCGGCGAGCGGGCACGCCCGGCACACCGTCCTGGCCTGATCGGCCTCGGCCTCGGTGGCCGGCCAGAAGAGGTCCGGATCCTCCGCCGCGCAGAGCGGCAGGGCGCCGCCCAGCTCGAAGGGATGCTCCGACGCTGCGCGGAAGATCCACGCGTCGAGCGCCTGGCCGCCCCGGGTAGCCGGGCGGAGACCGACCTGTCCGAGGGACTGGGTGCGAAGGGTCGTACGGTTCCTCGTCATCTGGCGGGCTCCTTCCCGAGCTCGGTGACGTGCGTCGCGGTCGATGTGGTCGTCCGGGCGAAGTGCAGCTGCACCCGGGTCGGGACGTAGGGCTCCCAGCGCAACGGCATCCGCGCCTCGTCCGGGGTGCGGTCACCCTTGCGGAGGTTGCACGGCTCGCAGGCCGCCACCGCGTTGGTCCACGACGTCGCACCGCCGCGCGATCGCGGCAGGACGTGGTCCATGGTCGTGGCCGTGAAGCGGCCGCAGTAGGCGCACTGGTGCCGGTCGCGAAGCAGCACACCCTCACGCGAGTAGGCGGCCCGGGTGCGCGAGTAGAGCCACTTCTGCTCGACGTAGCGCAACAGCCGTACGACGACCGGCACCTGGTAGGGGCCGAAACGCTCTGTCGCGTGGACCTCGACGGGGGTCGCGACGCCACGCCAGATCATCCGCACGGCGTGCCGCACCGAGACGCGGTGCAGCAGCGTCTCGTCGGCGTTCCACACCTCGACCTGGGTCATGGTCGGTCCTCCTCTCCGTGGTGTCGTCGGGGTCGTCGTGGGTCGTCAGGTCGACGGGCGGCACGAGAAGAGCCGCCCGTCCGGGTCATCCCGGGGGCGGCTCGACGATGGGAGCGGGTGAGGCTCGTCGCGTCAGCGAGGTCGCAGGCAGGGACGTCGTGGCTGGGGGTGCCGGATGCCGCACTCCCCGACGAACGGGTAGGCCACATCGGCGAGGCACAGGCTGCGCTTCGCTTTCATGGTGAGTCCCGTTGCCATGACAGGCCTTTCGTCCGCGGACGGTGAGAAGTGTTGGGGCACAGCGGTCGTCGCGCCCCGGTCGATGATGACAGACCGCAGCACCCGTCGGCCAGCGGTTTTCCGAGGACCGTTCACTGCACCAGACATGACGAGGGCCCGGGAGCACGAACCGCCCGGGCCCTCGTCACCTCGTGCACCGCGCTGGAGGCCGCGGCGGGCGAGGCGTCTGGTGGTCAGCCCACCTGGTGCAGCCAGCGCACGGCGGCGCCGTCACCGGCGTAGCGGAAGACCTCCAGCTCCTCGTCCCAGGGGACTCCGAGCAACAGGTCGATCTCGTCCTGGAGCGCCTCGACGTCGCCGCGCGTGCGCAGGATCGCCTCCCTGAGTCGGTCCTCCTGGACGACGGCGTCTCCGGACGCCGACGTCATGGCGTGGTGGATGCCGAGCCGCGGCGTGTAGGACCATCGAGCCCCGTCGCAGCCGGGCGACGGCTCCTCCGTCACCTCGTAGCGCAGCCCGTCCCAGCCGCGCAGCGCGCTGGCCAGCTCGGCCCCGGTGCCGGGGGCGCCGGTCCAGGACAGCTCGGTCCGCACCATGCGAGGCGCGGCCGGCTGGGGGATCCAGTCGAACGTCAGCGGCTGGTCGAGCACGGCCTCGATCGCCCAGGTGATGTGCGGGCAGAGCGCGGCCGGGGCTCCGTGTACGAACAGAACCCCGCGTGTCGTGGTGCGCGGCATCGCGACAGCCATCCGAACCTCCTGAAGTTGCAGGGACGTCTTCCCCAACGCCTGCTGCTTCACGTGCCGGTGGACTGACTCGGTGGTGCCGGATGAACGTGCTCGACGGCGAGCACTTGCCCATTGTGCACCACGAGACACATCGGCACCAGCAGTCTCAGGAACCGATATGTGGCTTTCGCTCCGCTCAGGTACCGGCGGCCACGCCCGGGAAGAGGTGGACCTCGTCGCCCCGGACCTCCACCCTGTGGGTGCGCACCGGCTTCGTCGCCGGCAGGCACATCGGCTTGCCGTCGCTCAGGCAGAAGCGGGTGGCATGGAGCGGGCACTCGACCTCGCCGGCCTCGATCCACCCGTCGGCCAGGGAGGCGTCCTCGTGCGAGCACGTGTCGTCAAGGGCGTAGTACGTGCCGTCGTCGTCGCGGAAGAGCGAGATCGGCTCGTCCGTGCCGGTGACCGCCGTGTCGAGGACGAGCGCCTCACCGGGCTCGACGTCGTCGACCGCTGCCACGCGGATGCCGTCACTCATGCTCGTCGTTTCCTCACGTGCCCGGGGTCGGTGGTCAACGGCGAGCCTAGAGGTTGGGTGCCCGGCGACCGCGCCCGCCCCGTGCCCGCCCGTGCCCGCCCCGTGCCCGCCCAACGCGCGCCTCCACGACGGTCGCCGACCGGTCGCTAGACTCCGACCGATCTCAGCGGCCGAGCTGCTGACGGTCCCGGGGCAGTAGCTCAGCCGGTCAGAGCAGCGGACTCATAATCCGTCGGTCCAGGGTTCAAGCCCCTGCTGCCCCACCGGACACGGGTGGCGCCGGCGCGCCGCCACCGTGGGGGCTGGCCGGCGGGGTGCGACCACCGCCGGCCAGTCCTGCACCGAGTGGCCCGCTCGCAGACCGGTCGGCACCCGGACGGTGTTGAGGGGAGAGCACGGACCCGGGGGTGGGAGTCGCGCCCGGTGCTCGTCGACCACGAGGGCCGCGCCGTCCGCCGGGGCGCGCCGACCCTTCTCCCGAGAAGGGGCCTGCGGGCCCTGCCCCCAGTGTCCACCCGCGCCGGCACGTCCCGTGAGGAAACCGCACAGATCGGGGCAGTCAGGACACCGACCCGCCACGGGCCACGACGTCGCCGGACAGCGGTCGGGGCGGGTCCCGCCGACTCCCCCGGCAGAACCCGCCCCGTCCTCACCCCCCAGCCGGCTCCCCCGCCGGTCCTACCCCGACCCGTCCCCCCACGGTGCTGTCGGGCTTCCTCCCCCACGACGACCACTGTGCCGTGCGGACTGCAAGATCGAAACCCCCCAAAAGCCGTGGTTTCCGCAAGATTGCCGCAAGCCGGGCGACGGGATCCGTCGTGTCACAGGGCTCGGGCCGACCGTTCCGCCCGGTCAAACTTCGTGACCGGCCAAGGCCCCGTGGAGACCCCGGCGCGGAGTAGGTTCCGAGAACTGCACGCCGGGGCCACCACAGGGGAGATCACGTATGCCACGCAAGCCCGCCCTCCGCTGGATGGCCGTCACCGCCGCCGCGTTCAGCGTCGTCGCCGCCGGGTCGTCCGGCGCGACGGTCAGCGCCGCTCCGACCGGTGCCACCCACGCCCCCACGGAGGCCTCGCCCGGTGCGGCCGCGTGCGAGACGGCGCCCGACGTGGCGCGCGTCCGTGCCGGCAGCACCGCCAAGGAGCCGGAGCTCTACTCCACGAACGAGGCGAACGCATACGGCGTCGTCAAGGACGCGCCACGGATGTCCAACGGCAGCGTCCACGTCCCGACGGTCTTCCACGTCGTCTCCGACCACGCGCTCTCGGTCACCGAGAAGGCACGCTGGCAGCGACTCATCACCGCGCAGATGACGGTGCTCAACAACTCGTACAGCGGCAGGACCGCCCCGGGTGCGGCCGACTCACCGTTCCGCTTCTCGCTGGCGAAGATCGACTACACCGTCAACGCGCAGTGGTACACCGTCACGCCGGGCAAGACCGAGCGCGACATGAAGAAGGCGCTCTACACGGGCAACTCCGAGACGCTCAACGTCTACTCCGCGAACATCGGCGGGGGTCTGCTCGGCTGGGCCTACTTCCCCAAGGGCTACAACAACGGCCGCGACTTCATCGACGGCGTCGTCATGCTCGACGAGTCGATGCCCGGCGGCACGGCCGGCAAGTACGCCGAAGGTGACACGCTGACCCACGAGGTCGGCCACTGGCTCATGCTCGAGCACACCTTCAAGGGTGCCTGCTCCGCCAGCGGCGACTTCGTGGCCGACACCCCGCGGGAGGCCGTCCCGCAGTTCGACTGCCCCACGGGGGCCGACACGTGCAGCGCGCCCGGACTCGACCCGATCCACAACTTCATGGACTACACGCAGGACTCGTGCATGAACATGTTCACCCACGGCCAGGTCGAGCGGATGAACGACGCCTGGGTCGCCTTCCGCAAGGTCCGGACGACCTGACGGTCGCTGCGCCGCAGGGCAGATGGCGTATGCCATGTGCTGCGGACGTCGGAGCCCGCCGGCCCCGKGGCCGGCGGGCTCCGACGCGTTCGGGTCGGGTCAGAAGCCCGGGAAGACCGCCCGCAGCGCCGGCAGGTGCTCGGCGCCGGTGACGTCGTCGGGCGTGTGCTCGTCGTCGAGGCGGCCGTAGACGAGGCGAACGAGCGACTCCGCAGGCAGCACCACGTCGATGGTGTCGGCCGAGGGCCCTCCGCCGGACGTCGTCGCGGCGGCCTCGTCGACGGGCTCGAGGCGGATCGCGTCCGCGTCGACGTCGAGCCGGAAGCGCCGCTCGGTCCCCTGCGTGCCGACGACGACCGAGGTGGGGCCGACGTCCGCCGACGGCCGGCCGGCGAAGGCGACCGTGCCCGGCAGCCGGTCGACGAGCAGGTCCACGGCCTCGGGCCCCACGGTGGCGGCGGGGTCGAGGACCACCTCGACGTCCCACGTGTGCACGGCGTGCTCGGCCAGCCGGGCGGCGGCGACCCCCGAGAGGTCGGACGGGCCGCCGAAGAGCTCGACCTCGAACGGCGCTCCGGACGAGGCGACCTCCTCGAGCCGCGCGACGAAGCGGTCGTTGGCCACGACGCTCTCGCTGACCTGGTCGGCCGGCGCCATGGCGTCCCACCGCGCCCACACGGCCTTGAAGGCGTCGCCGTCCGGGGCGGCGCCGTCGGCGAGGCCCGCGTCGAGGAAGAGGCCGAAGATCTCGGCCTGGCTCCCGAGGTGGGACGCGACCTGGGCGATGCTCCAGTCGGCGGGGTAGGCCCTGCTCTCGTACTGCTGCGGCTCGACGCGGTCGAGGACGCCGCGGAGCCTTTCGTGAGACGTGCGGACGGCATCGATCCAGGCTGCCTGCGGGGTCATTGCTGGCTCCAACTGCTCTACGGGATACGGTCTCAAGCGCCAACCGCCCGACGGCGTCCCCGATTCCCGACCGGCCGAGAGACGGACATTGTCCCCATCAGTCACATACGTCACCGATTCCCGACGCATTTTCGCGGGAACCGCCCCCTGCACATCGGCCCGACCTATGGTGGTCGTGACCGGCCGGTCAGGACGTGGGGGCGTTCGTGGGGGCCTTCCGGTTGCGGCGGCGCGACCGCCGGGAGAGTGTCGATGGTGACAGTGGGTGTGCCTCGAGGGGGTGGCTTGACGGTGACAGATGCCAATGAGCGCAGCGGTCCGTTCGTCCTGAACATCAGGATGAGCGGTCGACTCGTGCCTTTCGCGACGATGCTGCTCCTCTTCGCCCTGCTGCCGTTCCTCGGGGGCAGCACCCCCCAGACCCCGACCGCCTCGGTCGTGCTCGCGGCCGGCTCACCGGCCGCGGTCCAGGACGCCATCGCCGTCGTCGGCCAGGCCCGCAAGGAGCTGACCGGATCGGTCACCGGCTCGCCGACGGTCGCCCTCGCCCCGGTCGACTCCGCGTTCAGCGCCGCCATCGGAGGCGGCCTCTTCATGTTCCCGGCCATCAGCCTGGCACCCGCCACGGCCCAGGCCATCGCGGCCCCGATCATCGGCCGCCCTCTGTTCATCCACCCGGTCCCCGGCGGCGAGACCTCGCCCTTCGGGCCGCGCATCCACCCGCTCCTCGGCCGCCCGATGTTCCACACGGGCATCGACCTCGCCGCGGCCTGCGGGACCCCGATCCACGCGGCCGCCGACGGCACGGTCATCTACGCCCGCGTCTCCGCGTCCTGGGGTGGACGCACGATCATCGAGCACACCCCGACGCTCAAGACGGCCTACGGCCACCAGTCGAAGTTCCTCGTCACCGAGGGTCAGCACGTCAAGCAGGGCCAGGTCATCGGCCTGAGCGGCACGACCGGATGGTCGACCGGGTGCCACCTGCACTTCGACGTCATCGTCAACGACCGCTACGTCGACCCTGCGCCGTACCTCGGCTTCGCGCCGTCAGCCACGGCCTCCGTGCCGTATGCCGTCGTCCCGCACCTCGTGCTCGACCCGGGCGGCCGCGTCATCCGGACCGTCGCCGACGGCGACGTGCCGATCCCCCAGGCGACGCAGGCCCCGAGCGACACGACGAGCACGGGCGGTCGGCCGCCGACCTCGACCCCGACCACGTCGCAGCCCGGGACCACGACGGTCATTCCGACGACGGTCATTCCGACGACGCGTCCCTCGACGACGACGAGCGCCCCGAGCCCGACGACCACGTCGAAGCCCACGACCACCAAGCCGTCGCCCACCACGACGACGAGCGCGCCGTCCACGACGGTCCCGCCGCCGACGACCCCCGCCCCGGCCACGAGCACGACGACGACCGCCCCGCCGAGCACGACCACGGCCGACCCGCCTCCCGTGACCACGAGCGACCCGCCGCCCCCGCCCCCGCCGCCGTCGTCGTCGGTGGCTCCGAGTGCTCCTGCGGCCGCCCCGGTCGCGGCAGACCCCACGCCGACGGCCACCGTGACGGAGACGGCGACCCAGGTCCTGAAGACCGCCACGGAGGTCGCGACCGCGATCGCCACGGCCATCGACACCTCGACGAGCCAGCCCACCGACTCGTCGACGACGGCCGCGGTCGGTCCCTGAGCGGGACGCCCAGTGGCCCCGGCCCTGCGGGCCGGGTGACGGCTGACCGGTCCGTTTTCGGTCTCGGACCGGGTGCGCGTGCTTCGACGGCACTCCTCACGATTCGAGCACGCTCGGCGCGGAGGGTGCTCGACGGTCCCCGGAGCCGATAGGTTTCCGGCATGGACGACGTGAACCCCGACACCGCGGCGCCGAGCGATCGCACCCCGGACACGCCTCGTGACCCCATGGTCGTCATCGACGGCGTCAACAAGCACTTCGGCGACCTGCATGTGCTGCGCGACATCAACCTCACGGTCGGCAAGGGCGAGGTGGTCGTCGTCCTCGGACCGTCCGGCTCCGGCAAGTCGACGCTGTGCCGCGCCATCAACCGGCTCGAGACCATCGAGTCGGGCACCATCTCGATCGACGGCAAGGCCCTGCCCGAGGAGGGCAAGCCGCTCGCGCAGCTGCGCGCCGACGTCGGCATGGTCTTCCAGTCCTTCAACCTCTTCGCGCACAAGACGATCCGCGACAACGTGACGCTCGGACCGATCAAGGTCCGCAAGAAGTCCAAGTCCGACGCGGACAAGCAGGCGACCGACCTGCTCAAGCGCGTCGGCGTCGAGGCCCAGGCCGACAAGTACCCCGCGCAGCTCTCTGGCGGACAGCAGCAGCGTGTCGCCATCGCGCGCTCCCTCGCCATGGGGCCCAAGGTCATGCTCTTCGACGAGCCCACCTCAGCCCTCGACCCGGAGATGGTCAACGAGGTCCTCGACGTCATGGTCGGCCTCGCCAAGGAGGGCATGACGATGATCGTCGTCACCCATGAGATGGGCTTCGCCCGCAAGGCGGCCGACCGGGTCGTCTTCATGGCCGACGGCCAGATCGTCGAGACCGGCACGCCGCAGGAGTTCTTCACCCACCCGAAGAGCGACCGTGCCAAGGACTTCCTCGGCAAGATCCTCACCCACTGACCCACCCACCGAACCCGCTCACCCCACGGGACCTAGCGACAGGGAGCGGCACGCAGCACCGCGTGCCGCGAGCAACCACTCAGGGAGGAACCCAGATGAAGGCACGACGAATCGGAGCAGTAGCTGCGGCTGCGACACTGGCTCTCACGCTCGCCGCGTGTGGCTCCGGCACCAGCGGGGGCGACGCCGGCAGCGGCGACGCGCTCAAGATCGGCATCAAGTTCGACCAGCCCGGCCTCGGCCTCAAGAAGGGCACCGAGTACACCGGCATGGACATCGACGTCGCCAAGTACGTCGCCAAGGAGCTCGGCACCTCCGAGGACAAGATCACCTGGGTGCAGGCGCCCAGCGCCCAGCGCGAGGACCTCATCTCCACCGGTCAGGTGAAGTTCATCGTGGCGACGTACTCCATCACCGACGCGCGCAAGGAGAAGGTCTCCTTCGCCGGCCCCTACTTCGTCGCAGGACAGGACCTCCTCGTCCGCGCCGACGACACGTCGATCACCGGTCCGGACAGCCTCAACGGCAAGAAGCTCTGCTCGGTCAAGGGCTCGACCTCCGCCCAGAAGGTCAAGGACAAGTTCGCCCAGACGGTGCAGCTGCAGGAGTTCGGGACGTACTCCGAGTGTCTGCCCGCTCTCGCCACCGGCGGCGTCGACGCTCTGACGACCGACGACGCCATTCTCGCCGGCTTCGCGGCCCAGCCCGAGAACAAGGGCAAGTTCAAGCTCGTCGGCAAGCCGTTCTCGACAGAGAACTACGGGATCGGCCTGAAGAAGGGCGACACGGCCCTCTGCCAGAAGATCACGGACGCGATCAAGAAGATGCAGAGCGACGGCTCCCTGCAGAAGGCCATCGACGCCAACCTCGGCCCGGCCAACTACAAGCCCGGCCCGGGCAACCCGCCCACGCCGGCTGCGTGCTCCTGACCGACTCCCACCTCGAGGGCGGGTCGCTCACCACACGGTGCGCGGCCCGTCCTCGGCGGGGGCCGGCACTCCGACCCGTGAACCCCTGACCCACTGACTCGACAGCGGAAAGGAGCGTCGTGCTCGACATCCTCGAGAAGTACGACATCCTCGGCGCGTTCTGGATGACCATCAGGCTCGCCTTCTTCTCGGCGATCGGCGCTCTCGTGATCGGCACCGTGCTCGCGGTGATGCGGGTGTCGCCGGTGGCGATCCTGCGCCGTCTGGGCGCGTTCTACGTCAACACGGTGCGCAACACCCCGCTGACGTTGCTCATCTTCTTCTCCATCGCCGGCCCGTACTACATCCTGCAGATCAGCCTCACCGATAAGAACTCACCGACAGCGCTCGTGGACAACGGCATCCGGTGGGCCATCGTCGCGCTCGCCGTCTACCACGCGGCCTTCGTCTGCGAGGCATTGCGCAGCGGCGTCAACACCGTTCCGCTCGGTCAGGCCGAGGCCGCCCGCTCGATCGGTCTCACCTTCGGCCAGAGCCTGCGCGAGGTCATCCTCCCGCAGGCCTTCCGCGGGGCAGTCGCCCCACTGGGTTCGGTGCTCATCGCGCTGACCAAGAACACGACCGTCGCCTCCGTCATCGGCGTCGCGGAGGCCTCGCTACTCATGAGCGAGATCATCGAGAACGAGACGGCGAGCGTCACGGTCTTCCTCGTCTTCGCGCTCGGCTTCGTCGTCCTCACGCTTCCCGTCGGCGTGTTCTTCACCTCGCTCTCGCGTCGTCTGGCGGTGAAGCGATGAGCGCCGAGTCCGTTCTGTTCGACGCCCCCGGGCCCCGGGCCCGGCGGCGGCACGCGATCCTCACCGTCTTCGGCGTGGTGCTCGCCGTCGCCACCATCGGCGCCGTGCTGTGGAAGTTCAAGGCCCAGGGCCAGCTGGAACCCGAGATGTGGACCGTGCTGTTCAGCGCCGACGTGTGGACGCAGTACATCGTCCCGGGACTGATCAAGACGCTCGAGGCCGCCGCGATCTCCATCGTCCTCGCCCTGGCCTTCGGGCTCATCTTCGGCATGGGCCGGCTGTCGCAGCACCGGGCGCTGCGCTGGGTGTGCGGCGTCATCGTGGAGTTCTTCCGGTCCGTGCCCGTGCTGCTGATGATGTACTTCACGTACTCGTACTTCTCGAGCAACGGCGTCTTCACGAGCGAGATCAACCCACTCGCTGCCGTCGTGACCGCCCTGACGCTCTACAACGGCTCGGTGATCGCCGAGCTGGTCCGGTCGGGTGTGTTCAGCCTGCCGAAGGGCCAGGCCGAAGCGGGCGTGTCGATCGGCCTCACGCCTCCTCAAGTGATGCGGTCGATCCAGCTGCCGCAAGCCCTCACCGCGATGCTGCCGGCACTCGTCGGGCAGCTCGTCGTGATCCTCAAGGACACCGCGCTGGGCACGGCGGTGCTCTACCCCGAGCTGCTCCAGGCGGCGCGCGACATCGGCACCGGCTACAGCAACACGATCCCGGCCTACATCTTCGTCGCGATCATCTTCATCCTGATCAACTACAGCCTGACGGTGGTTGCCGGCCGGGTGGAGCGCCGCCTCAGCCGCCGCGGACGCGGGCCCCGCAAGGGCGCACAGGCAACAGGCGTGGTCGGTGCCGACGCGGCGGGGACCCCGACCCGCTGACGCGACCCGACGACACGGCATACGAGAAGGGCCCCSACACCAGCGGTGTCGGGGCCCTTCTGCTCGGTGCTCCCCCGATTGGACTCGAACCAATAACCTGCCGGTTAACAGCCGGCTGCTCTGCCAATTGAGCTACAGGGGAATGCTGCTGCGCAACCATAGCAAAGCATCAGCGCCGTCGAGAAATCGGGTTCGGCGGGTCGCCGACGACGTCCGGACGAGCCTGCGGGACGCCGTGCGGGCACCCGTCAGAGCCCCACCTCGGAGCGCAGCCGGGCCATCCGCTCGGCGGCTTCACGAGCAACCTGCGGGTCGCTGAGGTCGGCGCCCTTGCCCGGGATCGTCTGCTCGAGCAGGGCGCCGCTGGCCAGGTCCTGGCGGATCACGACGCGCACCGTGCGGCGCCCGGCGGTGCGGAACTCGTCGGCGAGCACCACGCTCGCCTGCAGCCGCTCACGCAGGGTCTGCTGGAGGAGCGAGGGCTCCGTCAGGTGCCAGCCCGCCGGGACGCCCTGGTCGACCCACGTGACCGTGAGTCGGGACGACTCGCCCTGCCACGTGCCGGACTCGGCCTCGTGCCAGGCGCGGCGCCAGACGAGCCCGCCGTCGGCGTCGACGAGGACCAGGTGGTAGGTCGTCGCGACGACGTGCGCTCCGCTCGTCTCGTCACGGGACCAGGCGAGCACCAGCTCGCCCGGGTCGAGCGGGACCACCGCGCGGACGTCCGCGGGCAGCGCCGGTCGACGCCGCCGCTCGAAGAGGGCCATCAGCCCATCCCCGCCTTGATCGCCGCGAGCTCGCGCTGGAGCGTCTGCAGCTGGATGCCGAGCTCACGGGTGCGCTCGGGTGACGGTGTCTCGGCGTGGTCGAGCCGGCGCATCTCGCTCATCGAGTCGGCGATCTGGCGCGTCAGGGCGATGGTGCGCACCCGGTCGAAGAGCTCGTCGACGTAGCGCGACGTGGGCAGTCCGGTCGAGGCGTCCATCCGCGTCGGCAGGGTGTCGACGGCGAGCTCGCTGACGAGTCCGGCGACGGGCGACGGGGCGGCCTCGGTGACGGCCGAGGTCCAGGCGCGGGCGTTGCCCTTGTCGCCGCTGTGGTGGGCGATGCGGATGCCGTCGAAGACTGCTCGGTGTGCCGGCGCCGAGAAGGCGTCGGGGGTCAGCAGGTCGATGGCCCCCGGCTTGAAGACGGTCGGGAACTGGAGCAGCACCTGGAGCAGCTGCCGCTCGGCGTGGACGACGGGGTCGCGACGGTCGGGCACCGGCATGCCTCCACCGTCGGCCACGTGCGGTTCGGCGTCGTCGCGGCGCTCGCCTCGGTCGGTGCCGTTCCGCTCGCTCCGTTCGCTCCGCGCGTCCTCGTCGACCTTGATCTTTCCCGCGCGCGAGACCTCGGTGGCGACCTGCTCGACGTCGAGCCCGAGCATCCCGGACACCTCGCGGGTGTATTCGGGCCGCAGCGACTGGTCACGGATCGAGGCGATGATCGGCGCCACCGCGCGGACGGCCTGGATGCGGCCCTCCGCCGTCGCGACGTCGAAGCGCTTGATCGTCGTGCGCACCGCGAACTCGAACATCGGGACGGCGTCCTCGATGAGCGCCTGCACGGCGGGGTCTCCTCCGGCCTGGCGCAGCTCGCACGGGTCCTTGCCCGACTTCTCGACGGCGACGAACGACTGCGAGGTCCACTTCTCGTCGTCGGCGAAGGCGCGCATGGCCGCCTTCTGGCCGGCGGCGTCACCGTCGAAGGTGAAGATCACCTTGGCGGGCGCGAGGCCGGCCTCGTCACGCATGAGGCGACGCAGGGTCTTGATGTGGTCCGCGCCGAAGGCCGTGCCACACGTGGCGACGGCCGTCTCGACGCCGGCGAGGTGGCAGGCCATGACGTCGGTGTAGCCCTCGACGACGACGGCCTGACGGCCCTGCGAGATCTTCTTCTTGGCGAGGTCGAGGCCGTAGAGCACGGTCGACTTCTTGTAGATCGGCGTCTCGGACGTGTTGAGGTACTTCGCCTCGACGCGGTCGTCGTCGAAGATCCGGCGCGCGCCGAAGCCGACGGTGTCGCCCGTGATGTCCCGGATCGGCCAGACAAGACGCCCGCGAAAGCGGTCGTAGAGTCCGCGCGCACCGCGTCCGGCGATGCCGCCCGTGACGAGCTCGTCGTCGGTGAAGCCCTTGGCGCGCAGGTGGCGCACCAGGTCCTCTCCGCCGCGCGGCGCGAAGCCGATGCCGAACTGCTTGACGTGCTCGCTGTTGAAGTCACGGGCGCGGAGGAAGTCACGGGCCTGCCGAGCCTGGCCACCGGGCGCGAGGAGCAGCCCGGTGTAGTACTCCTCGGCGACGCGGTGGGCCTCGACGAGCCGGCTGCGGCGGCCGAGCCCCTCCTCGCGCGGCCGGTCGCCGTTCTCGTAGCGCAGCTCCATGCCGAGCTTCTGCGCGAGCCGCTCGACGGCCTCGGAGAAGCTGAGGTGGTCGACCTTCTGGATGAAGGAGATGACGTCGCCGCCCTCGCCGCAGCCGAAGCAGTGCCACGCACCGACGGCCGGGCGGATGTTGAACGACGGCGACTTCTCGTCGTGGAAGGGACACAGGCCCTTGAGCGACCCCGGACCGGCGGAGCGAAGCGTCACGTGCTCGCGCACGACGTCCTCGATGGACGACCGCGCCTTGACCGCCGCGATGTCCTCGCTGTTGATCAGCCCCGCCATCTGCCTCCTGTCGCCATCCGTGATTCTAGGTGCTCGCCCGGGTGCGGCCGGTCACCGGCACCACCGGCTGTGGAGGGAGAGCGCCCGGACGTCGGTGAGCGAGGCCACCTGGTCGACGACGACGCGCAGCCGCTCCCCGTCGTCGGCGGCCGCCTCGTGGTCGAGCCGGAAGGCCACGTCGAGGCGCTCCTCGGGCGCGGCGACATACGCCTCGACGACGGCGCGCACGACGTCGCGCTGGCCCGACATGATCGCCAGGCGCTCGTCGGTGGTCATGACGAAGTGGTTCGCGATCGCCTTGAGCACGGAGCACTCGGCGCGCGTGTCGTCGGGCACGACGAGGTCGGCCTCGAAGCGGCACAGCTCGCCCGGCCCGTGCCGCTCGCGCGTGGCCTGCTCGACGACGAGCACGAAGTGGCCGATGAGCCGGCTCGTCATGTCCTTGAGGCGCGCGAGGTCACCCCGCGAGCCGTCATATGCCGTCGGTACCGCTCCCGAGGCGAGGATGCGTTCCAGCGCGTCCCCGAGCGCGTCGGCGCCGAGGTCGGGCGCGTAGGTGCGGCCCGCGACGTCGATGACGTCGGCCATGTCGCGCGAGTGGAGCAGCCGGGGGTCGATCCAGCCCGAGGCGATCGCGTCCTCGACGTCGTGGACGGAGTAGGCGACGTCGTCGGACCAGTCCATGACCTCGGCCTCGAGGCATCGACGCTGCGGCTGCGCGCCGTCGCGGATCCACTCGAAGACGGGCAGGTCGGACGGGTAGACGCCGAACTTGTGGGTCTCGTAGGGGCCGTCACCGCGCACCCACGGGTACTTCGTCGTCGCGTCGAGGCTCGCCCGCGTCAGGTTCAGCCCGGCGGACGTGCCGTCGGGGTGCGCCCGTTTGGCCTCGAGCCTCGTCAGCAGGCGCAGCGTCTGCGCGTTGCCCTCGAAGCCGCCGATCCCCGAGGCGATCTCGTCGAGGACCGTCTCTCCGTTGTGCCCGAAGGGCGGGTGGCCGAGGTCGTGGGCCAGGCACGCGGTGTCGACGACATCGGCGTTGCAGCCGAGGGCGGCCCCGAACTCACGGCCGATCTGCGCGACCTCGAGCGAGTGGGTCAGCCGGTTGCGGACGAAGTCGTCGTGGCCGGGGGCGAGCACCTGGGTCTTGGCGGCGAGCCGCCGCAGCGACGACGAGTGCACGACCCGCGCCCGGTCGCGGGCGAAGTCGTCACGGTCGGCGCGCTTCTGGGCAGGGTCCTCCGCGACCCAACGCTCCCGGTCCCGACCCTCGTAGCCCACACCGGAACTCTATGCGGCGCGGCGCGGCCGACCACGGCGCCGCTCCCGGGGCGCATACTTCAGGGATGGAGCCGCTCAGGCTTCCAAACTCAGGAGCGCGCCATGGGCGACAAGTCACCGAAGTCCCACATGTCCACGAAGGCCAGATCGCTCAAGGAGAAGCGTGCCGACAAGCACGCGAAGTCCGCCGCCAAGGACCACACCGAGATCATCCCGCCCAAGGCCAAGCGCTGACCACGGTCTGACGCGGGCACGGACCCGGTCCCACCTCGGCGCGGCTCAACCGAGCTCGGCCTGCATGCGTCGCACCCAGGCCGGCTCGGTGCCGTAGCGCTGCGTCTTGATGAGGCGCAGGTGGGAGCAGTCGTCGACGAGCTCGGCCATGCGCTTGTCGCGGGTGGCCTCCTGCTTGGCCGTGAGCACCCAGTTCGTGGCGAGCTTGCGGTAGGACGGTGTCGCGCCGTCCCAGAAGGCCGAGGCGCGGGGATCGGCGCGCAGCATCGCCTCGTAGTCGTCGGACCAGGTGAGCTCGCGGTTCTCGTAGGCGTAGACGCCGGAGCGGTCCTCGCGTCGCTTCGCGAAGGCGGCGAGCCCGGCCGGACGCATGCGCCCGGCGGCGGTGAGCTCGGCGACGGCGTTGATGTTGATGGCGCTCCAGTTGCTGCCCGACTTGCGCGGGGTCCACCGCTGGCGCACCGCGTCCTCGTCGATGCGCTGGGCCATCGAGTCGATCCAGCCGAAGCAGAGGGCCTCGCGCACGGCGTCGGCCCACTGCAGCCCGCGGGGCTCGACGTGCTTCTTGTTGAGGCCCATCCACAGCTCGCTGGCGCTCTCGTGGTGCGCCTCGAGCCAGGCCCGGAAGTCCTCCGCGTCGTCGAAGAAGGTCGCGGGCCGCTCGCCCGATCCGCCCTGTCGCATGCCCCGATCCTGCCACCGGCCACCGACGCTGGGAGGATCGTCGGCGTGACCGACCGGATCCTGCTCGCCGCCCGCAACAACGCCCTCTGGTGCGACGCCGTCGCTCGCTCGCACGGTGTCGCGTGCACCGTCGACGACGTGGCGTGGACGGCGTCCACGCGCACGCCGCCCTACTACCCCGACGCCGTGACGCTGTCGCCGGACGCCGGGGAGTACGACGTGCTCGCGCGCGTCGACGACTCGGACGGCTGCTCGGTCAAGGACTCGTGGTCGCGTCTGGACCTGTCGATGGAGGACTTCGCCCGGCTCGTCGTGGGTGAGTGGGTCTGGCTCGACCTCTTCGGACCGGCGCGGCCCGCTCCCCCCGGCCGCTGGCAGCGCGTCACGACGCCCGACGCGATGGCGGCCTGGGTGCGCGCGTGGGCGAGCGACCCCGACGCCGAGGCGATCCTGCGCCCGTCACTCCTCGACGAGCCCGGCGTCACGTTCCTCGCGCAGCGCGCGTCCGACGACCGGCAGGCCCCTGTCGTCGCGGGTGCGATCGTCAACGTGACGGGTGACGTCGCCGGTCTGGGCAACGTCTTCGCGCTCGACGGCGACGTGGAGCGGGCCTGGGGCGCGGCCGCTGCTGCGGCACGTGACGTCGTGGGCGGCATACCCCTGGTCGGCTGGGAGGCCGGCGCAAGCGTCGACGCAGCGGTCGCGGCCGGCTGTGAGCGGATCGGCCCGCTCAGCGTCTGGCTGAAGTGAGGCTCAGCCGCCGCTGACCGACAGCTCGGCCTCGGCGATGGTGCGCCGGTGCTCCTCGGAGAGCTCGCGCGACTCGAGCCAGCGGTCGGGCAGCGCGACGGTGCGCGACGACCCCGCCCGCCCGCGCTGGCCTTCGGCGGCCTCGCCCGGCCACGACACGTCGGGGTCGAGCGTCGCGAGCAGGCGGTCGAGCGCCGCCATCGAGTCGACGAGCGCGAGCGAGTTGCGGATCGTCGAGCCGGCCGGGAATCCCTTGAGGTACCAAGCGATGTGCTTGCGGATGTCACGGCAGGCGCGCTCCTCCTCGCCGTAGAAGTCGCACAGGTAGGCCGTGTGCGTCCGGAGCGTCTCGGCGACCTCCCCGAGCGTCGGCGTCACCCGCGCAGAGGTGCCGGCGAAGGCGGCCGCGAGATCAGTGAAGAGCCACGGGCGCCCGAGGCAGCCGCGCCCGACGACGACGCCGTCGCAGCCGGTCTCGCGCACCATGCGCAGGGCGTCCTCGGCCGACCAGATGTCGCCGTTGCCGAGCACGGGGATGCTCGTCACGGTCTCCTTGAGCATCCGGATGGCGCTCCAGTCAGCAGTGCCCGAGTACGCCTGTGCGGCGGTGCGGCCGTGCAGGGCGACGGCCGCGACGCCCTCGGCCTCGGCGGTCAGGCCCGCGTCGAGGAAGGTGAGATGGACGTCGTCGATCCCCTTGCGCATCTTGACGGTGACCGGGATGTCGCGCTTGGCGCCCTCCTCGACGACGGCCCCGACGATGGCCTTGAAGAGGTCCTTCTTCCACGGCAGGGCGGAGCCGCCGCCCTTGCGGGTGACCTTCGGGACGGGGCAGCCGAAGTTGAGGTCGATGTGGTCGGCCCGGTCCTCGCTGACGAGCATCCGGGCGGCGGCGCGCGCGGTGGCGGGGTCGACGCTGTAGAGCTGGATGGAGCGGGGGTTCTCGTCGGGGTCGTGCTCGATGAGGCGCATCGACTCGGGGGTGCGCTCGACGAGGGCGCGGGAGGTGATCATCTCGCTGACGTAGAGGCTCGTCGCGCCGCTCGCACCTCCGATCGCGCGGCCCTCGTTGCCGTACTCCCGGCACAGTCGGCGGAAGGCACGGTTCGTGATGCCGGCCATCGGCGCGAGCACGACGGGTGACTCGATGACGTGGCGGCCGATGCGCAGCGGGGGCAGCACGGCACCCGTCGCGTCTGCGGGGGCGGCCTCACCGGCCTGCGTCACGGGGGTCATCACGTCGGTCACGGGCTCGATTGTCCCCGATCAGGCGCGCCCGGCCGAATCGGTGACCCTGCGGGCGAAGCGCAGCAGGGCATCGGCAAAGGCCACGGGCTGGTCGAGGCCGGACAGGTGCCCGGCCCGGCGGACGATCTCCTCGCGCGCGCTCGGGCACGCGCGCAGGTAGGCCCCGGCCCCGATCCGCAGCTGGTCGAACTGGCCGTTGAGGAGCAGCACCGGGCACTGCACGTGCTCGAGCATCGACGGTCGGCAGAGCGCCATGACCTCCCGCCAGGCTGTCGCTGTCGGGGCGAAGAAGTAGCCGCCGGCGATGACGGGGTCGATGCGCTCGGGCGGGTAGAGCCGGTGCAGGACGCGGTCGTTGACGCGTGTCATCCGCTCGGCGCCGAGTCGGTCCGTCAGCGCCGCGACACCCCGGTAGACGGCGGCCCCCGGACCGGTCGGGACCGCGCTGGACCCGGCGAGGACGAGCCCGTCGAGCGTGTCGGGGCGGGCCGCGGCATACGCCATCGCGGCGTAGCCGCCGAGCGAGTGACCGACGAGCACGACGGGGCTGCCGGCGGGGACGGCCGCCACCGCCTCGCCGATGACGTCCGCGCACCGCGCGAGCGTGAAGTCCTCGTCTGCGCGGGCGCCGTGCCCGGGCAGGTCGACGAGAGTCAGGTCGACGTGGTCGCGCAGGAGCGGCACCTGGGGCGCCCACTGGGTGCTCGACAGGCGCGACCCGTGCACGAGGACCAGGTGAGCACGCACACGGCGAGGATGCCACGATGGCCCGGTGACCCACCTCATCACCGCCACCGAGCTCGCCCACGAGATCGAGGACGTCGTCATGCTCGACGTCCGCTGGGCACTGACGACGGCCAACACGTCTGCGGGGCGGACCGACTACGACGCGGGCCACGTCCCCGGCGCCTACTTCGTCGACCTCGACGCCGAGCTCGCCGCACGCCCGGGTGACGGCGGGCGCCACCCCCTCCCGGACCCCGCCGTCGTCGAGGCGCTGCTCCGCCGCGCCGGCATCACCGCGCACACCCGTGTCGTCACGTACGACGGCAAGGAGTCGTATGCCGCCGCGCGGGCCTGGTGGGTGCTGCGCTGGGTGGGCATCGCCGACGTCCGGGTGCTCGACGGGGGGTATGCCGCGTGGCTGGCGGCCGGACTTCCCGTCTCGACCGAGGAGCCCGCCGACCGGCACGGCGACGTCGAGGTGCGGCCGGGTCACCTGCCGACGCTCGACGCCGCCGGTGCGGCCGCCCTGGCCCGCGACGGGCTCCTCCTCGACGCTCGGGCGGCTGAGCGCTACGCCGGCGAGACCGAGCCGATCGACCCCGTGGCCGGACACGTCCCGGGAGCGCTCAACAGCCCCACGGCCGCGTGGATCACCGCCGACGGCACCTTCCGCCGGGACCTGGCCGAGCACTGGGGGCGGGTGCGCGCCGGTCACGACGTCGGAGGCGGCGCCGTCGGCGTCTACTGCGGGTCGGGGGTGACCGCAGCCCACGAGATGCTCGCACTGGCCGAGCTCGCCGTCGACGCCGTGCTCTACCCCGGCTCGTGGAGCGAGTGGATCCGCGATCCTGCGCGGCCGGTCGCGACCGGCCACTCCCCCGGCTGAGCTCCCCGACTGTCGGAACCTGCTCCGCTTTCCGGAGCAGGATCCGAGTCCCCGCCGGATTGGTCCGGCAGCTCGCCTATCGGAACCTGCTCCGCTTTCCGGAGCAGGATGCGACGGGTGACTGGCATGGCACATCCCTCTGGTGGTTCAGAGATCGCGGTCGAGGCGTCGCTCGAGCCTGCTGAGTGCTCGCGCGGCCGCGGCGCGGACGGTCTCGTACGGGTCGTCCAACGCCTTGTGCAGGGCGGCGGCGTGCTCTCCCTCGCCGGTGACCGCGAGGACACGAGCGGCGGCAGCCCTGACCCTGGGTACGGCATCCGTCGTGACGAGGTCGGCGCAGGTCTCGGCCGCGGGACCCACCTCCCAGCGGGCCGCGACCTTCGCGCACATCTCGCGGACCCGCCAGGCCGGATCACCCAGTGCCGCAACGACATCCGGTCCAGAAGGCTCGGTCCAGACGTAGAGCAGGGTGCGGGCGGCCCACACCCGGGACCAGTAGCGGGTGGCATCGTCGAGGTGGTCCGGCGAGCCCCAACCGGACGCGACCTGACCGCCGACCCAGCCGATGTCGGGCAGGTCGGGGTCGCCCCACGCCGCGCGCCCGGCGAGCAGGTCGGCGCACCATGACGTCAGCACCTCGTCGCCAAGCGCGTCGGCGGCCGCTCGCGCCCGGTCGCCGGGCGTGGCGCGCAGCACCTCGGGATCGACCATGCCGGCAGTATGCCGTCGATCCCGGACGTCCTGCGCCCGGGACGGACCGGACCGCGGCGACCTGACCGACCGACCCGCGGCTGGCACGGCACCCCGGACGGACGTATGCCGCCCACCCGGATGGGCGGACGGCATACGTCAGCGGTGCGGTGTCGGTGCGTCAGCAGCCGATGAGTCGCTGCGCGAGGTAGCCCTCGACCTGGTCGAGGGCGACGCGCTCCTGGGCCATCGAGTCACGCTCGCGGATCGTCACGGCGTGGTCCTCGAGCGTGTCGAAGTCGACGGTGATGCAGAACGGCGTGCCGATCTCGTCGTGACGGCGGTAGCGCTTGCCGATGGCGCCGGCGTCGTCGAAGTCGATGTTCCAGTGCTTGCGCAGGGTGGCCGCGAGGTCACGGGCCTTGGGCGAGAGGTCGGCGTTGCGCGAGAGCGGCAGCACCGCGGCCTTGACCGGCGCCAGTCGCGGGTCGAGGCGCAGCACGACGCGCTTGTCGACGCCACCCTTGGTGTTGGGGGCCTCGTCCTCGTGGTACGCGTCGACGAGGAAGGTCATGAGCGAGCGCGACAGACCTGCTGCGGGCTCGATGACGTAGGGGGTGTACTTCTCGCCCGTCTGCTGGTCGAAGTAGACGAGGTCGGTGCCCGAGTGCAAACTGTGCGTCGACAGGTCGAAGTCCGTGCGGTTGGCGATGCCCTCGAGCTCGCCCCACTCCGAGCCGGCGAAGTTGAAGCGGTACTCGATGTCGACGGTGCGCTTCGAGTAGTGCGAGAGCTTCTCGGGTGCGTGCTCGTAGTGGCGCAGGTTGTCGGGGTTGATGCCGAGGTCGACGTACCAGCGGGTGCGCTCCTCGAGCCAGTACTGGAGCCACTCGTCGTCCTCGCCCGGCTTGACGAAGAACTCCATCTCCATCTGCTCGAACTCGCGGGTGCGGAAGATGAAGTTGCCCGGCGTGATCTCGTTGCGGAAGCTCTTGCCGGTCTGGGCGATGCCGAACGGCGGCTTCTTGCGCGAGGCCTGCATGACGTTGTTGAAGTTGACGAAGATGCCCTGGGCGGTCTCGGGGCGCAGGTAGTGCAGGCCCGACTCGTCCTCGATGACGCCGAGGTAGGTCTTCAGCATCATGTTGAACTCGCGCGGCGCGGTCCACTGGCCCTTGGTGCCACAGTCGGGGCACACGATGTCGGACATCGGGATCGAGTCGGGGTCCTCGATGCCCTTCTTCTCGGCGAGCGCCTCCTGAAGGTGGTCCTGGCGGCGGCGCTTGTGGCAGCTGAGGCACTCGACGAGGGGGTCGGTGAAGGTGCCGACGTGGCCCGAGGCGACCCACGTCTCGCGCGGGAGGATGATCGAGGAGTCGAGGCCGACGACGTCGTCGCGGCTCGTCACCATCGACTTCCACCACTGACGGCGGATGTTCTCCTTGAGCTCGACGCCGAGGGGGCCGTAGTCCCAGGCAGACCGGGTGCCTCCGTAGATGTCACCGCTCGGGAAGACGAAGCCCCTGCGCTTGCAGAGGCTGACGACGGTGTCCACGATGGAAGTCTGCTTGGCCATGCGGGACAGGTTATCGGGCCGCCGCCACTGCTTTGCCACGCGTCCGGGGTATGCCGTCGCGTCCCCTAGGCTCGTCGCGTGGCCCTGAGCTTCCGTTCCCGTCTCGAGCACGCCTCCTACCCGTGGGTGGAGCGCCTCAACGCCGTCCCGCGTCCCGTCGCGCTCGGGGGCCTCGTCGTCCTGCTGGCGGTCGGCATCCTCGCGCCACGCCCGTGGGGTGGCATCGCCTTCCTCGTCGTCGCGGCCTTCGTCGGCTGGCTGCTCTTCCTCACGTGGCATCGACTGACCCTGCCCGAGCGGCTGATGCGCACGGCGGTGCTCGTGCTCGCGGTGGCCGTCGCCGTGGTGAGGATCGTCCCGGCCGGCTGACTGCCGCACCGAACGCGAGAACGGTTTTGACAATCATTCTCACTTTGAGTGATGATTGGTGTCATGCCCCCCGCTCCCCCACGCCGCGCCCTGTCCGCGATCGTCGCCGCGACGGCACTGGCGCTCACGACGGCGGCCTGCCAGAGCGGTCCTGACACCGGATCCGGCGCCGGCCCCGCGGACGGCTCGATCGTCACGTCCTTCTACCCCATCCAGTTCGCGACGCAGCAGATCACCGGCGGCCGGCTCCCGGTGACCGTCCTTACGAAGCCCGGCGCCGAGCCGCACGACCTCGAGCTGGCGCCGCAGGACATCGGTGGCATGACGAAGGCACGCCTCGTCGTCTACGCCGACGGCTTCCAGCCGGCGGTCGACGAGGCCGTCGGGCTCGTCGACGCGGCGAAGGTGCTCGACGTCGCCGATGTCGCGAAGCTCGTACCCGCGTCGACCGACGACAGCGACCACGCCGACGAGTCCGGCACCGAGACCGAGCCGCACGACACGACCGGCGCCGGTGACGGGCACGACGGCCACGACCACGGGGCGGACGACCCCCACTTCTGGCTCGACCCGTCGCGCTACGCCGCCGTGGCCGAGGCCATCAGCGCGCGCCTGTCGCAGGACGACCCGGAGAACGCCGCGACCTACGCGAAGAACACCGCGGTCTTCGTCGAGAAGCTCTCCGAGCTCGACGACGAGATGCGGACAGGCCTGCGCCAGTGCACGGTCAAGGAGCTCGTCACGAGCCACGCCGCCTTCGGCTACCTCGCGGCGCGCTACGGCTTCCACCAGCGCGGCATCACCGGCGTCTCGCCCGAGGCCGATCCGAGCGCGGCAGCCCTCAAGGCCGTCGGTGACCTCGTGAGGTCTGCCGGGGTGACCACGATCTACCAGGAGACGCTCGTCGAGCCGCACTTCGCCCAGACGGTCGCGGAGTCGACGGGTGCGGAGGTCGCGACGCTCGACCCCATCGAGGGGATCACGAGCGCATCGGTCGGCACCGACTACTTCGAGGTCATGCGGAGCAACCTCGTGGCCCTGCGCGACGGTCAGGAGTGCTCATGAGGTCGGCACCGCTCGTCCCCCGGGATGCCGCGCCGTCGGACGCGGTCGTCACCCTGCGCGGCGCGAGCTTCGGCTACGGCGACGGCGACGGCACCGTCCTCAGCGACGTCGACCTGTCCATCCGCAAGGGTGAGATCGTGGCGATCGTCGGACCGAACGGGTCGGGCAAGTCGACGCTCATGAAGGGCGTCCTCGGCCTCAACGAAAAGGTCGCCGGCACGGTGACGCTCTTCGGCATCGACAGCACCGAGTTCCACGACCGCGCCCGCCTCGGCTACGTGCCCCAACGGCATACGCTCTCGGCGTCCGTCCGGGCCACCGCCGAGGAGATCGTCGCCACGGGGCGACTCCCCCGCATCGGCTGGCTCGGCCGGCTCCGCGCCACCGACCGGCAGATCGTGGCCCGTTCGCTCGACGTCGTCGGTCTCGCCGACCGCGCCGCGACCGAGGTGAGCACGCTTTCGGGGGGCCAGCAGCGCCGGGTCCTCATCGCCCGCGCCCTCGCCGGGCAGCCCGACGTCCTCATCATGGACGAGCCCACCGCCGGGGTCGACGCCGCGAACCAGCACGTGCTCGCCGACGTCCTCGACCGCCTCGTCGAGCGCGACGTCACCATGGTCATCGTCACGCACGAGCTCGGAGCGCTCGAGCGGCTGCTGACCCGCATCGTCGTCATCGACGGCGGACGCATCCGCTTCGACGGGACACCCCGTGCGTATGCCACTGCGCGCGACAGCGTCCACCACGACCACGACAGCCACCACCACGACCTCGAGCTCGAGGGCCACCACCCGTCGCTGGCCCACGGCCCGCTCGACGTCGACCGCACCGACAGGAGCCGACCGTGATCGACCTGCTCTCCGTCGACTTCATGCAGCGGGCGCTCATCGCCGCCCTGCTCGTGGGCACCGTTGCGCCGATGGTGGGGATCTTTCTCGTCCAGCGCCGGCTCTCGCTCATCGGCGACGGCATGGGCCACGTGGCCCTCGCCGGGGTCGCGATCGGCCTCGTGTCCGGGGCCGCGCCGGTGCTGACGGCGCTCCTGGCCGCGGTGATCGCCGCCGTCGTCATCGAGCTGCTCCGCGCCCGCGGCCGCACCAATGGTGACGTGGCCCTCGCGGTCATCTTCTACGGCGGCATCGCCGGCGGCGTCGTCATCATCAGCAAGTCTCCCAGCGGCACTCCCGCGAACCTCATGAAGTACCTCTTCGGGTCGATCCTCACGACCCAGCGCACCGACCTCTACGTCTTCGCCGGGCTCGCGCTGCTCATCTCCGTCACGACGTGGGCGCTGCGCCCGCGCCTCTTCGCGGTGGCCAACGACGAGGAGTACGCCCGCGCCGTCGGCCTGCCCGTGCTGCCGCTCAACATCGTGCTGGCCGTGCTCACCGCGACCACGGTGGTCGTCGCCATGCGCGTCGTCGGGCTCCTGCTCATCAGCGCGCTCATGATCGTGCCCAACGCCGCGAGCCAGCTCGTCGCACGGTCCTTCAGCGGCGGCGTCCGGTGGGCCATCGCCTTCGGTCTCGTCTCCTCGGTCGGCGGCGTGGCGCTCTCCTACCCGCTCGACACACCGTCCGGTGGCACCATCGTCCTGCTCGCCGTCGCGCTCTTCGTCGTCACCGCCGTCGTCACCAGCGTGCTGGCCAGGGTCGGCGGGAGGAGGCACGACGTCGCGGAGACCCACGCACACGAGCACGGCGCCGAGTGCGGTCACCCTGCGGTGACGCACGGCGACCACGTCGACTACGTCCACGACGGGCACCTGCACGCCGCCCACGAGGGCCACTACGACGAGCACGGCGTCCATCACGACCACCCCGCCCCGCCCGGCCCCGAGACGGCGGGCGCCGGCCCGGCCGGCACGACCTCCGACCCGACGACAGGATCGAGATCATGACGAGCAGCACCAACACCTCGGGCTCCGCGGCGACCTCACGCAAGCCGACCCGGCAGCAGGTGGCCGTCGCCGAGCTGCTCGAGCGCTCCGACGACTTCACCTCCGCCCAGACGGTGCACGCCCGGCTCCGCGACGCGGGAGCCGGCGTCGGGCTGGCGACGGTCTACCGGACGCTCCAGTCGATGGTCGAGGCCGGCACCGTCGACGTGCTGCGCACCGACGACGGGGAGGCCGTCTACCGGGCCTGCTCGACCCACCACCACCACCATCTCGTGTGCCGGGCCTGCGGTCGCACGGTCGAGGTGGAGGGCCCGGCCGTCG
Source organism: Terrabacter sp. 2TAF16 (assembly GCF_052115065.1). NCBI lineage: Bacteria > Bacillati > Actinomycetota > Actinomycetes > Micrococcales > Intrasporangiaceae > Terrabacter > Terrabacter sp. 2TAF16. Next base: position 70,026 of record NZ_JBFRFZ010000005.1, read on the forward strand.
AGAAGTGGGCCGACAAGATCGCGAGCGACCACGGCTTCAGCGGCGTGACGCACACCCTGGAGATCTTCGGCACCTGCGCCGACTGCACCGCCACCGCCGACTGACCCCAGCAGCTCTCCGCACCGAACGCCGCGTTCGGTCTCGAAAGCCGTGTTCTACCGAGGTTTTCGACACCGAACGCGGCGTTCGATTCGAGAAGGCTGCGTGCCGCTGCCGTCAGGAGCTGGCTGTCGGGGTGTCGACGGCTCCGCCGTAGCGGCGGTCGCGGTCGACGTACTCCTCGATCGCGGCCCAGAGATCGCGACGGTCGTAGTCGGGCCACAGCCGGTTTTGGAAGACCATCTCGGCGTAGGCCGACTGCCACAGCAGGAAGTTGCTCGTGCGCTGCTCTCCGGAGCTGCGCACGAAGAGGTCGACGTCCGGCATCGTCGGCTCGTCGAGGTAGCGCTTGATCGTCTTCTCGTCGACCGAGCCCGGCCGGAGCCGACCGTCCTTGACGTCGTGGGCGATCCGCTGCACGGCGTCGGCGATCTCGGCACGGCCGCCGTAGTTGACGCAGAAGTAGAGGGTGAGCCCGGTGTTGTGCTGCGTCAGCTCCTGGGCGATCTCCAGCTCCTTGATGACCGAGCGCCACAGGCGCGGCGCCCGGCCCACCCAGCGCATCCGCACGCCCCACTCGTGGAGCTGGTCGCGTCGTCGACGGATGACGTCGCGGTTGAAGCCCATGAGGAAGCGCACCTCGTCGGGAGAGCGCCGCCAGTTCTCGGTCGAGAAGGCGTAGGCCGACAGGTGGGTGACGCCGATGTCGATGGCTCCGGCCACGACGTCGAGCAGCGACGCCTCCCCAGCCTCGTGGCCCTTGGTCCGCGGGAGCCCTCGCGCGTTGGCCCACCGGCCGTTGCCGTCCATGACGATCGCGACGTGCTTGGGCAGCAGGGCAGGCGCGATGACGGGCGGGGTGGCGCCGGACGGGTGCGGGAAGGGCTTGGCGTACATGGGGCTCCGGTCGGTCGGGATCGGGTTCGCTGCTGGCTCAGGCGCGCTCGACGAGGCGCAGCGACCGCAGCCCTCGCTCGATGTGCCACTGGAGGAAGGCGGAGACGAGGCCGTTGCCCTGCCGACGGCAGCGCTCGTCGCTTGCGTCGGCGACGTCCCAGTCGCCGGTCAGCAGTGACGCGAGCAGCTCGAAGGTCTCGGGGGCGGGGGCGCTCGAGCCGGGCGGACGGCATACGGAGCACACGGCGCCGCCGGCCTGCACGTTGAAGGCCCGGTGCGGGCCCGGGGCGCCGCACTTCGCGCAGTCGACGAAGCTCGGTGCCCAGCCGGCGACGGCGAGCGAGCGCAGCAGGTAGGCGTCGAGGACGAGCCCGGCGTCGTGGGTGCGCTCGGCGAGGGAGCGCAGCGCGCCGGCGAGCAGGAGGTACTGCTGCGTCTGCGGCTCGTGCTCTTCGGTGAGCTGCAGCGCCGTCTCGAGCATCGAGGTGGCGCACGTGTAGGCGATGTAGTCACGGGCGATCGCGTCGCCGTAGGGCGCCAGGGTCTCGACCTGCGTGACGGTGTCGAGGTTGCGACCCTCGTAGCACTGCACGTCGATGACCATGCCGGGCTCGAGGCGCGACCCGAAGCGCGACTTCGTGCGGCGCACTCCCTTGGCGACGGCGCGGACCCGACCCCGCGTGCGGGTCAGCATCGTGATGATGCGGTCGGCCTCGCCCAGCTTGTGGGTGCGCAGGACGATCGCCTCGTCACGGTAGAGGGGCATGGGTCCATTGTCTCCCCCGCCGAGGCGTCGGTGGCACCGCACGCGCCGGTCTCCACGAGGTCGCCGCGAAACACCGCAACGAGTCGAACACCCGTTCGACCCGTGGGCTATCGTGGGGCCATGGACCTCTCTCTCCAGGGTTCGCTCCTCGACCTCACCGACGCGATGACGCTGCGCGACGTCGGCACCGGGAAGACCCGCCACCACCTGGCCCACGGCGCGTGGGTCGACGTCCGTCCCGGCTGGCTCGCGGCCGGCGACGAGCTCTTCACGGCCCTGCTGCGTGACGTGCCGTGGCACGCCGAGCGCCGGCAGATGTACGACTCCGTCGTCGACGTCCCCCGGCTGACGAAGTTCTACGCCGGCGACGAGAGGCTGCCCCACCCGATGCTCGTCGAGGCCCGCGACGCCCTGAGCCGTCACTACGCGCCCGAGCTCGGCGAACCGTTCGTCACGGCCGGCCTGTGCCTCTACCGCGACGGTCGCGACAGCGTCGCCTGGCACGGCGACCGCATCGGGCGCTCGCGCGACAGCGACACGATGATCGCGATCCTGTCGCTCGGTTCCGCACGCACACTCGCCCTCCGCCCTCGTGACGGCGGACCGATCCCCGGCTCGACGACAAAGAGCTTGCGCTATCCCCTGGGACATGGTGACCTCGTCGTGATGGGCGGCTCGTGCCAGCGGACATGGGACCACTCGGTGCCGAAGACGTCCGAGCCGATGGGGCCGCGCATCTCGGTGCAGTTCCGTGTAGCCGGTGTTCGCTGACAGGAGACCCACGTATGCCGTCCAGCCGCTCAGGTGGCCCCCTTCCCTTCCTCGACCACCTCGCGGCCGACTCGGCCCGCTTCCGGACCGTGCTCGCGACGGCCCCAGCGGACGCCCGCGTGCCGACGTGTCCCGACTGGGACGCCGACGACCTGCTGTGGCACCTCGGCGAGGTGCAGTGGTTCTGGGGCGAGATCGCCGAGCGCAGGCTCACCGATCCGGCCGACCTCGACGCGATGAACGCGAGCCGCGAGGAGCGTCCGGGCGACCGCGGCGGGCTGCTCGCCTTCTTCGACCGCTCGAGCGAGCGGCTTCAGCGGGTGCTCGGCGAGCTGGCGCCCGAGACGCCGCTGTGGATGTGGTACGACGAGGACCAGACCGCCGGCTACATCCGCCGTCGCCAGGCCCACGAGGCGATGGTGCACCGCGTCGACGCCGAGGTCACGGTGGGTGAGCGGACCCCGCTCGACTGTCGGCTGGCCGCCGACGGCATCGACGAGGCCCTGCGGATCATGCGCGGCCACGAGCCCGAGCCGGACCTGACGCACGTACCGGTCTCGGCGCCGGTGACGATCGCGACGGTCGATGCCATGCACGCGTGGACGGTCACTCCCGTGCGCATCACCGGCACGTGGAACGGCGACGAGATCGACGTGCAGCGCTTCCTCGTCAGCGACGGACCGGACGACGCCGCGGCGGCCGAGATCAGCGGGTCCGCAGCCGACATCGACTGCTGGCTCTGGAACCGTCCGGTGGAGGGCGAGATCACGCGCGACGGCGACGCGGCAGCGCTGGCCGCGGTCGATGCTGTGCTCACCGACTCGATCGACTGACCCGGACGGCTCAGTCGGTGCGGCGCCCGAGGCGACCTGCTCGCCTCGGGCGAGGGAGCCACGCGTGGACCATCGCGGCCAGGACGACGACGAGAGGGACGAACGCGAAGAGGTAGCGCGAGCGTCCCTGGAGCACGAGCGTGAAGGCCGCGATGCCGAGCACCGAGCCAGCGACGAGCAGCGTCTCCCGCCGGTAAGGCGCGCGCAGCAGCCCGACGCCGGCCACGAGCAGCACGGCCAGCCACACTGCCTGGGTCACGTCGGCGCGCAGCTGGTAGCCCGACCCGTGGAAGCCGTTGAGGTCGTGGACGATCCCGGTCACGCCTGTCGCCGGCGCGAGCGTGCCGGGCAGCGAGTCGGGGCCCTCGCCCCACGCCCAGAACATCCCGTCGCCCCAGTTCCAGGCCGCCTTGCTGCCGTAGAAGGCGAGCGTGCCACCGAGACCTCGCTCAGCCCACCGGTCTGCGAGGACGTCCACTGCATACGTCTTCATCTCGCCCTGGCTGCGGCCGGTCACCGCGTCGACCATCTCCCGTGAGTACGCGCCGTAGCTGACCACGCCGGTGGGCGAGCGCTGCTCGTCGGAACCGAGCGCGACCCACCAGAGGATCGGGGGTGAGACCGCGGTGTCGATGCGCGCGGAGTCGACCCCGGAGGCCGCGGAGGCCGCGGCGCCGAGGCCCACGCCGAGGACGACGAACGCGAGGGCGGAGGCCGCGCAGGCGGCGATGACGCCCGCGCGCCGGGCCGGGAGGAGGTCGTGGTCGAAGATCGCCACGACGGCCGTCAGGACCGCCGCGATGGCGATGACGACCGGGGTGGTCTTGATGGAGTAGGCCACCGTGACCGACACGATCGCGAGCAGCCACAGGACGACTCGTCCCGTGCGCGGCCGCGGGGTCATGGCCCGGACGGCCAGGGCCACTCCCCCGACGACGAACGGCATCGCGTAGAAGTCGGTGTAGGGCACCGCCAGCCACGGGCTCGTGCCGACGAGGACGAGCGTCGCGAGCTGGGCGCCGAGGGAAGGACCGCGACCCGCCACGCGCCCGACGAGGTCGTGGACGGCATACAGCGTCAGGCCCACGCAGATCCCGTTGAGCGGGATGAGGACTGCGTCGGGTGCGAGCGAGAACGCCTGTCCCACAGCGACGCCCATTTTGTCGATGGCGAGCAGCGGCAGGTTGTTGGGGTAGAGGGAGAGGTAGTCGTACTCGCCCTGGCTGAGCGGTCTCCCTGCTTGGAGGCCGCGCGCCATGTCCATGACGATCCGCGCGTCCCAGCCGTAGCGGTAGCGCGTCATGAGACCGACGAGCGTCGCGACGACGCCTCCGCCGACCGCGATCGCCACCGGCACCCAGCGCCGCTTCGCCCACCCGGGGACGCGGACGACCGCGGCGAACAGCACCAGCCCGAGGGTGACGGGCACGACCACCTGCCAGCGGTGCTCGACGTTGACCGGTCGGGGCGCGACGAGTCCCACGACCGCGACCGTGACGAGCGAGACCCCGGCCAGTCGAAGCAGCGCTCGACCGACCGGGGACTCCATGGCGCCAGACGCTACCCCACGCGGGTGGTCGTCAGATCAGGCGTCCGACGAGGGGCTCGGAACGGCGTCGCGGTGGGCGCGGTTGACCGCCGAGACGATCGCCTTGATGGACGCCGTGACGATCGACGGGTCGACCCCGACACCCCAGAGCACGCGGTCGCCGACGGCGCACTCGACGTAGGCCGCGGCGCGGGCGTCGCCACCCGCGGAGAGGGCGTGCTCGGCGTAGTCGAGGACCCGGACGTCCGGGGTGCCCTCGACGGTCGAGAGCGCATCGACGAAGGCCGCGATGGGACCGTTGCCCGTGCCGGTGACGGTCAAGGACTCGCCACCGTCGCGGACGGTCGCCTCGATCGTGCTCGCCCCGTCGACGGTCGAGTCGGTGACGACGTTGACGAGCTCGAAGCGGCCCCAGGCCCGGCTCGGGTCGGGGAGGTACTCGTCCTGGAACTTGGCCCACAGGTCGGCTGGAGCGACCTCGCCGCCGTCCTGGTCGACACCGCGCTGGACGACACCGGAGAACTCGATCTGCAGCCGACGCGGCAGGTCCATCTGGTGCTCGGTCTTCATGATGTACGCGACGCCGCCCTTGCCGGACTGGCTGTTGACGCGGACGACGGCCTCGTAGGAGCGGCCGAGGTCGTGCGGGTCGATGGGGAGGTAGGGGACGCCCCAGACGAGGTCGTCGATCCCCGTGCCCTTCGCCTCGGCCTCGGACGCCATGGCCTCGAAGCCCTTCTTGATGGCGTCCTGGTGCGATCCGGAGAAGGCCGTGAAGACGAGGTCGCCGCCGTAGGGGTGGCGCTCGCCCACGGGCAGCTGGTTGCAGTACTCGACGGTGCGGCGCACCTCGTCGATGTCGCTGAAGTCGATCTGCGGATCGACGCCCTGGCTGAAGAGGTTCATCCCGAGGGTGACGAGGCAGACGTTGCCGGTGCGCTCACCGTTGCCGAACAGGCAGCCCTCGATGCGGTCGGCGCCGGCGAGGTAGCCGAGCTCGGCCGCGGCCACGCCGGTGCCGCGGTCGTTGTGGGGGTGCAGGCTCACGACGATCGACTCTCGCCGCTCGAGGTGGCGGACCATCCACTCGATCGAGTCGGCGTAGACGTTGGGCGTCGCCATCTCGACGGTCGCCGGCAGGTTGACGATGATCTTGTGGTCGGGCGTCGGGTCGATGACGTCGACGACGGCGTTGCAGATCCGCATCGCGAAGTCGAGCTCGGTGCCGGTGTAGGACTCCGGCGAGTACTCGTAGTAGATCGTCGTGTCGGGGATCGTCTCCTCGAGCTTCTTGCACAGGCGCGCGGCCTGAACGGCGATGTCGATGATGCCGTCCTGGTCGAGGCCGAAGACGACCTTGCGCTGCAGCGCCGACGTCGAGTTGTAGAAGTGGACGATGGCCTGCTTGCTGCCCCGGATCGCATCGTAGGTGCGCTCGATGAGGTGGTCGCGACACTGCGTCAGCACCTGGATCGTCACGTCATCGGGGATGTGTCCGCCCTCGATGAGCTCACGGCAGAAGTCGAAGTCGGTCTGGCTCGCCGACGGGAAGCCGACCTCGATCTCCTTGTAACCCATCTTCACGAGCAGCTGGAACATCCGGAGCTTCCGCTCGGAGTTCATCGGGTCGATGAGCGCCTGGTTGCCGTCGCGCAGGTCGACGGCGCACCAGCGCGGGGCCGCCGCGATGCGTTTCGTCGGCCACGTGCGGTCCGGGAGCTCGAACGGGATCTGCTCGTGGAAGGGGACGTACTTCTGGAACGGCATTCCCGACGTCTGCTGGGGGTGGATCATCGCGTCACTCTCTCGTCTGCGTTTCGCTCGGTGTCCGGCCGGACACGGGAAACTCCGCGACGAGGAGGGCCGGGGTCAGGCCTCGTCGCGGCAGAGAAGAAGGAGGCTCACCGCTCGCACCCGTTCACCGTATGCCGGTCGCTCCGCTCGCGTCCACCCCTCGGGACCGCTGCCCGGATCCTGAGACGTTCGCGCGGGGTCCTGGACGTCAGGAGTGCTGCCCCCCTCGGGGAAAGCGCCACGGCGTCCTCGACGGACGTGAGCGGCACCGGGGTCGCGGCGAGCTCGGCGACGTGCGCCCGGTGGGCGTCGGGCGGGCTGCCCCAGAACCACGAGACGAAGGCGAAGGTCGTGCCGTCTGCTGACAGCTGGACCGTCGCGACGTCGGGCACGTGGGCGGCGAACTCCGACCTGGCCGGTTCGGCGTAGCCGGCGAGGAGCCGCTCCGTGACCCTCGGCGGGAACTCCGTCGCGCAGCGCCCGAGGGTGCGCCAGCCGAGCCGCTCGAGGGCGCCGACGACCTCGGGATAGGGCGAGACGAGGTCAGCCCGGTCTGTCACGTCCACGTACTCGTAGCGCACGGAACTCCCTGTCGACGCGGAGGGCAGTCGCCGTCTGAGGCGAAGACGTCAGGGCGCGGACCGCGGACCGCCAGGCAGATCGGCGGAGGCCGTCGGCTCGTCGGATCCGGGCACGGCCGGAGACTCCGCCGCCTGGGAGTCCTCGCGGGCGTCGGCGATCTGCTCCTCCGGACGCGGCGGCACCGTCTGGTCCTCCTCGAGGACCTCGAGCTCGTGGTCGTGCGCTGGCTGCTCGGACATGTCTGCCTCCTTGCCCGGAGTGTAGGGCGAGGCGCTGACCTCAGGCGCGCTGGCAGACCATGAGCGCGTTGCCGTCAGGGTCCTCGAACTGCACGAAGACGACGCTGCCGATGTCCTCGACGTCCGAGGTGATCCTCACGCCGAGCGCCCGCAGGTGCTCGACCGTCGCCGTCATGTCGTCGGTCCAGAGGAAGAACCGCGGTGGCCCGGACGCCACGAAGTCCTGGCGGTTGGCGTCGAGCGCCTGCCGGGTCTGCCCGTCCGTCGGGATGTCGTAGATCGTGGCGTCGTGGGAGGCCACGTCGGTCTCGAAACCGAGCACGGCGGCATACCACCGGATGGCAGCGGCCATGTCGCGGACCGGGACGAAGACCTGACCGACGCGGCGAAGGATGGGGCTGCTCATCGCGGCAGGCTGGAGGACCCGGCCACGAACGAGAAGCCCGTTGCGTTGCAGTGCCCGTCGCAGGTCAGAAGCCGAGGCGCTGGAGCTGCTTGGGGTCGCGTTGCCAGTCCTTGGCCACCTTGACGTGGAGGTCGAGGTAGACCTTCTGCCCGAGGAGCGCCTCGATACCCTTGCGGGCGTTCGTGCCGACCTCGCGCAGCCGGGAGCCGCCGCGTCCGATGACGATGGCCTTCTGGCTGGGGCGCTCGACGAAGACGTTGACGCGCACGTCGAGCAGCGGCTTGTCGTCGGGCCGCCCCTCGCGCTGCACCATCTCCTCGACGACGACGGCGAGCGAGTGCGGCAGCTCGTCGCGCACGCCCTCGAGCGCCGCCTCGCGCACGAGCTCGGCGATCATGACCATCTCGGGCTCGTCGGTGAGCATCCCGTCGGGGTAGAGCTGCGGCGAGCGCGGCAGGAAGGACGCGAGGACGTCGCGCACCTCCTCGACCTGGCTCCCGGAGACGGCCGAGCACGGGATGATCGCGTCCCACTCCCCCAGCTGGTCGATGGCGATGAGGTGCTCCGCGAGCCGCTCGCGGTCGACGGCGTCGGCCTTCGTGGCGATGGCGACGACCGGACGGCGCCGGACCGAACGCAGCTCGGCGAGCTCGTGGGCGATGAAGGTGTCGCCGGGGCCGATGCGCTGGTCGGCCGGCAGGCAGAAGCCGATGACGTCGACCTCGAGCAGGGTCTCGCGGACGAGGTCGTTGAGGCGCTGGCCGAGGAGGGTCCGCGGCTTGTGGAGACCCGGGGTGTCGACGAGGATCAGCTGGGCCGTCGCGGTCGTCGTGACGCCCCGGATCGTGTGCCGGGTCGTCTGGGGTTTCGAGCTCGTGATCGCGACCTTCTGGCCCACGAGCGCGTTGGTCAGCGTCGACTTGCCCGCGTTGGGCCGCCCCACGAGGCAGGCGAAGCCCGCCCGGTAGTCGGCCGATCTGTCGGTCGTCCCCGAGGCCGAGGTGTCGCCGTGCGTCGGGTCAGCGTCCTGGGTGCCCATGGGCGTCCTCCGTCTCGGTGTACGCCGCGTCGTCCTCCGGCACCGAGGCCCGGTGCACGATGACCGACGCGACGCGGTGGCGGCGTCCGGCCATGCGTTCGGCCGTCAGCTCCAGCCCAGCGACCGTACCGGACGACCCGACGATCGGGACCCGGCCGATCACCTTGGTGAGGAGTCCGCCGACGGTGTCGACGTCCTCCTCGTCGATGGTGACGTCGAAGAGCTCGGCGAGGTCGTCGATGTCCATCGAGGCCGGCACCCGCAGGGTGCCGTCCTCGAGCTGCTCGATGCCGGGCGCCTCACGGTCGTGCTCGTCGGCGATCTCGCCGACGATCTCCTCGATGATGTCCTCGATCGTGATGAGACCGGCGGTGCCGCCGTACTCGTCGACGACGATGGCGAAGTGGTTCTGGTCGCGCTGCATCTCGCGCAGCAGGTCGTCGACGGGCTTGCTCTCGGGCACGAAGTGCATGGGCCGCATGACCTCGGTGGCGGGGTGGCGGCCGTCCTCGGGGGCGGCGTTGAGCCGGCGGGCGACGTCCTTGAAGTAGAGCAGACCACGGACGTCGTCGCTGTCCTCGCCGACGACCGGGATCCGGGAGAAGCCCGAACGGAGGAAGAGCGACATCGCGCTGCGCAGCGTCTTGTCCGCGTCGAGGACGACCATGTCGGTGCGCGGCACCATCACCGCGCGGGCGAGGGTGTCGCCGAGCTCGAAGACCGAGTGGATCATCTCGCGCTCGTCGGCCTCGATGACGTCGGAGTCACCGGCCATGTCGACGAGGTCGCGCAGCTCGGACTCGGTCTGGAAGGGGCCGTCGGTGTAGCCCTTGCCGGGCGTGACCGCGTTGCCGAGGACGACGAGGAGCTTGGCCACCGGCCCGAGCACGCGGCGCAGGCCGACGGCGAAGGGGGCGCTCCACAGCGCGACGGTGTCGTAGTTCTGCCGTCCGAGGGTGCGCGGCGAGACGCCGACGACGACGAACGACACGACGGCCATGATCGTGATGCTGATGAGGGCGCGGCTCCACGTCGACTCGAACCGCCCGGCGACGGCCAGGGTGACGAGCACCGCCGCGGTGGCCTCGGCGACGACGCGCAGGAACGCGATGACCGAGAGGTATGCCGGTGAGTCGCCGACCACGGTCATCAGCGACTTGGCGCCCGACCGACCTTCGTCGAACAGCTCCTGGGCGCGCACGCGGGACATGCGGAAGATGGCGGCCTCGGCGGCCGACAGCAGGAACGCCACGACGATGCTGATGAGGGCCGGGAGCGCGAACTGCGGGAACATCTCGGTCTCTCGTCCGCGGTCAGGCGCTCGGGCGGTTGCGCGTGGCGAGGAAGGTGAGCAGCAGCTGACGTTGCAGCTCGAACATCTCGCGTTCCTCGTCCGGCTCGGCGTGGTCGTAGCCGAGCAGGTGGAGGATGCCGTGCGTCGTGAGCAGCAGCATCTCCTCCATCGGCGCGTGACCGGCATCGAGCGCCTGCTTCGTCGCCACGGACGGGCAGAGCACGATGTCGCCGAGGGTGCCCTCCTCGGGCTCCTGGCCCTCGCGACCCGGTCGCAGCTCGTCCATCGGGAAGCTCATGACGTCGGTGGGCCCGGGCAGGTCCATCCACTGCACGTGGAGGACCTCCATGGCGTCCTCGTCGACGAGCTTGATGCAGAGGTCGGCCTGCGCGTGGACCCGCATCTGCTCCATGACGTAGGCGGCGCAGGCCAGCAGCTCGAGCTCGTCGACGTCGTGGTCGGTCTCGTTGAGGACGTCGATGCTCACGCGCCGGCCTCCGTGGCGTCACGGCGTCCGCCGTGGCCGTCGCGGTCGTCGCGGTGGTCGCGCCCGTGGTCGTCGCGGCCGGCTCCCCGGTCCGGGGAACGGTCGGAGGTCCGCCGCGACCCGCGGTGGTCACGGTGGTCGGCCGATGCGGCCCGGGACCGGGCCCGACGCTCGGCACGCACCTCGTCGCGCTCGTAGGCGTCGACGATGGCGCTGACGAGGCGGTGGCGCACGACGTCGTGGGAGGTCAGCTCGGCGAAGTGGACGTCCTCGACGCCCTCGAGGATGTCGCGCACGACGCGCAGGCCCGAGCGGGTGCCACCGGGGAGGTCGACCTGGGTGATGTCGCCCGTCACGACCATCTTCGAGCCGAAGCCGAGACGCGTGAGGAACATCTTCATCTGCTCGCTCGAGGTGTTCTGGGCCTCGTCGAGGATGATGAACGCGTCGTTGAGCGTGCGACCGCGCATGTACGCGAGCGGGGCCACCTCGATCGTGCCGGACGCCATGAGCCGCGGGATCGTCTCGGGCGAGACCATGTCGTGCAGCGCGTCGTAGAGCGGGCGCAGGTAGGGGTCGATCTTGTCGTTGAGCGTGCCCGGCAGGAAGCCGAGACGCTCGCCGGCCTCGACGGCGGGGCGGGTCAGGATGATGCGGTTGACCTGCTTGGCCTGCAGCGCCGCGACCGCCTTGGCCATCGCGAGGTAGGTCTTGCCGGTGCCGGCGGGGCCGATGCCGAAGACGACGGTGTGCTCGTCGATCGCGTCGACGTAGCGCTTCTGGTTCAGCGTCTTCGGACGGATCGTGCGACCGCGGCTGCTGACGATGTTCATCGTCAGCACGTCGGCCGGGCGCTCGGCCGTCTGCCCGCGCAGCATCGAGATCGAACGCTCGACGGCGTCGCGGTTGAGCGGCTGGCCGGTCGAGACGATCGTCAGCAGCTCGTCGACGAGGGTGTCGATGATCTCGAGCTCACCGGCGGGTCCCGCGAAGGTCATCTCGTTGCCGCGCACGTGGGTGTCGACGAGCGGGAACTGGCGCTCCATGGTGCGCAGCAGCTCGTCGCGGGGACCGAGGAGAGTCACCATCTCGATCGGCGGCGGGATCTGGCGGGTCAGCACCGGCGTGTCACTGCCGCTCTCGGCTCCCACGGGGAGGTGCGTGCCGTCAGGGGCGTCAGGGCCGTCGCTGTCGGATGGTCGAGGTTGCGCGTCATTCATCGTGGTCACGAGTCTACGTGTCGCGGCCCGAGCTCCTCACCACGAATTCCGCGAGGTCCTTGCTCTGCTGCACGCGTGACGGCTCGTGGACGTACATCATGTGGCCGGCCTCGTAGTAGGCGTGCTCGACGTTCGCGAGCCGGTCGGCAGGAAGCTGCAGGTGGGCCACGACGTCCTCCGCTGCGAAGTGCGGCGTGGCGCCGTCGTAGTAGCCGTAGGCGATGTGGACCTTGAGGTGCGGGTTCTGGCGCATCGCGCGCTCGAGCTTCGGGGACACGTCGATGGGCCGCCCCTCGAAGTCCTTGAACGACCACGGGTGCACGAGGCGCGAGATCTGCTCGTAGTGCAGGTCGCTGACGTAGCCGAGCTCGTCGCGGACGTAGTGGTTCCAGGCCGCGGCGTAGGGGCCGGCGATGGCGTCGTGAGACGGGTCGGCGTCCATGTTCTCGGCGATCGCGGCGGCGGCCGGTCCCGTGAACCGGGCGTCGAGCCGACCCACGGAGAGGCGCTCGTCGCGCAGCAGCTCGGTGAAGTAGCGCCAGTGCTCAATGCGCAGGTCGGCGCGGTCGACGTAGTCTTCGGTCAGCCCCGAGAGCCGGGCCAGGGTCGAGACCGCCTCGGCGCGCTCGGCCTTCGTCAGCCGATGGCCACGAGAGAGCACCCACGGGTAGTCGCGGGCGGCATACGCCTCGGCCTCGTCGAGGACGGACCGCAGCGAGCGGCGGCCGTGCTTGCCGTGGAAGTGGGCCACGGCGGCATACGTCGGCAGGTAGAGCGCGTGCGCGCGGTCGTTGCGCTGGTTCTCGAAGTCGACCGAGCTGAGGTCGAGGACGCTGCTGATGAGGACGAGCCCGTTGAGGTACATGCCGTAGCGGGACTGGAGGTGCTCGGCGAGCGCCGCGCCGCGGAGGGTGCCGTAGGACTCCCCCGCGACGAACTTGGGCGACATCCAGCGGCCGTTGCGCGAGGTCCAGAGCCGGATCAGCTCGCCGACGGACTCGATGTCCTTCTGGTAGCCGTGGTAGTCCCCCGGCTTGCCGCCCTCGACCGCGCGTGAGTAGCCGGTCGACATGGGGTCGATGAAGACGAGGTCGCTGACCGCGAGGAGCGACTCGGGGTTGTCGACGAGGTCGTACGGGGGCGGCTGGAGGGCGCCCACGTCGCCGCTGACGACGCGGCGCGGACCGAGCAGGCCGAGGTGCAGCCAGACGCTCGAGCTGCCGGGACCACCGTTGAAGGCGAAGGTGACCGGACGCGTGCGCGCATCGGCGTCGTCGAGGACGTAGCTCGTCATCGACAGCTCCGCGCGCGCCTTGTGGCCGCCGAAGGTGCCGTCCTTGTGCTCCTCCTCGCGGAGCACGACCCGCCCTGTCGTCGCGGTGTAGCGCAGCCGGCGCCGGCCGATCTTGAGGGTGTGGTGGGTCGTCACGAGGTCGTCGACGGGGTCGACGGGCTTCGCCTCGGCGGCATCGGTCTTCGGTTTCTCGGCCGCCGATCCCGTTGTCGCGTCGGGCTTCTCGTCGATGGTGGAGGTCTCGTCGCTCACACCATCCTCCCCTCGGTGAAGGCCGCGCCGGCGAGCAGGTGGACGTGTGCGTGGAAGACGGTCTGGCCGGCGCCGCTGCCGGTGTTGACGATCATCCGGTGGGCGTCGGTCACGCCCTCCTGCTCCGCGACGCGGGCCGCGAGCCGGAAGACGTCGGTGAGGTCGTCACCGGACGCCGCCGCCAGGGCACCCACCGTCGGCTCGTGGCGCCTCGGCACGACGAGGACGTGGATCGGCGCGGCGGGGCTGATGTCGCGGAAGGCGATCGACCGCTCGCTCTCGGCGACCCGGTCGGACGGGATCTCACCGGCGACGATCTTGCAGAAGAGGCAGTCACTGGGGGTCTGCGAGGTCATGACTGCACCCTAGGCACGACGTGGTCGGCGCGCACCCGTGCGGCTCGGCGCGGCGCTGCTCGCCCGCACGACGAGCTGCGTCGGCACGAGGGTCGTGCCGGTGGTCGGCCCCGTGCCCCGCACCTGGCCGAGCACCTGCTCGACGCAGAGCCGGCCGATCTGCTCGAAGTCCTGGCGCACTGTGGTGAGCGGGGGGATGTAAGACGCCGCCTCGGGCACGTCGTCGAACCCGACGACGCTCACCTGCTCAGGGACCCGCAGGCCGCGGTCGTGGAAGGCTCGGAGGAGCCCGAGTGCCATCTGGTCATTGGCGGCGAAAACCGCTGTGCAGGAGGGCTCGTCGGCCAGCCGAAGACCGATCTCGTAGCCGGACTCGGGCGTCCAGTCACCGTGCAGCACCCGAGGCACCTCGAGCCCCCTGGCCACGAGCCGCGCCCGCCAGGCATCGCGACGCCGCTGGGCGGCATACGAGCTCTCGGGGCCGGCCACGTGCCACACGGTGCGGTGCCCCAGGTCGAGCAGGTGGTCGGTCGCCGAGGCGGCGCCCGCCGCCTGGTCGGTGTCGACGACGGGGTGACGGTCGCCGGCGTCGTCGGAGTCGGCGACGACGACCTTGAAACCGGGCGGGTAGGGCGCGGGGGCGTCGCTCGCGAGGTGGGTCTCCATGATGGCGACCACGGCATCGACGGCGAGCTCACCGGCCCGCGTGAAGGCTCCGCGGACGGCGTCCTGGGAGGGGGCGTTGACCGGGATGAGGGTCACCGCGTAGTCGTGGACGGCGGCCGCCGCGACGATGCCCTCCAGCGTGCGCACGTTTCCGGTCGTCGACAGGGTGAACGTCATGACCCCGATGGCGCGGAACGCTCCACGCTTGAGGGCTCGCGCCGCACTGTTGGGACGGTAGCCGAGCTCCTCCATGGCGCGGAGCACCGTCTGGCGCGTGCTATCGACGACGCTCGTCTCGCCGTTCGCCACGCGGGACACCGTCTGCGACGAGACGTTGGCGAGGCGCGCCACGTCGGCCATCGACACCGCTCGTCGCTCCCCCACCGTTCCTCCTGCTCGTCCCATTCGTCCTGCTCGCGCATGCCGTCCGCTTCCGACGCCATCCTGCCAGCCGCCGCGAGACGCCCCCTTGACACCCGTCCAGCCCGGCTGGGACCGTGTCGGCGGCCGATGTTTGCGCAAACATACGCCCATTCCGGGCGTTGGGTGCGCATTCACCCCGGACCGCCACCGCCGTCGCTCCAGGAAGGCACCAACCCATGAGACCCCGTCCCACCCGCGTCGCCTCGGGCGCGCTGGCGACCGTCACGGTCGCCGTCGGCTCGCTGCTCGCCGGTTCCGTCGCCGTTGCGGCGCCCGCACCGGCCGCTGCTCCCACGACCTCCGCCACGGCCGCCTCCCCCAGCGGCGACGGTGTCCCCGTCGTGCGCCTCACGCCCGACCCGTCCTACCAGCAGCCCGCCTTCGAGGGCTGGGGCACGAGCCTCGTGTGGTTCGCCAACGCGACAGGCGACTACCCCGACGCCGTCCGCAACAAGCTCGCCGACCTCGTCTTCGGCAAGGACGGGCTGGCGCTCAACATCGCGCGCTACAACATCGGCGGCGGCAACGCGCCGGACGTCGAGGACTACCTGCGTCCCGGCGGCGCCGTGCAGGGCTGGTGGAAGGCACCGGAGGGCACGACGCGGACCGACGTCGACTGGTGGTCGCCGGACGACGCGGCCGACTGGAACTGGGATGCCGACCAGACCCAGCGCTGGTGGGTCGACCGCATCAAGGGCGGCATCACGAAGTGGGAGACCTTCAGCAACTCCCCGCCATGGTTCATGACCGAGAGCGGCTACGCCTCGGGGAACTACAACGCCGGCCAGGACCAGCTCAAGCGCACGAGCATCGGCGACTTCACGGCATACCTCGTCAAGGTGACCGAGCACCTGGAGGCGGCGCACGGCATCAAGGTCGACACCATCGACCCCTTCAACGAGCCGAACACGAGCTACTGGGGCACCCAGCTCGGCGCGGACGGCCGGCCCACCGGCGGCCGCCAGGAGGGCGCCCACATCGGACCACAGCTGCAGCAGGACGTCGTGCGCTCGCTCGACCAGCGCCTCGCGGGCTCAGGGACCGACGCGAAGATCGCGGCGATGGACGAGACCAACCCCGGGACCTTCGTCACCAACTGGATGAGCTACCCGGCCGACGTCAAGGCCGCCGTGTCGCGGATGAACGTCCACACCTACGGCACCGCCCAGCGGACGGCCGTGCGTGACCTCAGCAAGTCCGACGACAAGCCTCTGTGGATGTCCGAGGTCGAGGGCAGCTGGGGCAACGGCCAGAGCTTCACCTCCATGGAGCCCGGTATCGGCATGGCGCAGCGGATGACCGACGACCTGCGCGAGCTCGAGCCGTCGGCGTGGGTCTTCTGGCAGCCCGTCGAGGACTACGACAACATGAAGCCCGGCGGGGAGAGCGCGGCGGGCGCCAACTGGGGCAGCATCCAGATGCGCTTCGACTGCACGGCCAAGGACACGCTGGCCACCTGCCCCATCTTCACGAACCAGAAGTTCAACACCGTGCGCAACTTCACGCACTACATCCGTCCCGGCGACCACGTCGTCAAGGTCGACGACACGAGCACGATCGCCGCGATCCGCCCGGACGCGCGCACCGCGACCCTCGTGCACACGAACGGCTCGACGACAGCGCAGGACCTCGCGATCGACCTCTCGAAGTTCGGCAAGATCGGCCCCAAGGCCAGCGTGACCGCCGTCGTCACCGACGCCGACGGCGCACTCCGGTCGCAGACCCCGGTGGCGGTCGACGGCACCTCGGCCACGGTGCGAGTGCCGGCCCAGTCCGTCACGACCCTCGTCGTCTCCGACGTCCGTGGCGTCGCCACGGACGCGCCGACCTTCCAGGAGGGCCACGCGTACCGCTTCGTCGGCGTCCAGAGCGGGCGCTCCCTCGACGCCGAGCAGACCGGTATCGCGATCCGCACGACGGACACCGCGAGCGCCGACCAGCTCTGGACCGCGACGAAGCTCACGGGCGGCGACACGAACCGTGAGCGCTACCAGCTGCGAGCACTCGACGGTCGTCAGGTCGCCCTGCGATCCGGCGCTCTCGTCCTCGAGGCGGCACAGACCACGCCGGACGCATCGGCACAGTGGTACCTCTCGACCACGGGCGACGGCATGTGGACGATCTCGAGCGCGACCGGTCCCGGCAACGTCGAGGTGGGCGGACAGGCCACGGCCGACGGCTCGTCCGTGGGGGTCTGGCAGCCGAACGCCGCCGCGAACCAGCGGTGGCGACTCGTCGACGAGACCGTGCGCGGCGTCGCCGACGTCGCGGTCTTCACGATGCCCGGAGTTGCTCCGACCCTTCCCACGGCGGTGGCGCCCGACCGCGTCGGCGCCGCGACGGCCGCCCTGCCCGTGACGTGGCGCCCCGTGCCCGCGGTGCGGTGGGCCCGCCCGGGCCAGGTCTTCGTCTTCGGCACCGCCACCGACCCCGCCACCGGGCGGGAGTACGCGGCACGGGCCGTCGTCACCGTTGACGCCATCTCGTCGACCACGCCGGCCGCGGCACGCACGTACGTCGGCGGCACGCCGGACCTGCCGGCAACCGTCACGGCGACGTCGGACCGCTACGACGTGACGGTCACCCTGCCGGTGGCGTGGGACACGACCGGCGCGGCGTACGACTCGGTCGGCACGGTCACGCTGCCCGGCCGAGCCACCCTGCCCGACGGGTCCACCGCACCGGCCACGGCGGTCGTCACGGTGACCGAGCCGGTCGAGGCCAATGCGGCCCTCGCCCCCGGCACGACGGCCTCGGCCACCTTCACGGAGCCGGGCTACTCCGTGCAGGGCATCGTCAACGGCGTGCTGACCGACAAGGCCTGGTCGAACTGGCGCTCGGGCACCCAGCGTCCCGGCGACACCCTGACGGTCACACTGCCCGGCGCTCGGGACGTCACCCGGGTGACGACCCGCTTCTACCAGGACGGCGGGAACGTCAGCTACGCCCGGACGCTCCACGTCGAGGCGCTCGTGGGCAGCACCTGGACCCCCGTGTCGAGCGAGGTGACGGTGGCTGCGAGCGGACCAGCCGCACCGGTGGTGACGGTGCCGATCACCCCCACACGTACCTCGGCAGTGCGGGTCGTCATGACGGCGGCGAGCTACATGACCGTCAGCGAGGTCGAGGTCCTGGCCAAGGCGGCCGGCTGACCCGACCGGTCGCTCGAACCGCAGGTCCACGGCAGCCCCCGGGCAGCCGTGGACCTGCGGCGCATTCCGGACCCTCACGCCTCCGACGTGTCAACCCTGTGCTCCCGTTGCGCGTCATCTGTCCGTGAGAACGTTGGGTATGCCGGCCGGCCAGCTCAGCGACCCCGCGGCCTCCGGGGCCGCTGGTCTTCCCGCCACGGGCGGTGGTGGGGCTCCCGCCCCGGACGCCGGAGGAGTGGTCACCCCCGGCGGGTCCGAGCTGCCGACCGACCCCGACGTCGCCATCACCGAGCTCTACCACGCGCACTGGCAGCGGCTCGTCCGCCTGGCCTGGCTGCTGCTGCGCGACCAGCTGGCAGCGGAGGACGTCGTGCAGGACGCGTTCGTCGCGACGCACCGCAGCTGGTCGGCCATCCGGGACGGCGGCCGCGTCGTCGGCTACCTCCAGACCGCCGTCGTCAACGGGTGCCGGTCGGTGCAGCGGCACACCGTCGTCGTCGACCGCCAGAACGTCCGCGACGCGGGCGCTGCCGACGCCCCGGGTCGAGGCACCCACGGCAGCGCCGAGACCCAGGTGCTCCACACGGCCGACCGCGACGCCGTCCTGGACGCGCTGCGCACCCTGCCCTCCCGGCAGCGGGAGGTGCTCGTGCTGCGCTACTACTCCGACCTCTCCGAGGCCCAGATCGCCCACACCCTCGAGATCTCCCCCGGCGCCGTGAAGACCCACGCCCACCGCGGCCTGACGGCCCTGCGACGCACCATCGACCCCCTGGAGCTGTCATGAACACCGAGCCGACGCGACCGGGCGAGACGCCCGGCGAGGAGCCGACCCTCATCGGTGCCGGGCTGCGCCCCGTCGAGGACCGGGTGCGCCGCGCCCTCGATGCCGAGGCGCGGTCGATCACCCCCACCGACCGACTCGGCGCGATCCTCGCCGACGCCCATGCGTCGGACGAGTCGTCCTGGGGGGCCGGCACCGGCGCCGGCTCCGGGTCCCGGCGCCACCGGTGGCTCGTCCCTGCGGTGGCGGCGGCCGCCGCCGTCCTCGTCGCCGGCACCGTCTGGGCCGTGAACCGGCCGTCCGCGCCGACACCACCGGTCGCCGGGACTCCGACCGACGTGGCCACCTCGACCGCGCGGGCGTCGACCCCGACGTCGTCCGGCGCACCGTCGAGCGTCCCGACGCAGACCGCGCAGCGGCCGACCTCCCCGGCGACGACCGCGCTCCCGCCCCCGGCCACGACGACCGCGAGCGTGCCGGTCTACTACCTCGGCCCGGTCGTGGCCGGCAGCGACCAGCTCCGTCTCTTCCGCGAGTTCGTGTCGACCGGTGTCACGACGCCGGTGATCGGTGAGGCCCGGGCCCTGGCCGCGCTCCGCCTCGCGACGGGCACACCGCCGAAGGGCTCCTCCTACGCGTTCGCGTGGTCGGGGGTGAGCGTGCAGTCGGTGACGATCGGTCCGGGCGCGATCACCGTCCGCCTCTCGTCGGGCACGACCAGCACGGACTCCCTCGCCGCGGAGCAGCTCGGCTGGACCGCACAGGCCGCGGCGGGCACGGCACGGCCCGTCCGCTTCGAGCTCGCCGACGGCGGCAGCGAGGTCTCACCGGGCCACCCGGTCTCGGCGTCCTTCACGCGGCCCACCGACCCGATGACGGTCCTCGACCAGGTCGCACCCGTCTGGGTCGACGAGCCGGCCCGGGGCTCCGCCGTCAAGGCCGGCGCACGGCTCACCGTCAAGGGCGTCGCCAGCACGTTCGAGGCCACCGTCGAGTGGGAGCTCCTCCGCGACGGCCAACGCGTCGACCACGGCTTCACGACGGCGTCGGTGGGTGCCCCGGACCGCGGCACGTACCGGTTCACCACGAAGTCGTCGCTGGCGCCCGGCGACTATGTCGTCCGCGTCTTCGCCAGCAGCGCGAAGGACGGGTCGCCGCTCGCGGAGCAGCTCGTCCCTGTGACCGCTCGCTGACCGGACCCGCTCCACCCCGTTCGAGGTGAGCGCGGCACCCACCCCCGTGACGAGATCACCTCGAACCAGAGGGCGTATGCCGTCAGGTCCAGCGGGTGCGTGCGCTGAGGACGGCGAGGGCGGCGGGACCGGCGGACGACGCCCGCAGGATCGTCGACCCGAGCCGGACCGGTCGCGCTCCCGCGGCGCTGAGGGCGTCGATCTCGCGGTCGGTGATGCCACCCTCCGGACCGACGACAACGAGCACGTCGCCCGAAGCGGGCAGCTCGACGGACGCGAGCGGCTCGGTGGCGTCCTCGTGGAGCACGAGCGTGAGTGAGGCCTCCCCGACACGGGCCACGAGCGGAGCGAGCCCGACCGCGGGGGACGTCACCGGCACACGCGACCGGCGTGACTGCTTGGTCGCCCGGGCCACGACCGCGGCCCACTTGGCCAGGGACTTGGCGGCGCGGTCTCCGCGCCAGACGACGACGGAGCGCTCCGCCTGCCAGGGCACGACCTCGTCGACACCGAGCTCGGTGGCGGCCTCGACGGCCTGCTCGTCACGGTCGCCCTTGGCGAGGGCCTGGACGAGGACGAGGCGTGGGGCCGGCTCGGCCTCGTCGCTGACCTCGATCACGCGGCCCCGCACCCATGCCCGGTCGACGTCGGTGGCCTCGAGCAGGGCGCGCCGGCCCGCACCGTCGGCGACGAAGTAGCGCTCACCCGGTCGGATGCGCACGACCGTCGCGGCGTGACGCCCCTCGTCACCGTCGAGGAGCAGGGACGCCCCGACGACGGCCCCGGCGACCGCGGACGGCTCGCCGAGGAAGAGCTGGTGGGTCACCGGGCACTCACGTGGGGGTCACTTCTCCTTGAAGGCGTCGCGCAGCTTGCCGAACAGCCCCTTGTTGGCGGGGGTGAGGCGACCCTCGTGTCGCTCCTCGCCGCGCAGGGTCGCGAACTGGTGCAGCAGCTCCCGCTGCTCCTCGGTCAGGCGGGTCGGCGTCTGCACCGTGGCGTGCACGAGCAGGTCGCCGCGACCCCCGTGGCGCAGGTGGGTGACGCCGAGGCCGCGCAGGGTCAGCACGTCGCCGCTCTGCGTGCCGGGCTTGATCTCGAGGTCCTGCATGCCGTCGAAGGTGGACAGCTTGAAGCTCGTGCCGAGTGCGGCCGCGGCCATGGGCAGCTCGACGTTGCAGTGCAGGTCGTCACCGCGACGGGTGTAGGTGTCGTGGTTGACGACGCGGATCTCGACGTAGAGGTCGGCCTTGGGCCCGTTGCCGGGGCCGACCTCGCCCTCTCCGGTCAGCTGGATGCGGGTGCCGGTGTCGACGCCCGCGGGCACCTTGAGCTTGAGCGAGCGACGGGTGCGCACGCGGCCGTCACCCGAGCAGTCGTGGCACGGGTCGGTGAGGGTCGAGCCGTAGCCCTGGCAGTTGACGCACGGGCGCGAGGTCATGACCTGGCCGAGGAAGCTCCGCTGGATCTGCTGCACCTCACCGGCGCCCTTGCAGATCTGGCAGGTCTGGCGACCGGTGCCGGGCTCGGCGCCGTCGCCGTCGCAGCGCTTGCAGCCGACCGCGGTGTCGAGCGTCAGCTCCTCCTCGGAGCCGAAGACGGCCTTCGACAGGTCGATGTCGAGGCGCACGAGGGCGTCCTGGCCGCGCTGCACGCGGGCCCGGGGTCCGCGCGTGCCGGCCTGGGCGCCCGCGCCGAAGAAGGCGTCCATGACGTCGCTGAACGAGAAGCCCTGTCCCGCACCGAAACCGGCGCCACCACCCGAGGCGAAGGGGTCGGCGCCCATGTCGAAGGACTGGCGCTTCTGCGGGTCGGAGAGCACGTCGTAGGCCTGCGAGACCCGCTTGAACTCCTCCTCGGCCTCGGCGCCGGGATTCACGTCCGGGTGCAGCTTGCGGGCGAGCCGACGGTAGGCCTTCTTGATCTCCTCCTGGCTCGCGTCGCGCGAGACCCCGAGGACGGCGTAGTAGTCGTTCAAGCTGAGATTCCTTTTGGTACGTGGTGCTTTCGGTTCCGGCGCGGCGCTGCGCCGGCGGACTGGCCGCTGTGCTGCAGGTGGGTCAGGTGGCCTGGTTCTCGTCGAGGATCTCGGAGACGTAGCGCGCGACGGCGCGGACCGAGGCCATCGTCGTGGGGTAGTCCATGCGGGTCGGGCCCAGCACTCCAAGGCTCGCGACGCGCTCGGCACCGGAGCCGTAGCCCATCGACACGAGGGACGTCGACTGGAGCCCGGTCACGGGGTTCTCGGACCCGATGCGCACGGAGACGAGGTCGGGGTCGTCGCCGAGCTGGCCGAGCAGGCGCAGCAGCGTCACGTGCTCCTCGAGTGCCTCGAGGATCGGGCCGATGGTGCGGGGGAAGTCGGTGCCGGCGCGTGCGAGATTGGCCTGACCGGCGAGGACGACGCGCTCCTCACGCTCCTCGACGAGGGCGTCGCCGAGGGCGGACACCACGGCCTCCATGGCGGCACGGTCGGCCTCGTCGGCCTCGTCGACGAGGCGCCGGAGGCGGGTCGCGGCCACGGTGAACGGCACGCCGGCCGCCACCTCGTTGATGCGCGCGCGGATCGTGGCGACGAGCGCCTCGCCCGTGCCGTCGGAGAGCACGCGGCCCGTGTCGACGACGCGCTGCTCGACGCGCCCGGTGTTGACGATGAGCACGATCATCAGGTGCGAGGACCCCATCGGCACGAGCTCGATGTGGCGCACCGTCGACCGCGTGAGCGAGGGGTACTGCACGACGGCGACCTGACGGGTCAGGCTCGCGAGCAGGCGCACGGTGCGGTCGACGACGTCGTCGAGGTCGACGGCGCCCTCGAGGAACTGGCCGATGGCCCGGCGCTCGCCCGACCCGAGGGGCTTGACGGCGCTCAGGCGGTCGACGAAGACGCGGTAGCCGGCGTCGGTGGGCACGCGCCCGGCCGACGTGTGCGGCGCGTGGATCAGGCCCTCCTCCTCGAGCAGGGCCATGTCGTTGCGCACGGTCGCGGCGCTGACGCCGAGGTGGTGGCGCTCGACGAGGGCCCGGCTCCCCACCGGCTCGGAGGTCTGGACGTAGTCCTGCACGATCGCGCGCAGCACCATCAGCCTGCGGTCCTCGCTCATCGCGTCCCCTCCTTCACGGGTCTGGCACTCTCGATCGACGAGTGCCAAGTCTACGTCGTGCCTCGCGGATCTCCGATTTCATCCAACCGTATGCCGTCGGGGCAGCTCCGACCCCGCCCGCGTGGCGGCTGCGTCCGGGTCCACCAAGCGGCATACCCTCCCTAGTCGTGTCCCCCAACGATCGCTACGGATCCGACGTGCTCAGCGGCGACTGGCGTGCCCCGCGCCGCGGCCGGTCGACCCCGACCCCGGCCGAGCCCGACCTCGTCGTCGAGGAGGTCGAGACCGGCTGGGTCGGCGCCGTCGTGCGGGTCGAGAAGGCCGGCGGGATGCACGTCGTCCACCTCGAGGACCGCCGCGGGCGCACCAAGGCCTTCCCCCTCGGCCCGGGCTTCCTCGTCGACGGCGCCCCGGTGACGCTCACTCCCCCGCAGGCCGCCGCCGGCGCCGCCCTCGCCGACGCCCGCCGGGCCGCGTCCCGGACCGCGAGCGGCTCGGTCGCCGTCGAGGGAGCGCGAGCGCGCGTCGCGAGCGGGTCGCGGATCTACGTCGAGGGTCGTCACGACGCCGAGCTCGTCGAGAAGGTCTGGGGCGACGACCTGCGCGTCGAGGGCGTCGTCGTCGAGCTCATGGACGGCGTCGACGACCTCGCCGGCATCATCGCCGAGTTCCAGCAGGGACCTGGTCGGCGCCTCGGCGTGCTCGTCGACCACCTCGTCCCCGGCACCAAGGAGGCCCGCATCGTCGCGCAGGCCCAGGCGCTTCCCGGCCTGTCCCAGCACGTGCGCATCCTCGGACACCCCTACGTCGACGTCTGGCAGTCCGTGCGACCGGAACGGCTCGGCTGGCAGCAGTGGCCGGTCATCCCGCGCGGGACGTCGTGGAAGCACGGCATCTGCGCCGAGCTCGGCTGGGCCCACGCCAGCCAGGCCGACATCGCCAACGCGTGGAAGCGGATCCTCGGCACGGTGCGCACCTACGCCGACCTCGAGCCGACGCTGCTCGCGAGCGTCGAGGAGCTCATCGACTTCGTCACGGAGCCCGGCGCCTGAGCGGCGACGGGCGCCCGGGACGCCGTGGCCTTGGGCACCCAGGTCGCCCAGGTCCCCCAGGTCCCCCAGGTCACTTCTTGAGGTAGCCCTGGACGTCGACGACGAGGTAGGACGCCGCGCTCGTGTGCACCGTGATCGCCCCGTCGGCGCCGACCGGGACGACGACAGCGTTGACCCGGGCGCGGCCCGAGGCCACGGTGACGTTCGCGGGGGTCGGTCGGGTCGTGCCCGAGGCGTACGCCGTCACGGTGGTCGTCGCCGTCGGCGCGATGGGCGTCAGGGTGATCGACACGGCCGCCACCCCGACGGTGGGCACCCCGGCCCGGCCGAGGACGGGCACCGAGACGGTCGAGCCCGCCGCGACGCGCCCCGTCGGGGCACCGAGCCCGATGCGCGTGTCGAGCACCCGTGACGGGGCGAGCGCGACGTGGTCACCGCCCGTCCTGAACCAGCCGACCACGTCGACGAGCAGGTCGGTCTCGGCCGTGGACTGGATGGTCACCTTGCCGCCGGTGCCGATCCGCGACACGACGACGCCCGTCATGGGGGCGTCCGCGTCGTAGCGCACGTGCGCGGTCGTCGGCCGGGTCGTCCCCGTCGGGTATGCCGTCAGCCAGCCGCCCGCGCTGGGCGCGGCCGCCGAGACGGCGAGGACCACGGCCGACGCCCCCGTGCTCGGGACGATGCCGGCGCCGGCCACCGGCAGGTCGACGCTGCCGTTCGCGGGCACGCGCACCCGGGCGGTGCCGAGACCGGTGCGGGTGTCGAGGACACGGGTCGGCGTGACGGAGACGAGGTGCCCCGTCGTGGGGTACCACCCGACGACCTCCGCGACGAGGTGCGCCGCCGCCGAGGTGTAGAGCCGGACCTTGCCGTCGGTGCCGAGCCGGGCCGGGACGAGCTCGCTGATCGTGCCGGCGGCCGGGTAGGTGACGCTGCGGGAGCCGGGGCGGGTCGCACCGGACGGGTAGCTCGTGAGGTAGCCGGCCGCGGTGGGGGCGGTGACCGTCACGTTGAGGAACGCGGTGCCGACCCCGCCGCTCGGGACGCCGCCTCGGCCGCTGACCTGCAGGCCGATCGACGTGCCGGCCGCGACCTTGGCGGCCGGAGCCCCGAGGCCGGTGCGGGTGTCGAGCAGCCGGGTGGGGGTCACGGGGCGGTAGACGTCGGTGTCGACGACCGTCGCGCCCTGGTCCTTGAGGTGGATGAAGCCGTTGGGCCACTTGCCGCCGGCCCGGGTGACCCTGCGCCACTTGAAGTCGCCACCCCAGTTGTCCTCGGACACGAGGATCTCGTCGGCCGACACCACCCTCTCGACGTAGGCGACGTGTCCCGTCGAGGAGAAGGAGGTGTTCCACCAGGCGACCGACCCGACGGCAGGGTCGTCGTTGGTCTGGCTCGGGAAGGCCGGACCCCAGTTGTAGGCGTTGCCGGACAAGGTGGCGGGCTTGGTGTTGGGCAGGCCGTTCTTGACGAGGCGGTAGGCGACGTAGTTCGTGCAGTTGTGCCCCGTCGACTGGCGCCAGTAGCTCGTGGCGCTGTTGTCCTTGTAGCCCGAGTTCGGGTAGCCGGCCGCCTGGCACGGGTCGTAGCCGGTGCACAGCACGATCCACTCGGCTGAGCGGGCCGGTCCCGCCAGACCGACCGTCCCGACGGCGCCGAGCAGGAGCGCGACCACCGCGACGAGAACGGCGCCGGTGCGCGTCCGTGCGGGACGGGGGCCCCGAGCGGAGGCGGTGCCGGGCCCGGAGAGACGGGGGTCGGCCATGAGGTCGCGCTCGAGTGGCATCGGTGTCTCCCGTGGTCGCCGTGGGTGCTCTCGGCAATCTAGGACAATCGGGCCACACGATCACTGGTTTCCCAGAAATCCCATGCGACACGCGAGAGATCTACGTGATCCCGGACCACTCCTGTGTTAATGACACGGCTGTCATTGGTGCTGCTGCGGCTCCGAGCGGTCCCCGCGTCGCCGGCGGCCGGGGACGGCGAGGCGGGCGATGACCTGCTCCTTGAGCGAGGTGAAGGGCGGTCGCACCCAGACCGTGGTGTCGGGCCTGGTGGGCAGCGTGAGCACGGCCTTGTCGTGCGAGAACACTGCGACGGACCGCTCGCCGTGGTACGCGCCCATGCCGCTGGGCCCCACCCCACCGAAGGGCAGGCCGGGGACGGCGAGGTGCGCGAGGGGGATGTTGAAGCCGAGCGCGCCGGACGAGGTGTCGCGCACGAAGCGCTGACGCACCTCGTCCGAGCCCGTGAAGACGTAGAGCGCCAGCGGCTTGTCACGTCGGTTGACGACGTCGATCGCCGCGTCGAGCCCGTCGACGGCGACGAGGGGCAGGACGGGTCCGAAGATCTCCTCACGCATGACGAGCTCACGCGGGTCGTCCGCGTCGTCGACCTCGACGAGAGTCGGCTCGAGGTAGCGCGTGGACGCGTCGGACCGACCGCCGGCAACGACCCTGGCCGGGTCGACGAGAGCGGTGAGCCGCTCGAAGTGGCGCGCGTTGACGATCCGGCCGTAGTCGGCCGATGCCGACGGGTCGTCACCGAACGCCTCTCGGATCGCTTGCCCGAGAAGGGGTTTGAGGGCGTCGAGCGTCGAACGGCTCGCGAGCACGTAGTCGGGCGCCACGCACGTCTGGCCGGCATTGGTGAACTTGCCCCAGACGAGCCGCCGGGCGGTCACCTCGAGGTCGGCATCGTCGGCCACGTAGGCCGGGGACTTGCCCCCGAGCTCGAGCGTCACCGGCGTCAGGTGCCGGGCGGCGGCCTCGAGGACGACCCGGCCGACGACTCCGTTGCCGGTGTAGAAGATGTGGTCGAACCGCTCGGCGAGCAGCGCGGTCGTCTCCGGGACCGCACCCTCGACGACGTGGACGGCCGCGGCGTCGAGCTTCAGGGGCAACAGGCGTGCGAGCGCCCGTGAGGTGGCCGGGGCGATCTCGCTCGGCTTGAGGACGACGGCGTTGCCGGCGGCGAGCGCGCCCACGAGGGGGGCGAGGCACAGCTGGACCGGGTAGTTCCACGGCGCGATGACGAGGACGACACCGAGCGGCTCCCGCACGACCTTGGCCCGGCCGGGTGCGAGCGAGAGCGGCACCGGCACACGGCGCGGGGCGGTCCACGACCGAAGGTGTCGCAGCGTGTGGTCGATCTCGCGGACGACGAAGCCGGTCTCGGTGACCCAGGCCTCGGTGGCGCTCTTGCCGAGGTCGGCGTGCAGCGCCTCGGCGAGCTCGTCCTCGTGGTCGACGAGCAGCGAGCGCAGGGCCCGCAGCTGGGCGACCCGCCACTCCCGGGGCTTGGTGACCCCGTCGTCGAAGGCGCGTCGGGCCGCGGCGACGACCTCCGCGGCGTGGGACACCGCTCCGCGGCTCGCGTGGGAGTCCGCCGCGTCACCGGTGGTCGTCGACAGGGTCTCGCTCATCGGGGGCCTTCCTCGTCGAGGGCTCCTCAGGAGGCGAGGAGCCGGTGCACCACCGTGTCCGCGAGCAGGCGCCCGCGCCGGGTCAGGACGAGACGCGAGTCCCGCAGGACGGCCGTGCCGTCGAGCAGGCCGTCGGCGATGAGGCCGGCCACGGCGGTGCGACCCGATCCTCGCAGATCGGAGACCGGCAGTCCCTCGACGAGGCGTGTGCCGAGCAGCACACGCTCGTCGTAGCGCTGGTCGTCGGTGAGCATCTCGCGCGCCTGGGCGGGGGACTCCCCCGCACCCAGCCGGGCGGCATACGCACTGGGGTGCTTGACGTTCCACCAGCGGAGGCCGCCGACGTGGCTGTGGGCACCCGGTCCGACGCCCCACCAGTTCGTCCCCGACCAGTAGGCGACGTTGTGGCGGCACCGGGTCTGCTCCGAGCGCGCCCAGTTGCTCACCTCATACCACCCGAACCCGGCGGCGGAGAGCAGGTCGTCGGCGAGCTCGTACTTGTCGGCCTCGTCGTCGTCCTCCGGCGCCGGCACGAGCCCGCGGCGCACCTGGGCCGCGAGCTTGGTGCCGTCCTCGACGACGAGCGCGTAGGCCGAGATGTGGTCGGGCTCGAGGGCGACGGCGGTCTCGAGGCTGCGTCGCCAGTCCTCGAGCGACTCCCCCGGCGTGCCGTAGATGAGATCGACGCTGACCTGCATCCCGGCCGCCTTGGTGGCGGCGACGGCTCGCGCGACGTTGTCGGGGTCGTGGGTGCGCTCGAGCGTGTGGAGCACGTGGGGCACCGCCGACTGCATCCCGACGGAGACGCGCGTGAATCCGCCCTCGGCGAGCTCCCGGAGCGAGTCGGGCGTCACGGAGTCGGGGTTGGCCTCGGTGGTGACCTCCGCGTCGGGGGTCAGCCCGAACCGCGTGCGTATGCCGTCCAGCACCGTCACGAGGTCGGCGGACCTCAGCATCGTGGGGGTGCCACCACCGACGAACACCGTTGACACCATGGGCGCTTCGTCGACCAGGACCGAACGGGCGAGGTCGAGCTCGCGCAGGGCCGCGTCGGCGTACGTGTCGATGCCGATGCTCGCGCCCGGGCCGCCGAGCTCGGTCAGCGTGTAGGTGTTGAAGTCGCAGTAGCCGCAGCGGACCGTGCAGAACGGCACGTGCACGTAGATGCCGAGGTCGGTGCCCGGGAGGTCGGTCAGGGCCGCGGCGGGCAGCTCACCCGTGCGGGGAGCGGGGTCGCCGTCGGGGAGGGCGGAGGGCGGCATACGTCCATTGTCCCAGCCCGGAAGGCATGTCCCGTCCACTCCCCCGGTCGTACGCTGCCCCCATGCCCGAGGCGCCGTCGTCGCGACGCAGGAACGTGTGGTTCCTCGCGACGGCCGCGCTGGTCGTCGCCGCACTGGCGGTCGCGCTGTACGTCGCCGTCGTCGCACTGCGCGGCGGGGAGCCGGCATCCGCGCCCGCCGCGGGCGACGTCTCGTGCACGGCTCCCCCGCTACCACCCACGGCGTTCCCGACCTTCACGGCAGCTCCGGACGCGTCCGTGGCAGCGGGCTCGAGCTGGATCGCCGACGTGCGCTCGACGTGTGGGGACCTGACGTTCCGCCTCGACGGGAGGCGCGCCCCCAGGAGCGTCGCATCGTTCGTCACGCTGGCCCGCGCGGGCTACTGGACCGACAGCGTCTGCCACCGGCTCACCACGGACCCGGCGCCGACCGCCTTTCTCCAGTGCGGTGACCCATCAGGACGCAGCACGGCCGAGCCCGGCTACGACCTGCCCCTCGAGAACGTGCCCGCGGACCGGACCTACCGGGTCGGCGACGTCGGGCTGGCCCGGGGGGACGGCTTCCCCGGGACCGCCGGTGAGTTCTTCGTCGTCCACCGCGACTTCACGGTGCCGGCCGGGGCACCGGTCTACTCCCTCATCGGCAGGGTGACGTCGGGGCAGGAGGTCGTGCAGCACATCGCGGGGCTCGGCGGCGAGGACTTCCGGTCGGACGGGCCCCCCTTCACCTCGATCAGCGTGCTCTCCGTCGGAGTGCACGCCGGCTGACCGCCCTCAGCCGCGCCGTCGGGACAGCGGTCCGAGGGCGTCTGCGCGGTCGAGCCGCTCGGCGAGGAAGCGACCCTCGTCGTCGAGGTCGAAGGTGAAGCTCGACGCGAACGCCTGCTGGGTCCATGAGCCCTCGGGGTGCTCGAGGTCCGACCGGCTGCGCACCGCCGTGAGGTCGTGACCGCGCAGGGCCGAGATGAGGTACTCGTTGCGGGCCGTGTAGGCATCGGGTCCGAGCGCGAAGACGCGCTTGGGCGTCCGGCAGAAGGCCAGCGAGAAGAGGCCGCTGCCGGCGAAGCCTGCGATCGTCTCGGCGGCGCGGAAGAAGGCCACCTGCTCGGCGAGCGGGTGGTCCTCGGGGTGGACGACCTCGAAGCCTCGATCGACGAAGAACGCCTCGACCTCGGCGACGTTGTGGCACGAGCGCTTGAGGGAGGGCCGACGGGAGACGAAGATCCGGCGAGGGCGCTCGCGCTTCTCGGCCGAAGCGACGACGTGGTCCCCGACACGGTTCCAGATGGCCGCCATGGAGGGGTGGACGAAGCGCGGCAGCGAGAACATGCCCGTCGAGGTGTAGAGCCGCTCGGGTCGGCAGGGGGCCGTGAAGACGTGGATGTCCTCGGGCGTGATCCCGAACGCACCGAGGATGTCGATCTCGAAGGGCGCGAGGACGGCCGGCTCCCGGTCGTGCTGGAGCGTCAGGAGCACCTTGACGTCGGGTTCGAGCTCGCGGACCCGCTCCCAGGCCCACATCCGGCTCACCTGCTCGGTCACGAGGTGGCCGAAGTGCCCCGGCCACTCGGAGTCGAGGTGGAACCAGGCACCAGGCAGCCCATCGGGGGCGCTGATGTCCCGCCGCACGGTCCCGAACCGGGGCGCGCGCTCGACGACGTAGACGTTGGCGATCCGTTCCATCCAGCTCTGGCGGAACGTCTCGGGGAAGAGGATGTCGTCGCGCGTCACGATCTGCCCGCGCGAGCACGTCGGGGCGTCGTAGCGCCGTAGGACCATCTCGGGCACGGCGAGGCGGGACTGGACGTAGGGGTCGGCCTCCCGGTTGACGTCGTAGGCGCACGTCGCGGTCCACGTCACCGGGGGCAGGGCATCGAGCCGCTCCCCGAGTTCCGGCCGCCCCGCGAGGACGGCGTCGACCTCCTCCTCGCGCAGCTTCGGGGCGACGCGCACGCCGTTGACGACCCGGAGCACCTTGCTGTGGACATGGACCTGCTCGAGCGAGCGCCCGAGCCCCTCGACGTCCCGGTAGGCAGGCGCCTCGACCCGGTCGTCGTGGAAGTCGCGGGTGCGTGCCTCCTGCGCTGTGGCCACGAGGCCCCACAGGTCGCCGGCATAGGCAGCCTCGGGAGGCAGGTTCTCGTTGGGCAGGGCGTCGTCGACAGCGATCCGGGTGCCGCCGTCCGATGCCGTCAGCGACGCGGAGAGACGCTGCAGGAGCGGAGCCTCCGGGCCCGGGGTGGCGGCGGAGTCCTCGAGCGGATGCGGGACGAGCCGGCGGGCGACGTACTCGCCGCCCCGGCGCAGGTGCATGAAGACCCGCTGGAAGAGCAGGGCCTGGTCGTTGCCGTCCTCGTCGGACGCGTCGACGACGAGGTCGAAGGGTCCTTCGACGGTGAGCCGCGCATGCGTCGTCGAGGCGTCGTCGGGCAGCTGCACCGTCGACACGCGCAGGCCGGGCCACTGGCCCGCGAGGATGGTCGACCACGGCGCGGCGTCGGGGCCGCCCACGACGAGCACGGCACCGTCCGTGCGCCCCTGCAGGGCGGCGACGACGACCTCCATGGCGGCGAGGTGCGGCCGCACGTCGGCCCACCGCTGCTGGTCGGCGCGGAGGACCAGCTCGCTCGCCGGGTGCACCGCCGGCTCCCCCACGACAGGGTCGACGGCATCACCGTCCGTGGGTCGCGTGGCTGGCACAGGGGACATCC
Organism: Terrabacter sp. 2TAF16; assembly: GCF_052115065.1. Classification (NCBI taxonomy): domain Bacteria; kingdom Bacillati; phylum Actinomycetota; class Actinomycetes; order Micrococcales; family Intrasporangiaceae; genus Terrabacter; species Terrabacter sp. 2TAF16. The sequence goes on from NZ_JBFRFZ010000005.1 coordinate 101,698, forward strand.
AAGCACGCCCTCGCCACCGGGAGCGTCAGGACGGGATGGTTGCCGGAGAGCTCACAGGCCGCGCTCAGCCCGAGTGCGTCGTGACGCCGTAGCGGCCCCGGGAGGCCAGCGCCCAGCGGGCCGCGGGCACCGACACGAATGCGATGACGACCATGAAGACCGCGAGGACCAGCCAGCCGGTCTCGCCGAGGTCGACGCAGACGTAGGTGACGACCGGTGGCGCACCGACCGCGAGGACGCTGAACCCGAGGCCGGCGAAGCCTTGGTACTGCCCCTGCCGCTCGTGCGGCGGCTCCATGACGAAGACGTGGAGGGAGAAGAGCCCGGTGACGACGGTGATGACGACGTAGGGCCAGTCGCGGATGACCGCGAGCCGCGGCTCGCCGACGGCCCGCGCGTGCAGGGCGATGTCGGGCAGCCGCGTCGAGTTCCAGGCGGCGAACCCCGTGAGGACGGCGTTGAGGACGAAGACGAGCGCCAGCATCCACGGGGTCGTGGCCAGGACCGGCGGCTCGCTGAAGACGGCCGCGCCGACCATGAACGCCGTGAGCACCCGGCGCGGGCCGCGCGTGTCGCCGAGGTGCCCAGCCGGCACCTGGACGACGATGCCGACCACCGCCGACACCGACATCGCGAGCGCCACCTCGGTGGCACTGAAGCCGACCTGGCGGGTGAAGTAGAGGGCGCTCGTCGTGAGGACGGCGCCGGCGCCGAACCGGTTGGCGAACGACCCCAGCGCGAGGATGCGCAGGTCGCGGTCCACCGGGATGTCCCGCCGGGTCAGTGGTTGGGTCGTCGTTGACGTCATGACACTCTCCTGGTCCCGCATTTCTCTCGACGTCAAGATATCTGGCGGTGGGCACATCGGTGCAGATCGTTTTCGACCGTCGCATATGGTGCTGGGGTGTACAGCCCCAACTGGATCGAGCTCGACGGTGTCGTCAACATGCGTGACCTGGGAGGCATGGTGACAGCCGGTGGCGACACCGTCCGACCGCGCCGGCTGCTGCGCTCCGACAACCTCCAGGACCTCACCCCCGGCTCCGTCGACGTCCTCGTCAACCGCTACGGCGTCAGTGACGTCGTGGATCTGCGCACCGACGTCGAGGTCGCCAAGGAGGGCGACGGCCCGCTCCGCGCGCTGGACGGCATGCGACACCACCACCACACGCTCTACCGCGAGGACACGACCGAGTCGGGCATCCCGGCCGCGGAGCGCGCTCTTCCCTGGGAGACCGACGAGCGCCGCGACGCTGCCGCCGCTGCGGCTGCCGAGAGGAACGGTGGCCACCGCCCGAGCCACGACCAGTTCTGGTCGGAGCACTACCTCAGCTACCTCGCGAGCCGTCCCGACTCGGTCGTGGCGGCTCTGCACGCCATCGCTGCGAGCGAGGGCGCCACGGTCGTGCACTGTGCCGCCGGCAAGGACCGCACCGGCACGGTCGTGGGACTCGCGCTCAAGGTCGTGGGCGTGCCCGACGACCTCGTCGTGGCCGACTACGCGGCGTCGGCCGAGCGCGTCGCCGCGATCATGGACCGGCTGCGCGCCAAGGAGGCGTACGCCGCGAACCTCAAGGACAAGACGGTGGCGCAGCAGTCGCCGACCACCGACACGATGCGCCTGCTGCTCGCCGCGCTCGACGAGCGCTACGGCGGCCCGCTGGGCTGGCTCGACTCCCAGGGCTGGACGGCGGCCGACACGGAGCGCCTCCGCCGCAAGCTCCTCGAGGCCTGAGCCGCCACGGCCCCTGGCGTTGGGAGCGTCAGCCCCGACGACACCACAGAGGCTGCGGCTGTGACTACTTCTTCTTGTCGCCCTTGTCGCCGTCGCTCGACAGAGCAGCGACGAAGGCCTCCTGCGGCACCTCGACCCGTCCGACCATCTTCATCCGCTTCTTGCCCTCCTTCTGCTTCTCGAGGAGCTTGCGCTTGCGGCTGATGTCGCCGCCGTAGCACTTGGCAAGCACGTCCTTGCGGATGGCGCGGATGTTCTCTCGGGCGATGATCCGCGAGCCGATGGCGGCCTGGATCGGGACCTCGAACTGCTGACGCGGGATGAGGTCCTTGAGCTTGCTCGCCATCATGACGCCGTAGGCGTAGGCCTTGTCCTTGTGGACGATGGCCGAGAAGGCGTCGACGGTCTCGCCCTGGAGCAGGATCTCGACCTTGACGAGGTCGGCGACCTGCTCGCCGTCGGGCTCGTAGTCGAGCGAGGCGTAACCGCGGGTGCGCGACTTCAGCTGGTCGAAGAAGTCGAAGACGATCTCGGCGAGCGGCAGCGTGTAGCGCATCTCGACGCGGTCCTCGGAGAGGTAGTCCATGCCGCGCAGGTTGCCTCGCTTCTGCTGGCACAGCTCCATGATCGCGCCGACGAACTCCGACGGCGCGAGGATCGTGGCGCGCACGACCGGCTCGCTCACCTCGCGGATCTTGCCGTCGGGGTACTCGCTCGGGTTGGTCACGTGCACGGCCTTGCCGTCGTCCATCGTGACGTCGTAGACGACGTTGGGCTGGGTCGAGATGAGGTCGAGGTCGAACTCGCGCTCGAGCCGCTCCCGGACGATCTCGAGGTGCAGCAGCCCGAGGAAGCCGACGCGGAAGCCGAACCCGAGAGCCGCGGACGTCTCGGGCTCGTAGACGAGCGCGGCGTCGTTGAGCTTGAGCTTGTCGAGGGCGTCGCGCAGGTCGGGGTAGTCGGACCCGTCGATGGGATAGAGACCGGAGAAGACCATCGGCTTCGGGTCGCGGTAGCCGCCGAGGTCTTTCGTCGCCGGCTTGCTGGCGTTGGTCACGGTGTCACCGACGCGCGACTGGCGCACGTCCTTGACGCCGGTGATGAGGTAGCCGACCTCGCCGACGCCGAGACCCTTGCCGGGGACCGGCTCGGGGCTGATGACGCCGATCTCGAGCAGCTCGTGGGTCGCCCGGGTCGACATCATGACGATCTTCTCGCGCGGGCTGAGGTTGCCGTCGACGACGCGGACGTAGGTCACGACACCGCGGTAGGTGTCGTAGACCGAGTCGAAGATCATGGCGCGCGCCGGGGCGTCGGGGTCGCCGACGGGGGCGGGCAGCGTGCGGACGATCTTGTCGAGCAGCGGCTCGACGCCCGCGCCGGTCTTGCCCGAGACCCGGAGGCAGTCCTCGGGCTCGCAGCCGATGAGCTTGGCCAGCTCCTCGGCGTACTTCTCGGGCTGGGCCGCCGGCAGGTCGATCTTGTTGAGGACCGGGATGATCGAGAGGTCGTTCTCCATCGCGAGGTAGAGGTTCGCGAGGGTCTGCGCCTCGATGCCCTGGGCGGCGTCCACGAGGAGCACCGCACCCTCGCAGGCGGCCAGCGACCGGGACACCTCATAGGTGAAGTCGACGTGCCCCGGGGTGTCGATCATGTTGAGGGCGTACGTCGTGCCGTCGAGCTCCCACGGCATGCGCACGGCCTGGCTCTTGATCGTGATGCCGCGCTCGCGCTCGATGTCCATCCGGTCGAGGTACTGCGCGCGCATCGCGCGCGCGTCGACGACGCCGGTCAGCTGCAGCATGCGGTCGGCCAGCGTGGACTTGCCGTGGTCGATGTGCGCGATGATGCAGAAGTTGCGGATCAGGTCCGGCGGCGTTGCGTTGGGTGCCAACGCGGATCGGGCCATGGGCGACACGTGGGACGAACCTCGCAGAGTCAGGGTGACGGGGATGGTGCTGGTCGGTGGGCGGGCGGCGCTCGAGTCGCTCGAGCCGCTCGGAGTGCCCCCGCAGCCCCCACAGTCTCCCATGCTTTGGGGATCCGCCGCTCACGCCCTCGTGGCCCGCGCCCACCACCGACCCGAGTCGTGACGCACAATGGCGGCCATGCGCGCCCAACCCATGCAGGTCCTGCCCGTGGCCCCCGGGTCGCACGTGCCGCTGCGCCGTCACGTGCGGCACCCGCGGGAGATCCTGACGCTCGTCGTCGCGATCATCGCCTCGCTGCTCCTGCTCCTGGCCGCCTTCGCGGAGGTGTCGGCCGCCATCGACGAGCAGCGCACGCCGGACGTCTACGCGCTGGCGCTCGTGTTCGCCCCGCTGCTCGTCTGGTTCGCGCGCGGGCAGCTGTGGGCGCAGCAGCGGCTCACCGGCATCAAGCTGACCCCCGAGCAGTTCCCCGAGGCGTACGCGATGCTCGTCGACGCCGCGGGGCGCTCTGGCCTCTCCTACGTGCCCGACGCGTACGTCGTGCTCGGCAACGGTGTCATCAACGCGGCGGCGTCCGGCCACGGCTTCCGACGGTTCGTGTTCGTCAACAGCGACCTCCTCGAGGTCGGTGGAGCAGCACGCGAGCCCGACGCGCTCCGGTTCGTCATCGCCCACGAGGTCGGGCACATCGCCGCGGGTCACGTCAGCTACTGGCGCATCCTCGGCACGTTCGCCTCCCAGTGGATCCCGATCGTCGGGTCGACGCTGAGCCGGGCCCAGGAGTACACCGCGGACAACTACGGCCACGCTCTCGCACCGCAGGGTGCCCGGTCGGCGATGGCGACCCTCGCCGGAGGCAAGTACCTCGGCCGGTCGGTCGACGTCGACGCGATGGCCGACCGCGCCGTCACCGAGCCCGGCTTCTTCGTGTGGGTGACCAACGCCGCGGCGAGCCACCCGGTGCTGCTGTGGCGCATGCACGCCCTGCGCGACCGACGCCGTCCGGGGCGGCTGCTCTGGCGCCCGAGGGAGCCGTGGCTGTGGGGCACTCCCGCGGCGCCGGGCGCCTACGCCCTGCCCGCCATGGTCGGCTTCTCGCCGACGCCGCTGCCCGAGGTGCTGTCCACCCGGCAGGTGGCCGATCGCGTCCCCGTCGACGCCGTGGCCAACAGCGCGTCAGGTGCCCCGTCGAGCGCCGTGCCGTATGCCGTGCCCGCCGTCGTGAGTGAGGGCGCGGACGCCGCCCCGGAACCTCGTCGCGACCCGACCGGCCAGCCGGAGCCGGTCCGTGACGACGACCGCTGGCGCCCCTGACCCGTCGGGCGAGCGCCCCCGCCGCAGTCGAGCTGGGCGCCCCGTCCCAGTCGAGTGAGCGCCCCGTCCCAGTCGAGTGAGCGCCCCGTCCCGGCGTCAGGCGTTCGTCGTGGCCGACACGGCGGCAGCGTGCTCGACCTGACGCCCGGAGCCGGTGGCAGCAGCTCGCGCGCGGCGCTCGAGCACCGCTGACAGCACCGCCACGCCGACACCGAGCACGGCGAGACCGGCACCGACGAGGCTCGGCGCGCCGTAGCCCCAGCCCGCCGCGAGCACGATCGAGCCGAGCCAGGCCCCGAGGGCGTTCGCGGTGTTGAGCGTCGAGTGGTTGAGCGCTGCCGCGAGCGACTGCCCCTCGTGCGCGACGTCCATGAGGCGCGTCTGGAGCAGCGGCACGACGATCGAGGGCAGCAGGCCCAGGACGAAGACCATGACGACCGCGAGCCAGAGGATCTGGGCGGCCCACCCGAAGAGGGCGAGGAGCACGGCGATGGCTGCGAGCGCCCCGATGATCCCCTTGAGCACGCCGACCCGGTTGGCGACCCGGCCGCTGAGCACCATGCCGACGACCATCCCGACCCCGTAGGCCGCGAGCACCCACGGGATGTAGCGCTCGTCGAGCCCGGCGAGCTCGGTCATGGTCGGGGTGATGAAGGAGTACATCGCGAACATGCCGCCGAAGCCGACGACGCCGATGAGGAGGGCGAGCCAGACCTGGGGCCGGCGCAGCGCCTGCATCTCGGCCCGCATCGACTCCTCGCCGCTCGGCGGCTGGTGCGGCAGGAAGACCGCGATGGCCGCGACGGTCAGGACGGCGATGACGCCGACGAGGACGTAGGGCAGGTGCCACGAGAAGCGCTGTCCGAGCAGGGTCGCGAGCGGAACGCCGACGACGTTGGCGACGCCGAGGCCACCGAGGATGGCGGCGACGGCCGCCGTGCGGCGCCGGTGCGACACGAGGGACGCGGCGACGACCGAGCCGATGCCGAAGAAGGCACCGTGCGGCATACCCGCGAGGAAACGGGCAGCCATGACGGTCGGGTACGTGTTCGCCGCGAGGACGGCGAGGTGCGCGACGGCGAAGAAGGCCATGAGCCCCATGAGCAGACCCTTGCGCGGCGCCTTGGCGAACGCGATGGCGATGAGCGGCGCACCGACCACGACGCCGAGGGCGTAGGCCGAGACGTAGTGACCGGCGGTGGCGATGCCGACCCCCGTCCCGTCGGCGATCTGCGGCAGCAGGCCCATCGTCACGAACTCCGTCGTGCCGATGGCGAACCCACCGACGGCGATGGCGAGGATGGCGAGGGTCGTGCGGCGTGCTGCGGGACTCACAGGGCTCTCCGGGTTCGGTCGTTCATCGGCATCCACGATGGTGGCGGCGGGCATGAGTGGTGCGGATCGCCGTCGACCCGGTCTCGGACCCCAACGGTAACGGTGCCGCGGCTACGGTGATTCCCATGCCCAGCACCTTCGAACGCCTGGTCGGTCGCCTGCGCGGCCTCGTGCGAGCCTCGCCCTCAACGACGCGCCCCCGTTCGTCCGCGCCCAGCGCGCCGCAGCGTCCGGCTGCCACCTCGACACCGTCCGCCACCGCGAGGCCCTACCCCGGTGACGCGACGACCCTGCCGGACACGACGTATGCGCCGCGACCCGACGGCCGCCCCGATCCCGGCGAGATCGTCTGGACCTGGGTGCCCTACGAGGAGGACCACAGCCAGGGCAAGGACCGGCCGGTGCTCGTCATCGGACGCGAGGGCGACTGGCTCGTCGCACTGCCCCTGACGAGCAAGGACCACGACCGCGACGAGCAGCAGGAGCGTCGCTCGGGCCGCGAGTGGGTCGACATCGGCACCGGCGCGTGGGACGGCCGAGGGCGCCCGAGCGAGGTCCGGGTCAACCGGCTCGTCCGGGTCGACCCCGACGGGGTGCGGCGCGAGGGTGCTGTGCTCCCCCGCGACCGCTACGAGGAGGTCGTGGCCGCCGCGCGCGCCCACCACGGCTGAGACGCAGATCGGGCCCGTCACCACGAGGTGACGGGCCCGTTCAGACGAGAGGGTGGTGCGTCAGAGCGACGCGACCTTCTTCGCCAGCGCCGACTTCTTGTTGGCAGCCTGGTTCTGGTGGATGACACCCTTGCTGACAGCCTTGTCGAGCTTCTTCGAGGCGGTCTTGAGGGCCTCGGCAGCAGCGTCCTTGTCGCCGGAGGCCGTGGCCTCGCGGACCTTGCGGACCCACGTGCGAAGCTCGCTCTTGACGGCCTTGTTGCGCTCGGTGCGCGTCGCGTTCGTCTTGATGCGCTTGAGCTGCGACTTGATGTTTGCCACGTTGATGGTTTCTTTCGTTCGGTCGGATGGTTGCCGTTAGAGGGCGGCAAAGCTGCTCGGGACCGGGCGTGGGGACACCCTGCGTGAGCGGCTCTGGATGGTGCATGCATGCGCGCACGACCTGAGCGCGCACGCAAGGGTCAAAGTTACCAGCGGGCGGGGCGCTCGACCAAACCGGAGGTATGCCGTCCGGCGCGGTCCGCGCGGTCGTCCGGTGAGCTCGACCTCAGCGGGCCGCTCGCGCCCGGGAGATGGTCAGGATCGCCCGCTCGACGGCGTACACGGGGTCGCGGCCGCCGCCCTTGACCTCGAAGTCCGCGGCCGCCACCGCCTGCACGGCGACGGCGAGCCCGTCGGCGGTCCAGTGGCCGACGGCGCGGCGGGCCTTGTCGATCTGCCACGGAGCCATGCCGAGGCTCTTGGCGAGCTGGGCCGAGCTGCCCCGGCCAGCCGCGCCGACCTTGATGAGCTGGCGCAGCTGCGAGGCGATGACGGCGACGATCGGGACCGGGTCGACCCCGGTGGCGATGGCGTGTCGGAGCAGGCGCAGCGCCTCCCCGGAGTGCCCGGCGATCGTCGCGTCGGCAACCCGGAAGCCCGTGGCCTCGACCTTGCCCCCGTGGTAGGTGTCGACGACGGCGTCGTCGATCGTGCCCTCGGTGTCGGAGACGAGCTGCGAGCAGGCGGCGGCGAGCTCGCGGACGTCCTTGCCCACGGCCTCGATGAGGGCCCGCACGCCCTCGCTCGTGATCTTGCGCCGGGCCGCCGAGAACTCCTTCGTGACGAAGTCGGTCTTGTCGCGGTCGGTCTTGATGGCAGGGCACTCGATGACGCGGGCCCCGGCCTTCTTCATCGTGTCGAGGACCTTCTTGCCCTTCATCCCTCCGCCGTGCGCGACGACGAGGCCGACGTCGGGGTCGGGCGCCGCGAGGAGCGCGAGCAGGTCGAGCTGGAGCTCGTCGGGTGACTCGTGGAGGTCGCGCACGACGATCGTCTTGGCGCCGCCGAAGAGCGAGGGACTGGCGTGCATCTGGAGGGCGCCGGACTCGTAGGTCGCGGCCTCGATGCGGATGACCTCGACGTCGGCCTCCTTGGCGCCGGCGAGGACGCCGGCGACGGCCCGCTCGACGAGGACGCCCTCGGGGCCGGTCACGAGCACGAAGGGAAGGATGGCCGGGTCGGTCATGGCGGCAACTCTGCCATGCGACGCCGACACCGCGGGACGCCCGGGATCCCGGGAAGCCCGCTGAGGCGTGTCAGTCGAAGAGGGCGCCCGACGCGATGGTCAGCCCGAGCTGCTCGACGCGAGCGGCGATCGTCTCCTCGGGCAGCTCGAAGTGGTCGACGAGCTCGTCGAGCTGCATGCCGGTCTCTGCTGCGTCGCGCAGCTCCTCGTCCTGCTCGTCGGTCCACGCGTGCCCGGACGTCACCGCGCTGCGCGAGGAGACCGGAGCAGGCGGGGCCACCGCGACCGGCCTCGGGTGCTCCGTGCCGTCGGCGTCGGACCGGGCCCCGGTGAGCGACCGCAGGGCCGGCTCCTCGACGGGGACGGGCGGCGGCGCCATGGCGTCGAGCCGGGCCAGCGCGGAGAGCACCATCTTCCTGTCGGTCGTCGGGTAGAAGGGCGGCAGCGAGCGCTGGAGGAAGCCGGCATACCTCGCCGTCATCATCCGGGAGTCGAGGAAAGCCACGACGCCGCGGTCGTCGGCACGGCGCACGAGACGTCCGGCGCCCTGGGCCAGGCGCAGCGCGGCGTGGGTGGCCGAGACGGCCATGAAGCCGTTGCCGCCCATCCGCGCGATCGCCTGCGACCGGGCGGAGGCGAGCGGGTCGTCGGGTCGTGGGAACGGGATGCGGTCGATGATGACGAGCTGGCACGACGAGCCCGGCACGTCGACGCCCTGCCACAGGGTGAGCGTGCCGAAGAGACAGGTGCGAGGGTCGCGCGCGAACTGGCGCACGAGGGTCGTGATCTGGTCCTCCCCCTGGCAGAGGACCGGGATGTCGTCGCCGAACCGCGCGCGCATGACCTCGGCGGCCGTCTGGGCCGCCCGCATCGACGAGAAGAGACCGAGGGTGCGGCCTCCGGCGGCACGCACGAGCTCCTCGATCTCGTCCAGCGTGTCGTCGCCGGCGCCGTCACGGCCGGGCGGCGGCAGGTGGGCGGCGACGTAGGCGATGGCCTGCTTGGGGTAGTCGAAGGGGCTGCCGACGTCGAGGCCCTGCCACGTGGGAGCGCCCTCGCCGCGCAGCCCGATCGTGCCGGCCACCGCGTCGAACGTGCCGCCGAGCTCGAGCGTCGCGGACGTGAGGACGACGGTGCGCTCCTCGAAGATGTTGTCGCGCACGAGCATGGCGACGCTCATCGGCGCGACGCGCAGGACCGGCCCGCGGCGCTGGTCGCGATTGAGCCAGACGACGTCGAGCTCGCGCTCCTCGAGGATCCGCTCGGCGTTCTCGTGGATCTCGTCGACGGCGGCGCGGGCCACCTGGCGGGCGCCGTCGGCCTCCTGCCCGGGCGGTGGCTTGAGGTCGCTCTGGACGGTGCGGGCCGTGTCACGCACCCGGGCGAGCGCGAGGCCGACGGAGTCGGGGATGCCGAGCATCCGCCCCTCCTCGATCGGCTCGAGCGCCTGGGCGAGCATCTCCCCCGCCTCGTCCATGGCGGCGGTGTTCTCGGACATGCGGCCGGCCTTCTTCGCAGCCGTCATGACCATGGTGCCGGTCAGCTCGTCGGTGATCGTCGCGGTGACGCGGTCGACGAGCTCGTGGGCCTCGTCGACGACGAGCACGTCGTGCTCGGGCAGCATCTGTCGGCCCTCGAAGGAGTCGATGGCCATGAAGGAGTGGTTGGTGACGATGACGTCGACGTCCTTGGCGGCCTCGCGGGCGCGCTCGACGAAGCACTCGGCGACGAGCGGGCACTTGCCGCCCATGCACTCGTGCGCCGACACCGAGACCTGCCGCCACGCGCGCTCCGAGACGCCGGGCACGAGCTCGTCGCGGTCACCGGAGTCGGTCGTGCTCGCCCACTCGCGCAGCCGGACGACCTCCTGGCCGAGACGGCCGACGGCGGCGTCGACCTGCCCGACCGACAGCAGTCCGTCCTCGTCGTCGGGGAAGCCCCCCTCGAGCTTGTTGAGGCACACGTAGTTGCGCCGCCCCTTGACGAGGGCGTAGGTCGGTCGTCGCCCGAGCACGGGCGCGAGCGCATCGGCGACCCGCGGCATGTCGCGGTCGACGATCTGTGCCTGCAGCGCCAGGGTCGCGGTCGCGACGACCGCCGGTTTGCCCGCCTCGAAGGCGTGCGCGACGGCGGGCACGAGATAGGCGAGCGACTTGCCGGTGCCGGTCCCGGCCTGCACGAGCAGGTGCTCGCCGCCGTCGATGGCGTGGGCGACGGCCTTGGCCATCTCGACCTGACCGGGGCGCTCGACACCGCCGACCCCCGACACCGCGGCGTGGAGGAGGTCGTCGAGCGCGGGTCGCTGAGGCATTGGCTCAGCGTATGCCGCAGGGCCGACTCGCCGTGCCACCCGTCCCCCGCGTCGCGTGACCCGCGGTCGGGTCGCGCGCAGTGGCTGTGGCGCGGAGGCTCGGAGGCTCGGAGGCTCGGAGGCTCAGTGACTCCGTGCCCAGCGTTCGCCGAGCTCGGTGCCCGTCGGCGCGGTGGCGTCGAGCGTCGAGGGCTCCGGCGTGCACAACGCGTCGAGCTGCAGGCGGAGGTAGCGGCGCCGGAGGGCGACGGTCCGCGCGGGGTCGTCGACGCGTACGGCGGTCAGCTGCTCGAGCAGCATGGGGACGTCTGCCGCCTCGACGTCGCGGCGCAGCCGACCGGTGGACTGCGCCCGCCGCACGAGGGCGTCGACGAGGTCGCCGCCGCGGACGGCGAGGTCGCGCAGCTCGACCGTCGACCGGAACGTGCCGGCCAGCCGGACGGTCAGGGCGTGGACGTCGGCCTCGACCACGTCGGCGAGGAAGTCCTCGAAGGCTGACCACGCGTCACGGTCGTCGGCGAGCGCCCGCTCGGCCAGCTCGGCGAAACGGCGTAGCCCGTCGCCGCACACCCGCCGCAGCAGCTCGTCCCGGCCGGCATAGCGACGATAGAGACCACCGACACCGACTCCGGCCGCCTGCGCGACCGCGGCCATCGAGGCCTCCGGGTCGCGCAGCAGCACCTCCCGCGCCGCCTCGACGATGGCAGCGTCGTTGCGCGCCGCCTCCGCCTGGCGACCGCGCCGCGGTCGGTCCCGTGCGTCGTCGGCGGCGGGCTCCCCTGGCGTGCGGCTCGGCATGGACCGACCGTACCACTTGAACGGAACGCATCATTCCGTTAATGTCTATACGGAACGAACCATTCCGATAGAGAGGCACCCCGATGGACACGACGCAGACCGCTTGGACGATCCTCGACGCGGCGCACACCGCCCTGCGCGACACCGTGACCGCGGTGCGCACGGACGAGTGGGACGGCCCCACGCCGTGCTCCGACTGGACCGTGGCGCAGGTGCTCCAGCACGCGGCCGGCGACCAGCAGGCCTACGCGGCGATGCTCGGCGAGGGCGACTTCCCGGCATACGACCCCTTCTCCCCCACGGGCACCCTGGAGACGAGCGCGCTCGAGCTGCTCGACCCGCCGCTCAGGGCATCCCGCCTTGCCTTCTCGCGCGTCGGCGCGGACGACCCCGCGGTCGCCGTGCCGCTCCCGCAGGCACGGCTGGTCGCTCCGGTCGCCGTGGGCGCGGCCGCGCTGGACGCAGCGGTGCACGCCTGGGACATCGCGGTCGCGACCGGCCAGCCGTCCCCCATGGACGCCGGGCTCGCCGCGCAGCTGTACGCCGTGGCTGTCGAGATCGTCGAGCCCCTGCGCGGATTCGCCTATGCCGCAGCACTGCCCGGCGTCCAGGGTGATGCCGTCGACCGGCTGCTGCGCTACCTCGGACGAGACCCCAGCTGGTCCCCGACGCGCTGAGCCGCAGCCGTCCGTCTCCGACCGTCCGTCCGGACGTGCCGGCCTGGGACGGACGTCACGCCACCGACTGCGCCGATCTCGTTGTGCCGAGGCAGGTCCGGGGGTTGTATCGAGGTATGAGCGCACCCCTGCCCACCGACCTCGACATCGCGAACGCGGCGACCCTGCGTCCGCTCGCCGACGTCGCCGCCGACCTCGGCGTCACGTCCGACCACCTCGAGCCGTGGGGGCGTGACGTCGCGAAGATCGACCTCGCCGTCCTCGACGCGCCACCCCACCAGCCCGACGCGAAGTACGTCGTCGTCACCGCGATCACGCCGACGCCGCTCGGCGAGGGCAAGACGACGACCTCCGTCGGGCTCGCCCAGGCGCTGCAGCGGCTCGACAAGCGTGCCGTCGTCGCGCTGCGCCAGCCCTCGATGGGTCCGACGTTCGGGATCAAGGGCGGTGCGGCCGGCGGCGGCTACAGCCAGGTCGTCCCGATGGAGCGGCTCAACCTGCACCTGACGGGTGACTTCCACGCCGTCACGTCGGCCCACAACCTGCTCGCCGCGATGATCGACAACCACCTGCACCACGGCAACGCGCTCGGCCTCGACGTCCGCAACATCACGTGGCGCCGGGTGCTCGACGTCAACGACCGGGCCCTGCGCAACGTCGTCATCGGGCTCGGTGCACGTCAGGACGGCGTGGCCCGCGAGACGGGGTTCGACATCACGGCCGCGAGCGAGGTCATGGTGCTGCTCACCCTCGCGACCTCGCTGCGCGACCTGCGCGAGCGCCTCGGCCGGGTCGTCGTCGGCTACACGACCGAGGGGAAGGGCGTCAGCGCCGAGGACCTGCACGCCGCCGGGGCGATGACGGCGATCCTCGCGGACGCCCTCAAACCCAACCTGCTCCAGACGCTCGAGGGCGGGCCGGCCATCATCCACTGCGGGCCGTTCGGCAACATCGCGACGGGCACGTCGTCCGTCACGGCCGACCTCATCGCCATGCGCGGCAGCGACTACGCCATCACCGAGGCCGGCTTCGGGGCCGACATGGGAGCCGAGCGCTTCTTCGACGTCAAGTGCCGGGTCAGCGGGCTCAGGCCCGACGTCGCCGTGATCGTGGCGACGGTCCGCGCGCTCAAGACCCATTCGGGGAGGTATGCCGTCAAGGCCGGAAAGCCCCTGCCCGCGGGCCTGCTCAAGGAGAGTCCCAAGGACGTCGAGGCCGGGTTGGCCAACCTTCGCAAGCACGTCGAGATCGTGCGTCGCTTCGGCGTGCAGCCCGTCATCGCGATCAACGCCTTCCCCGACGACCACGACTCCGAGCACGCCGTCATCCGCCGCTTCTGCAACAGCCTCGGGGTCCGCTCAGCGGTGACCCGTCACGTCGCCGAGGGCGGGGCGGGAGCGCTGGAGCTCGCCCAGGTCGTCATCGAGGCCGCGCACGAGCCGACGAGCTTCGAGTTCCTCTATCCCCTCGACCTGCCGCTCGAGCAGAAGATCGAGGCCATCGCCACACAGATCTACGGCGCCGACGGGATCGACGTCAGCCCGGCGGCGGCCAGGGCGCTCAAGGACTACGAACGGCTCGGCTACGGCGGGCTGCCCGTGGTCATCGCCAAGACGCACCTGTCGATCTCGTCCGACCCCTCGCTGCGCGGAGCCCCGCGCGGGTGGCGGATGCCGGTGCGCGAGGTCCGGGCGGCGGTCGGGGCCGGCTACGTCTACGCGATCTGCGGAGACATGCGGACCATGCCGGGCCTGCCGACCTCCCCCAACGCCGAACGCATCGACATCGACGAGAACGGCTCCGTCACCGGCCTGTCCTGACGGTCGTCGCACCACGAACCGCCGGGCTGTAAGTGTGAGCGTGGATTCGCCCCGAATGCCGTGTGCGGCCACTAGCCTCAGCGTGGCCGGTGCCGGACCGGATCGATCACAGGGGAGCTCATATGACTGCAGCGGCGCGCGGCGCCCGGTCCTCGACCCGTCGCCGACGGCTCGTGGCCCTCGGCGCGGCACTGGCACTGTTGCCTGCGGCGCTCGCGGGCTCTCCCACGGCTAGCGCCGACGAGGTGCCTGACCTGCTCCATCCCACCGCAGAGGTCTTCGGGTCCTCCGAGTTGCTCTGGGTGCAGGCGCACTCACAGCTGTCCTGCGAGGCCTGGAGCGGGCCCGGATGGGTGCCCGGCACCACGATCGCGCGGCGGTGGCTCGACGACAACGGGACCGAGATCGTCACGTCGAGGTACCTGACCGTGTCGATCTCCGATCTCGGCACCTCCTTCACCTGCGAGGCGACGGCAACCACGCCAGCCGGAGACACCCAGACGGTTCGCAGCCTGCCGAAGCGGGTCACCCTCGGGTCCGGTACGGCCTACGTCGGCTACAGCGCCGACCGCACCTACTCTCCCGGCGGACCCGCTTTCCTGCTGTACGACGACCAGCGCCTCGCGACGTCCGTGGCGGCCAGGGCCGGGGAGATCCGCACGACGTACACGTGGCTGCGCGACGGCGTGGCCATCGCCGGCGGCGGTGGCGAGACGACCCGTCCATGGTCTCACCGCCTCACGGACGGCGACGCCGGACACCACCTGTCGCTGCGCATGTCGGTCGGCCAGGCCGCCACCGGGATCTCCGCGACCTACACGTCGGACCCGACACCCACCGTCGGCACGTGGTCCCTGACCGCGACCATCCCCGCGACCCCTCTGAAGGTCGACAACGCGCTCGCCGTCGAGGTTCGCCCCACCCAGGCCTACCCCGACGCCTTCTCGGACGACCTGTTCGGCCGGTTCACCACCACGCAGCAGTGGCTGCGCAACGGTGTCCCCATCTACGGCGCGACCCGGGACGCCTACACCCTCACCCGACTCGATGTCGGCAAGCGCCTGTCTGTTCGGGTGACCGTCCGCTCGCCCGGATATGTGACGCGCACGCTCACCACGGCCCAGACGGCCGTCATGCCGGGCACCTACCAGCCCGTGTCGCTCTCCGGTGACCGGTACCGCGACATCGCCGTGCGGGAACAGGGCTACCTGCTGACGCGCGACGGGTTCAACGGCGGCATCGACTGGGGCGGCGCACAGTCGGCCAAGGCCTCGTGGGGCAGCTGGGTCACGGCGTTGGCGGTGGGAGACATGTCCGGCGACGGGCAGGAGGACTTCGTCGTCCGTGACGCCCAGGGCTACCTCTGGGCCTACCGCACCGACCCGATCGAGTACTCCGCCAACCTCGGCCGCTTCCGTATCGGCAGCGGCTGGAACGGCATGGACCGCGTCCTGGCGGGCGCGGACTTCGACGGCGACCGCTACGGCGACGTCATGGCACGGCGCCGGTCGGACGGCGCGCTCCTCTTCTACGCCGGTCGCGGTCCCCTCGGTCTCGCCCCCGGCAAGGTCGTCGGCACGGGTTTCGGCAACCGCCGCATCGTCACGGTCGCAGGCGACATGAACCGGGACGGACGAGCGGACCTCTACTCGATGACGACCGCCGGGAACCTCTATTTCCACGCAGGGCTCGGCAACGGCCGGGTCGCGGCCGGAGTCCTCGTCGAACGCGGATGGCAGGGCTACACCGCGGTCCTGCGCGCCGGTGACCTCACCGGCGACGGTCGCGCCGACCTCCTCGCCCGTGACGCGTCCGGGTGGCTGTGGCTCTACCCCGGCGAGGGCAACGGGCACGTCGGTACCCAGAAGATCTCCAACCGCGTCCTCGACAACAACCGCGTCGCCTTCAAGGTCCCGAGCGCCATCTACTGACCGTGTCACGGGCACGGGCCGCTGCCCCCCACGCGCTCCTGAGCGGGAGACTGCGACAGCCCGTGGCGTCGCGGCCCTCCTGAAGGACCCTCCGCCCCCCGACTCCGAAACCAGCGGCGGAGCCCTGCCCCTCAGCCCTGGACCGATGCCGTGACCGCAGCGGCGAGCACGACGACGGCCATGGCGCAGCGCCAGTGGTCGACGCGGGACAGGCCGGCCGCGACACCGGCGTCGTAGCCGCGTCCGAGCCGTCCGTGCCGTGGCGCTGCGCCCACGGCGGTCAGCACGAGGATGACACCGAACCCCCCCTGCGGCGACCCCCACGCTGAGCGATGCCGGACCGCTGGACAGCACCCAGACCACTGACAGCAGCACGGCTCCGTAGGTGACGACGACGAGCGGCACGATCCGGCGGCCGTGCGCGGCGTGGCGCCGGGCCCAGTCATGGTCGTCGCCGAGCAGCGCCGGGTAGACGAGCGCCGTGACGGTGACCTGGAACCCGGCGTGGAGCGCAGCGGCAGCGGTGAGAGCGACGAGCGGGGCGCCGACGCTCACGACAGCGGAGTCCCGTCGACGCGCCGCGCCATCGTGACGTCGTCGCGGTAGTCGCTCGCGCTGAGGCGAAGGCCGCGTGGCACCCGACCGACCTCGGTCCAGCCCGCGCGGACGTAGAACTCCCCCAGACCGAGACCGTCGCGGTAGTCGAGGCGCAGCAGCTCGACCCAAGGCAGCTCGCGTCGGGCGATGCCGACCATGCCGCCGAGGAAGATGCGGCCGAGGTTGCGCCCCTGGGCGGCCGGGTCGACCATGAGCCGCTTCAGCCCGGCGACGTGGTCGTAGGGGAAGCCTCTCGAGTGCTCCCAGAAGCCGATGCCGAGCAAGGAACCGCCGGGCTCCCTGAGCACACAGAGCAGCGAGCGCCGCGCACGGACGTCGTCGAGGTGCCCGTCGAGCGCGGCCGCCACGTCGTGCCGGGTCGCCCCGGGCAGGAAGCCGACGGAGCCACCGGCGTCGTTGACGCGCACCCAGAGGTCCACGACGGCCTCCCGGAGCCCGGCGCCGACCGCCTCTCGAGGCACGGACGCGACCTTCGGCGCCTCGAAGTAGGGCATCGGCTCGCTCTCCGGCTCGCCCTTCATCCGCCGGGTGCCTACCTGGACGAGTCCCGCCGACACCGCCGTGCGCATCGACGCCGCGTTGACGGCGTCGACCATCGCCGTCACGAGCGCGTCCGGGCGGTGCTCGACGCCCCACGCGACGACCGCGCGCGCGATCTCCCTCCCGAGACCTGCACCCAGGCGGTCGTGCGCGAGTCGGTAGTAGAGGTTGAGGCTCGAGGCGTCGGAGTCCTTGTGCCGCAAGCCCGCCCACCCGACGACCTCACCGGTCGCGCGGTCGACGACGGCGGCATACCCCAGCTCGTCCCGCTCCCAGTCGGCGAGGTCGGCCTCGAGCCTCTCGCGGCACCGCTCGAGGCTGGGCATGCTCGAGGGCGAGTGGGCATACGTGCGCGGGTCGCTGTGGAGGCGCACGTAGTCGTCGAGGTCGTCGGCCCGCGGACGCCGCAGGACGAGCCGTTCGGTCGTCAGCCACACGGCCCCGCCGTCGGCGGGAGCGGTCACGGCGCCTGTCGCTCGGGCGCGCGCGTCTCACAGGCGGCCAGCGGCGCGCCGTCGCAGCAGGGCTCGATGTAGAGGCACTTCGGGCAGCGGTTGTGCGCCTGCTCGGCATACATCTGGGTGCCGCAGTAGGGGCACGGGATCTCGAGGGCCATGCTCCTCATCCTCCCCGACACCCCCGACGGCCGGGCACCGACATGCCGAAGGGCCCGGTGAGGGGCCCTTCGGCGGTGTCCGTCAGCTGGCGACGACGGCGTATGCCGCGAGGTCGGGCTCCATGCTCGGCGTGACCTTGGCGCGCAGCCGGGTCCCCTCGGCCACGTGCTCGCTCTGGAGGATCTCACCCTCCTCGTGGAGGCGCGAGATGAGATCACCGCGCTCGTAGGGCACGAGCACGTCCACCTCGATGTCGGGCTTCGGCAGCTCCTCGTCGATGAGGGCACGCAGCTCGTCGAGGCCGGCGCCGGTGCGCGCTGACACGGTGATGCAGTGCTTCTCGTGGCGGCGGAGCCGGTCGAGCACCTCCGGGTCGGCGATGTCGGCCTTGTTGACGACGATGATCTCCTTGATCTGGTCGCCACCGACCTCTGCGAGCACCTCGCGCACGGCCGAGATCTGGCCCTCGGGGTCGGGGTGCGATCCGTCGACGACGTGCAGGAGCAGGTCGGAGTCGCCCACCTCCTCGAGCGTCGAGCGGAACGCCTCGACGAGCTGGTGCGGAAGGCTGCGCACGAAGCCGACGGTGTCGGCGAGCGTGTAGACGCGGCCGTCCTCGGTCTCGGTGCGACGCACGGTCGGGTCAAGGGTCGCGAAGAGCTGGTTCTCGACGAGGACGCCGGCGCCGGTGAGGCGGTTGAGCAGCGAGCTCTTGCCGGCATTGGTGTAGCCGGCGATGGCCACCGACGGGACGCCGCCGGCCCGGCGCGAGTGGCGACGGGTGTCGCGGCTCGTCTTCATTCCCTTGATGTCGCGGCGCAGCTTGGCGATCTTCGTGTTGATGCGGCGACGGTCGAGCTCGATCTTCGTCTCACCGGGTCCACGCGAGCCGATGCCCTCACCGCCGGCGACCCGGCCACCGGCCTGACGGGACATCGACTCGCCCCAGCCACGCAGGCGCGGCAGGAGGTACTGGAGCTGGGCCAGCTCGACCTGAGCGCGGCCCTCACGGCTCTTGGCGTGCTGGGCGAAGATATCGAGGATGAGCGCGGTGCGGTCGATGACCTTGACCTTGACGACGTCCTCGAGCGCTCGGCGCTGGCTGGGGGCCAGCTCACCGTCGCAGATGACGGTGTCGGCGCCCTCCTCGACGACGATGT
This sequence comes from Terrabacter sp. 2TAF16, assembly GCF_052115065.1. Lineage (NCBI taxonomy): Bacteria > Bacillati > Actinomycetota > Actinomycetes > Micrococcales > Intrasporangiaceae > Terrabacter > Terrabacter sp. 2TAF16. Next base: position 120,663 of record NZ_JBFRFZ010000005.1, read on the forward strand.
CGCGCAGCTCGATCGCCTTGCCCTTGCCGAGCCAGGTCGCCGGGTCGGGCTTCTGGCGGCGCTGGACGACGCCCTCGAGCACGGTCGAGCCGGCGGTCTCGGCGAGCGCCGCTAGCTCGCGGATGGAGTTCTCGGCGTCGTCGGCGGTGCCCTCGGTCCAGACACCGGCCAGCACGACGCGCTCGAGGCGCAGCTGGCGGTACTCGACCTCGGTGATGTCCTCGAGCTCGGTCGACAGGCCCTGGACGCGGCGGAGCGCGGCGCGCTCCTCGCGGTCGAGCTGGTCGCCGTCGTAGAGCGGGTATGCCGTCTCGTCGGTCTCGTGGAGCTCCTCGGCCAGCGCGTCGGCGCGGGTGGCGAAGAGGGTGCGCTCGCGCTGCACGGCGCGGTCGGTGTCGCTGGGGTGGTTCGTGTGGTTGCTCGTCATGTTCTCCCTATGGTCCCACCCGTAGAACGCCACGAGCCACTCGTTTGTGCCCGAACCGGCGTGCAGGGCACGGCGGGTAGGGTGCCGCGGTCGACGGGCCGGGGCCGATACGGTGACCGTGATGAGCGAGCCGACCGACCACTACTTCACCGCCGAGCCGGCCACCCCGGAGGAGCGACGCACCATCGAGGTCGTCCTCGACGGGCACCGGTACACGCTGACGACGGCCCGCGGCGTCTACTCCCCCGACCGCCTCGACCCGGGCACGGCCGTGCTGCTCCAGGGCGCTCCCGACCCGAGCCCGACCGGGGACCTGCTCGACATCGGCTGCGGCTGGGGCCCGATCTCGCTGACCCTCGCGCTCCGCTCCCCCGGCGCCAAGGTCTGGGGTGTCGACGTCAACCGCCGGTCGCTCGACCTGGCGCGGACCAACGCCGCGGCGGTGGGGGTCGACAACACGACCTTCTGCGAGCCGGACGAGGTGCCCGACGACGTGCGCTTCACGACGATCTGGTCCAACCCGCCGATCCACGTCGGCAAGCCCGCCCTCCACGCCCTGCTCGAGCGGTGGCTCCCACGCCTGGCCGACGACGGCGTCGCGCACCTCGTCGTCCAGAAGCACCTCGGCTCCGACTCGCTCCAGCGGTGGATCACCGAGCAGGACTGGGGGCTCAGGTGCACCCGCCTCTCGTCCGCCAAGGCGTTCCGCATCCTCGAGGTGCGCCGTGCCTGACATGGACGGGGCCGTCGACGACGCGCGGGCCCTCGTGGCCCGCTGGTTCCCCGAGGCGGGGGCTGCGTGGCTCGGCGGTAGCGTCGTCCTCGGCTCCGCCACCCCGGGCTCCGACCTCGACGTGACCGTGCTCCTGCCCGGGCCACCAGCGCCGTACCGCGATGCGCGGCGCTTCCGCGACTGGCCGGTCGAGCTCTTCGTGCACACCGAGACGTCGCTCGGCCACTACGTGCGGCGCGACGTCGCCGGCGGGCGGCCCACCATGGTGCGGCTCCTCGGACGCTCGGTCGTCCTCCTCGACAACGACGGGTCCGGTGCCCAGTGGCAGCGGACGGCGCAGCAGCTGCTCGCCGCGGGACCTCCCCGGCTCACCGGCGACGACCTCGCCACGATGAGGTATGCCGTCACCGACCTGCTCGACGACGTGACCCACGCGCACGACGCCCACGAGCGGCTCGTCTGCGCCGTGCTGCTCGCCGACGAGGCCGCTCACCTGCTCCTGCACGGATCGGGTCACTGGTGGGGCCGCGGCAAGTGGGTGGCGCGCGAGCTCGCCGACTTCGACGAGCGCGAGAACACCTCTTGGCGGGAGAGGCACGAGAAGGCACTCGTCACGGCGGCTGCCGGCGACGTGTCACTGCTGCTCGCCTTCGCCGACGACGTGCTGGCCCGCCATGGCGGTCCGCTGTTCGAGGGCTTCAGGCTCGCGGGCACCGACCCTGCTGCGCCACCGGATCCCGGTTCGGCCTGATCCCGAGCCCCGGGTGGCTGCCTCCACCACCCGAACGGGGCCGACGGTCGTCAGAGCGGGAAGTCCCCGTCGGCGACGAGGACCGCGGGTCCTGCGAGCTCGACCCGCTGGCCGGCCAGGGGCGTGACGGTGAGGCGCCCACCCGGCACGTCGACCGTCCACGGGCTGAGGTCCTCCACCCCGGACCAGAAGCGCGTCGCGAGGGCGGCCGCAGCAGCGCCCGTGCCGCACGACCGGGTCTCGCCGACCCCACGCTCGTGGACGCGCATGGCGATGTGACCGGGTCCGACTGCTCGGACGAACTCGACGTTGGACCCGTCGGCCGGCTCCGGATGCAGTTCGGGCGCCTCACCGAGGTCGAGGTTCTCGAGGGCGATGCCCTCGGGCAGCATGACGACCGCGTGCGGGTTGCCGAGGTCGAGGGTCAGTGCCGGCACGGGCTTGCCGTGGCGCGGCTTGACCATGACGTCGAAACCGTCGCGGCGGGCACCCTCCTCGTCGCCGAGACGCCACGGACCGAGGTCGACGGCATACCCCTGCTCGACGACGCGCACCGTCTTGACGCCGGCGCGGGTGGCGATGCTGAAGGTCGAGCCGAACGCCAGGCCCTCACGGCGGAGGTACTCGGCGAAGACGCGCGTGCCGTTGCCGCACATCTCGGCGAGCGAGCCGTCGGCGTTGCGGTAGTCCATGAACCACTCGGCCTCGCGCGACTGCGCTCGCACGTCCTCGTCGGTCGAGAGCGCCGCGCGCACGACCCTGATGACGCCGTCGGCCCCGAGTCCGGCGTGCCGGTCGGCGATGCGTTGCACCTGGGCGGGGGTGAGCTCGAGCGAGCCCTCGAGGTCGGGGACGAGGACGAAGTCGTTCTCGGTGCCGTGGCCCTTGGTGAAGCGCGTCATGTCAGTCATTCTCCGGTATGCCGTCGCGCACCCGCGCATCCGCCTCACGAACTGCCGTGAGGGCCCGGTCGAGCAGGTCCGGGCTCGTGGCGTCGAGCCACTCGATGCGGGGGTCGGGCCTGAACCACGACTCCTGCCGGCGGGCGTAGCGGCGAGTCGCCTGAGCCGTGTCGCTGCGCGCCGTGGCCTCGTCGAGGGCGCCGTCGACGACGGCGATGGCCTGGCTGTAGCCGATGGCCCGACTCGCGGTGACACCGTCGCGCAGACCTACGGCGAGGAGGGCCTCGGTCTCGCCACGCAGCCCCGCCTCCCACATGCGCTCGACACGCCGCTCGATGCGTTCCACGAGGACGTCACGGTCGACGCGGAGGCCCAGGACAACTGCCGGAGAGACGAACTCACGCGTGGGCATCGACGCACTGAACGGGCGGCCGGTGAGCTCGATGACCTCGAGGGCCCGGATCACCCGTCGGCGGTTGCCGGGCAGGATCGCGGCGGCAGCCCGTGGGTCGAGAGCGAGCAGCCGCGCGTGCATCGCGTCACCACCGACCACCTCGGCCTCGGCCTCGAGGCGCCCGCGCACGGCGGCGTCGGTGGGCGGGATCTCGAGCCGGTCGAGGGCGGCTCGGACGTAGAGGCCCGACCCGCCGACGAGGAGCGGCCGGTGGCCTCGCCCGCGGATCGCGGCGATGTCGGCGCGGGCTGCCGCCTGGTAGCCGGCGACGCTGGCCTCCTCGGTCACGTCGAAGACGTCGAGCTGGTGGTGGGCGATGCCGCGCCGCTCGGCGGCGGGCAGCTTGGCCGTGCCGATGTCCATGCCGCGGTAGAACTGCATGGCGTCGGCGTTGACGATCTCACCACCGAGCCGCGCGGCGAGGTCGAGGGCCAGGTCGGACTTGCCCGTCGCCGTCGGCCCGACGACGGCGACCACCGGAGCGGCGACCGTCGGCGCGCTGTCAGGCGTCACGACGGTCCGGACGCGAGCAGGTCGTGGCTGTCACGAGGCGAGGGCTCAGCCGATGAGGTCGTCGGCGTACTCGTCAACCTCGTCCTCGTCGTGACCGAACGGGTCCTTGTCGACGCCTGGATGCCACGAGCTGCCGGGCTTGCCCCAGCCGTTGCGCTTGACGGCCTTGCGGGCCTTCTTGGACTGGCGGTCGTCGAGACGGTCGACGTAGAGGGTGCCGTTGAGGTGGTCGTACTCGTGCTGCATGCACCGCGCGAACCATCCGGTCGCGTCGAACTCGACGCGGTTGCCGTCGACGTCGAAGCCGATGACGTGGGCGCGGTCGGCCCGCTTGAGGGGGAAGGCCTCACCGGGCACCGAGAGGCAGCCCTCGGTCTCCTCGTCGGGGTTCGGGCGCTCCTGCGGGATCTTCGAGGTGGTGACCGTCGGGTTGATGACGTGCCCCTGCTCGGGCACGCCGTCCTCGTTGGCCATCTTCCAGATGAACACCCGCAGCCCGACCCCGATCTGGGGTGCCGCGAGCCCGACGCCGTTGGCCGCGACGTTCGTCTCGTACATGTCCTCGACGAGGGTGCGGAGCTCGTCGTCGAAGTCCGTGACGAGGGCGGCGGCCCGGTGCAGGACGGGCTCACCGGTGATGACGATGGGGCGCACACTCATGCACCAAGTCAAGCACGTGGGGACGCGCTGACCCGAATCGGCTCAGACGACAGAGCAGCCCGACGCCACCGGGGTGATGGCCGGTCGACCGATGGACGGCATGCCGAGGCTCACGGCCGGCTTGCCGGTGCCTTGAGGCGCGTCCTGGAGCGCCGCCCAGGCGTCACCCCCGGGGGTGCGCCGGACGGCATACGTCCCGCCCTCGAGGCCCGAGTCGGCCACGAGGTGGTGCGGCGCGCCGTACGTGACCTTCACGGTGACCATGTCGCCGGGGCGGGGCACCTCCGCGCCCTCGGGAACGGCGAAGTGGACGAGCCGGTTGTCGCGGGCCCGCCCTGACAGCCGCTTCGTCTCGACGTCCTTGCGACCCTCCGACGGCGCGACGAGCACCTCGACCTCACGGCCCTCGACGGCGCGGTTGCCGGCCCAGCTGACCTCCTCCTGCACGGCGATGAGTCGCTCGAAGCGCTCCTGCACGACGGCCTTGGGGACCTGGTCGTCCATCGTCGCAGCGGGGGTGCCGGGCCGGATGGAGTACTGGAAGGTGAAGGCGCTGGAGAAGCGCGACTCGCGGACGACGTCGAGCGTGCCCTGGAAGTCCTCCTCGGTCTCGCCGGGGAAGCCGACGATGATGTCGGTCGTGATCGCCGCGTCCGGGATGTGCCGGCGGACGTTCTCGATGATCCGGAGGAACTTCGTGCTCCGGTAGGAGCGGCGCATGTCCTTGAGCACCTTGTCCGAGCCGGACTGGAGGGGCATGTGCAGGCTGGGCATCACGTTGGGAGTCTCGGCCATCGCGAGGATGACGTCCTCGGTGAAGGCGGCCGGGTGCGGGCTCGTGAAGCGGACGCGCTCGAGGCCCTCGATCTCGCCGCAGGCGCGCAGCAGCTTGCCGAAGGCGAGGCGGTCGCCGAACTCCACGCCGTAGGTGTTGACGTTCTGGCCGAGCAGGGTCACCTCGACGACGCCCTGGGCCACGAGCGCCTCGATCTCGGCGAGGATCTCGCCGGGACGACGGTCCTGCTCCTTGCCGCGCAGGCTCGGCACGATGCAGAAGGTGCACGTGTTGTTGCAGCCGACCGAGATGGAGACCCAGGCGCTGTAGGCCGAGTCGCGACGGGTCGGCAGGGTCGAGGGGAAGACCTCGAGGCTCTCGAGGATCTCGACCTCGGCGCGCTTGTTGTGGGCCGCCCGGTCGAGCAGGGCGGGCAACGAGCCGATGTTGTGGGTGCCGAAGACGACGTCGACCCACGGCGCGCGTTGGACGATGGTGCCGCGGTCCTTCTGGGCCATGCAGCCGCCGACGGCGATCTGCATGTCGGGGTTCTTCTGCTTCGCCGGGCGCAGCTGTCCGAGGTTGCCGTACAGCTTGTTGTCGGCGTTCTCTCGCACGGCGCACGTGTTGAACACGACGACGTCGGCGACCTCCGGCCGCTCCCCGGTCGGCAGGCTCGCGAGGTCGACGTAGCCCGCCGTCTCGAGCAGCCCGGCGAGTCGCTCGCTGTCGTGGACGTTCATCTGGCACCCATGGGTGCGGACGTCGTAGGTGCGGGGCGAGCCGGCGGGCGCGGTGGTGGCGGCCTCGGGCGTGGGCGCGAAGTTCTGCGTTGTCATGGCACCGACAAGGGTACGTCGTGCAGCGCGCTCCCACGGCCGGGCGCGGTCGATGCTCCGGTCCGGCCTCGATCCCAGCGCGCGAGACGAAGGAATAGGGGTGATGGTGGACCTGTTGACCCCATTGCTTGACAGTTCAACGACTTGAGTGCATCATAGTTGTTGAAGATTCAATAACCTACTCCGAAGGACACATCATGGGCCTGTTCACCCGCACCAAGGACGAGACCGTCTCCGAGACCCCCTCGGTCGCTGTCGAGAACATCTCCGGCGACTACACCATCGACCCGAGCCACACGCGCATCGGCTTCTCCGCACGCCACGCGATGGTCACGAAGGTCCGCGGCCACTTCGACGAGTTCGAGGGCTCGGCCCACGTCGACACCGTGACGCCGGCGAACTCCTCGGTGACCGTGACGATCCAGGCCGCCAGCGTCACCACGGGCAACGAGCAGCGCGACGGTCACCTCAAGACCCCCGACTTCTTCGACATCGCCACCTACCCGCAGATCACGTTCGTCTCGACGAACGTCGAGCGCGACGGCGCCGAGTGGGACATCACCGGCGACCTGACCATCAACGGTGTCACCAAGTCCGTCACGATCCCCTTCGAGGAGACCGGCTCGGCCAAGGACCCGTTCGGCAACACGCGCGTCGGCTTCGAGGGTGACGTCACCATCGACCGCACCGAGTGGAACCTCTCTTTCAACGCGGCCCTCGAGACCGGTGGCGTCCTCGTCAGCGAGAAGGTCAAGCTCGAGTTCGACGTCTCCGCGATCGCCAACGTGCCCGCCGAGGTCTGAGCAGCACCGCACCACAGCACACCCAAGGGGGTGGGGACCACACGGTCCTCACCCCCTCGTGGTGTCCGGAGGGCATGCCGTGAGCACCGCGACGCTCCTCAGTCACGACCGTGTTCGGGCAGCCCGTCGACCGCGTCGCGGATGATCGGCCACGCGACCTCCCCCGAGTAGCCCTTGCGAGCGAGCAGCCCGGCCAGACGTCGGGTCTGGACCTCGGGAGCCAACCCGCGCATCGAGCGCAGCTTCTTGGCCACCAGCTGCTCAGCCCGGAGCCTCTCGTCCCCGGCACCCACCTGACCGAGCGCCTCGTCGGCGATCTCCTGGTCGATGCCCTGCTTGCGCAGCTCGTGCGCGAGCGCGCGCCGGGCCAGGCCCTTGTCCGACTGCTTCGAGCGGACGAGCATCTGGGCGTACGCCTCGTCGTCGATGAGACCGACCTCGGTCATCCGGTCGAGGACCTTCGCCGCCACGTCGTCCTCGCAGCCGCGCTGGCGCAGCTTCTTCTCGAGCTGGGCACGGCTGCGCGGCGCCATGCTCAGCTGTCGCAGGACGATCGCGCGTGCCACCGACTCGGCATCGGCCTCGGGCACGGCCGTCTCGACGTCCTCCGGCGGGGGCGCCCAGTCGGGTCGCTCCCCCACCTCATCGGAACCCCAGCCCGAGCGCGGCTTGGCAGACCGGCGCCCCCGACGGCCGGAGCCGCCGGCACCGCCCGACCGGCCCGGACGCCCGCCGCCGCGGGACCCTCCCGACGAGCCCGACGGGCTCGACCCGTCGGACCGGGTCATGCGTGTGCTCGCGGGCCGCCCGCTCTCATGCCCGGTCGGCTCGGCGCGGACGGGCACGGACCACGGCAGTCCGGACCGGCTCGCACCGGCCTCGGACGCCGACTCCCCCCAACCTGCATCCGAGCCTTCACCCGACGCACCGCCGGCTCGCACCCCGGCCACCCCCTCGGCCTCAGCCAGGGCGGCCGCGGCGCGAGCCAGACGGTCCCGTGCGGTCTCCTCTTCGGAGAGACCCATGGTCAGAAGTCGACAGGCACGTCCGACACCTCGGCGGGCTGGTCGACGCGCGGCCCGACGCCGAGCTTCTCCTTGACCTTCTTCTCGATCTCGTCGGCGAGGTCGGGGTTGTCCTTGAGGAAGTTGCGAGCGTTCTCCTTGCCCTGGCCGAGCTGGTCGCCGTCGTAGGTGTACCAGGCACCGGCCTTGCGGACGAAGCCGTGCTCGACGCCCATGTCGATGAGGCCGCCCTCACGCGAGATGCCGTGGCCGTAGAGGATGTCGAACTCGGCCTGCTTGAACGGCGGGGAGACCTTGTTCTTGACGACCTTGACGCGGGTGCGGTTGCCGACCGGCTCGGTGCCGTCCTTGAGGGTCTCGATGCGACGCACGTCGAGGCGGACCGAGGCGTAGAACTTCAGCGCCTTGCCACCGGTCGTCGTCTCGGGCGAGCCGAACATGACGCCGATCTTCTCGCGGAGCTGGTTGATGAAGATCGCCGTGGTGCCGGTGTTGTTGAGGGCGCCGGTGAGCTTGCGCAGCGCCTGGCTCATGAGTCGTGCCTGCAGGCCCACGTGGCTGTCGCCCATCTCACCCTCGATCTCGGCGCGCGGCACGAGGGCCGCCACGGAGTCGATGACGATGATGTCGATGGCACCCGAGCGGATCAGCATGTCGGCGATCTCGAGCGCCTGCTCGCCCGTGTCGGGCTGCGACACGAGCAGGGCGTCGGTGTCGACACCGAGCTTCTTCGCGTAGTCCGGGTCGAGCGCGTGCTCGGCGTCGATGAACGCCGCGATGCCACCGGCCTTCTGCGCGTTGGCGACCGCGTGGAGCGCGACGGTCGTCTTGCCCGAGGACTCCGGGCCGTAGATCTCGACGACGCGTCCGCGCGGCAGACCGCCGATGCCGAGAGCGACGTCGAGGGCGATCGATCCGGTGGGGATCACCTCGATGGGCGGACGGATGTCGTCGCCGAGGCGCATCACCGCACCCTTGCCGTAGCTCTTCTCGATCTGGCCCATCACCGAGGAGAGGGCCTTGTCCTTGTCCTTTTCCTGCACCGAAGCCATGTCGGTCACCTATCTGCCGTCTGCGTTGCGGTCGTCTACCTTCGACCCGGGCCACGGCCTCGTGCTGCGAGGTCCGCTGTCGGGTCAGACGCTAGGTGCCGGCGCCGACATCGGGAGGATCCACGAGACGGCCTGTGGACGATGCGGGTGGTGGCGCAGGACCTGTGGAGAACACTACCGAACAGGTGTTCGAAGTCCGCACGACACGCCGATCCCGGGTCAGCGTGTCGCTCTCAGCCGCGTCAGCGCCCGGTCGAACGCGGCGTACGCCGGGTCGGAGAAGAGCCAGAACCGCGCCTCGCGCACCCCGACGTGCACCGTGAGCGCTGCCGCCAGCGCCTCGAGCGACACCCCCGCCGCCGCGTCGAGCGGGTAGCCGTAGACCCCGCACGAGACGGCGGGGAAGGCGAGCACCGCGCAGCCGGCGGCGTCGGCGACCTCGACCGACCGCACGTAGCAGCTCGCCAGGAGCTCCGGCTCACCGTCACCTCCCCCTCGCCAGACCGGGCCGACCGTGTGGATGACGTGCCGCACGGGCAGCCGACCGGCGCCGGTGATCTTCGCGTCGCCGGTGTCGCACCCGCCGAGCAGCCGGCACTCGGCGAGCAGAGCCGGCCCCGCTGCCCGGTGGATCGCCCCGTCGACACCGCCGCCGCCCAGCAGGGACCGGTTCGCGGCATTGACGATGGCGTCGGCCGAGGCGTCGCTCGTGATGTCGCCGTGCCGCAGCGTGATCCGCGACAGACCGGGGTCGAGCGACGCCGGCATCAGCGACCAGCCTGACCGCCCTGGGCCCCCCGAGCGACACGGGTGTCACGTCCGAGACGTCGCTCCGGTGGCACGTCCATGTCGACGCACAGCGCTTCCCACACCGCACGCGGCGCCTCGCCGTCGGCGAGGGCCTGAACGACGGTGCGGTTGCCGAGCGCACCCAGCACGTGGTCACGGGCGAGCGACCCGGCATACGCCGCGCCGAACTCGTCGTCCATCAAGGTCCAGAAGTGGCTGATCCGCACCACTGCAGTGTGCCACCCGTGGCACCGGAACCGTTCCACGCGAATCCGTCGTCGGAGCGTTATCGCAACCGGCCGCGGACGTCCGGCGCTGCCGGTATCGTCCTCTCGTCCCGCGCGCAACCGCAGGACGCACCGAACTCTTCAGGGGAGCACACCATGACCGAGCCCACCGAGCCCACCGGGCCCACCGAGCCCACCGAGCCCACCGAGCCCACGCACGGGGCGAGCCAGCCCTACACCTACCCGACGCCCGCCGGAGCGGCCGAGACCGTTCCCGGCGAGGTCACGCTCTCCGACGACCCGCAGCCGCCCACGTCCGGGGGCCGCAAGCGCACGGGTCTGCTCGTCGGTGGCGTCGTCACCGCCCTCATCCTCGGTGGCGCCGGCGCCTTCGCCTTCCAGACGCTGAGCGGCGGCGGTTCGCAGCCCGCCGACGTGCTGCCCGGCGACGCCTACGCCTACCTCCGTCTCGACATCGACCCGTCCGCCGGCCAGAAGATCGCCGCCGTGCGCTTCCTGGGCAAGCTGCCCCAGGTCAAGGACACGCTCGGCGCCGACGACCCCCGCAAGCAGCTGTGGCAGCTCGCCTCGAAGGACGCGAGCAACGACTGCGTCGCCAGGTTCAGCTACGACACGGACATCGCGCCCTGGCTCGGTGACCGGGTCGGCGCCGCGATCCGTCCCGGTGGCACCGCGGACGCGCCCAACGTCGCCATCGCGATCCAGGTCAAGGACGAGTCCGCGGCCAAGGACACCCTGACCAAGCTGTTCGCCTGCGACAAGGGCGGGTCCGACACCGAGCTGCGGATGAAGGACGGCTACGCCATCGTCACGCCGCCCGGCGTGGGCGACGCCACCCTCGCGGCTGCCGCCAAGGGCACGCTCGCGCAGAACGCCGACTTCACCTCCGACATGGCGGCCCTCGGCGAGCAGGGCATCCTGTCGGCCTGGTTCGACATGGGCGCGGGCCTGAAGGAGATCCAGAAGTTCAGCGGCACGACCGGCATGGACGCGACGGCCCTGGCCTCGGCGAAGGGACGCTTCGCGACGGCGGTCCGCTTCGACGCAGACTACGTCGAGATGGCCGGCGTCGTGCGCGGCGCCGACGCGACGAAGTCCGTCAAGGGCGACGGCAGCGAGGTGGCCTCGCTGCCGGCCAACACGATGGCTGCCGTCAACGTCTCCGGCGCCGACCAGATGCTCGACTCGGCGTGGCCCCAGCTGAAGAAGCAGATCGAGAGCCTCGCCGCCGCCGACGGTGAGTCCGACCCGATCGGCATGGTCGAGCAGCAGCTCGGCATCAAGCTGCCCGACGACCTCAAGGTGCTGCTCGGCCGCTCCTTCACCCTGGCCATGCCCGAGCAGGACCTCAAGAGCGACGTGCCGGTCCTCGGGGCCAAGGTCGTCTCGAGCGACGCCAAGCGCGCCGACGAGCTCGTGGGTCGACTCATGGAGTCGGCCGGCGTCGGCGGCGACGTGCTGACCCACAAGGTCGAGGGCGACAAGGTCTTCGTGGCGACGACGCCCGACTACGCCGACGACCTCAAGTCGGGCGGCAAGCTCGGCGACAGCGACACCTTCAAGGTCGCGGTCGGTGACGTCAGCAACGCGACGGCGACGCTCTTTGTCGACCTCGACAAGGTCGACGCCCTCGTCAAGGGCGACGTCCACGGCGAGGCCAAGTCCTTCCTCGAGTCGCTGCGTGCCGTGGGCTTCACCGCCACCAACACCGGCAACGGTGAAGGCTCGTTCACGTTGCGCGTCCTGGGCGACTGACACCACCTGCAACGCTCGAAGGGCCCCGCTCCGGCGGGGCCCTTCGTGCGTGCGGTGGGTCAGTCGTGGTGGACGAACCCGCTGATCCCGAGACCGTCGGTCATCGGCACACGGATCTGGTTGCCCGAGTAGGCGATTCCACCCACGACGGGTGACGTGACCGACCACCATGCGGCGTCGAGGTCACTCACCTCGGTCGTGGGTTCGGCAGCCACGAGCGCTGCCGCGGCCCCGACCCCGACGTGGCTCTCCATCATCGAGCCCACGATGGTGCGCAGGCCGGCGTCGTGGGCGCGGCGCAGCATGTCGCGGCCCACGGTGAGCGATCCGCACTTGGCGAGCTTGACGTTGACGAGGTCCGCCGCGCCGAGCCGGATGATCCGTTCGAGGTCGTAGGGCCCGTAGCACGACTCGTCGGCCATGACCGGCAGCCCGACCCGCTCCCGCACCCAGGCCAGGCCCTCGACGTCGTCGGCCACGACCGGCTGCTCGACGAACTCGACCCCGAGGTCGGCGACCTCGAGTGCGCGGATGACCTGGACGGCCTCCTCGCGCGTCCACCCCTGGTTGGCGTCGAGCCGGATGCCGACGTCGGGTCCGACGGCGTCGCGCACCGCCGCGACACGCTGCACATCGGTGCTCGCGTCGGTGCCCACCTTCATCTTCAGGGTGCGGAAGCCGTCGGAGACGCGCGCACGCGCCGTGTCGGCGAGGGCGTCAGCCGCACCTGCCGACAGGGTGACGTCGGTCGTGAGCACCTCGCGTATGCCGTCCGGCCGGGTCGCGAGCAGCGCCGCCACCGACGTGCCCTCCGCCTGGGCGACGAGGTCGTGCAGGGCCGCGTCGACCGCTGCCTTGGCACCGAAGTTGCGGGCGACGGCCCGCTGGACGACGGCAGCAGCAGCGGCGAGGTCGCTGCGGTCGTCGAGCCGGTGGCCCGTGACGGCAGGCGCGAGCATCTGCTCGATGCACGCCGTGGCGCTCGCGAGCGACTCCCCCGTCACCTGCCACACCTGGGGCGCCTCTCCCCAACCCGTGCGGCCGTCGCTGTCGGTGACCGTCACGACGACGGTGTCGGTGGTCTCGGTGCGGCGCAGGGCCGTGACGAACGGCGTGTGGAGCCGCACGGACGAGGTCGTCGTCGTGACCCGCGCGACGGTCGTCATGCCCGCTCCCCCTCGGCCCCCGGCTGGGCCGCGAGGTCGGTCAGGGGCTCGGTCAGGGGCTCGGTCAGGGGCTCGGTCACGGTCCCCGGGTCGTCGGTCGGGTCGTCGGTCGGGTGCTCGGCACGCCAGACGTCCCGGGCGATGCCGGCGACGAAGACGGCGGCCTCCGTCTCGTCGAGGTCGATCGTCGTGCAGACGGCGATGACGAACGGCTCCTCGCCCACCGGCCGCACGAGCGCGACGTCGTGGGAGACGCCCGGGATCCAGCCCGACTTGCTCGCGGTCGGGGTGCCCGGCGGCAGGCCCGCCGGCACCTGGTCGACGTGCTCCTGCCGGGCCAGCATCTCCTCGACGGGCGCCAGCACCTCGTCGCCACCGAGGGCGGGCTCGCGGCGCCCGACCGCGGCCATGACGAGCCCGAGATCGGCGGCGGTCACCGTGTTGGTGATGCCGGCTCGACGGGCCACGGCGTCCTCGATGCCGCGCCCGACCACGGTGGCCGGCGAGCAGCCGACGATGCGGAGCACCTCGGCCACCTCGTCGAGGCCGACGACGTCGACGAGCAGGTTGGTCGCGATGTTGCTCGAGTGGGTGATGGCCTGCTCCGCCAGCTCTCCCAGCGTGCGGGTGCCGCCGAGCGCCGCCCAGGTCTGCGGGTCCTGGTCCTCGGCCTCGTCGAGGTCGAACGGGGATCCGTCGAGCACGGAGGCGAAGGTGCCGGTCACCGCGACCGGCGCGTCGAGGTCGAGTTCGCCGCGCACGACGCGGCGGAAGGCCGCGATGACGAGCGGGAGCTTCATCGTGGACGCGGCGTAGTGCGGCGCGAACGCGTCGTGCTCGTAGCGGGGCCGGCCGTCGAGGTCTCCCAGCCACACCGACACCGCCGCGTCAGGGTCCGAGGGGTCCGAGGCCGAGACGGCCCGGTCCAGGCGTGAGTCGAGGTCCGAGAAGGGGCTGGGCACCCCAGCACGGTAGACGATCAGGCAGCGGAGGCGGACACCACGTCGCCCGACGGGACGGGCAGCGAGACGGTCGGGGCGAGGCCTTCGCTCTCGGCCATCCGGTTGGACACGTCGATGAGGACCTGCGACAACGGCAGGGCCAGCGCCCCGCAGATTGAGGCGAGCAGCTCGGACGAGGCTTCCTTCTCGCCGCGCTCGACCTCGCTGAGGTAGCCGAGGGAGACAGAGGCCGTCGCAGAGACCTCACGGAGGGTGCGGCCCTGGGCGCGCCGGCGCTCACGGAGGACGTCGCCGAGCTCGCGCCGCAGCAGTGTCGTCATGTCGTCCTCCTTCAGGTCGCTGGTGTCGTGCGTTCGGGTGCCGTGCCGTCGTCGGGGTGACCCGACAGCCCTACCGTACCCCGAGGGTCCCACGGCGGCGCAGGTGTTTGGCGCGTGGCGCCCGTCTCCTCCACCGCGAGCCGGAGCACCGCGTCCACGGTGGCCGACCGGATCTCGGCCCTGGTCCCGTTCAACTCCAGGGCACGCGTCACTGTTCCCGACGGACCGGAGACAGCCACGTGGACGGTGCCCGCCGGCTTGCCCTCCGACGGTCCCGGACCGGCCACACCGGTCGTGGCGAGGCCCCACGTGGAGCCGAGCCGACGGCGTACGCCCTCGGCCATGAGCGCGGCCACCTCGGGGTCGACGGTGCCCACCCGTGCGATGAGCTCGTCGGGCACGTCGAGCAGCGCCGTCTTCACCTCGGCGGCATACGCGACGACCCCACCGAGCAGCACCACGGACGCGCCAGGGGTGTCGGCCACGGTGGCGGCGACGAGCCCCGCGGTCAGCGACTCGGCACAGGCCACGGTCTGGCGTGCCTCGGTCAGCCGGGCCACGAGACATGACCCCGGCGCCTCGGACACGTCTTCCACGTCAGTCCCGCTTCGCGGTCCGGGGTGGCGCCGGGTCGCCGGTGGACCCGTCCGGCGTCTCGGACCTCGCCTCCCGGGCGGCGGCGCGGGCGGCCCGCCGGGCCAGCGTGCGCTCACTCGTCTCGCGCAGCCGTGCCGCCTTGAAGACGTAGTCGATGCCGCTGACCACGGTCATGACGAGCGCCGCGCCGAGCACGACGTAGGCCACGAGCAACCATGCGCTGCCGAACGGGAGCACCCAGAGCGGGAAGGTCAGGGCCCCGAGCGACAGCGTCTGGAGCATCGTCTTGAGCTTGCCGCCACGGCCGGCCGGCATGACGCCGTGCCGGATGACGACGAAGCGCAGCACGGTGATGCCGATCTCGCGGACGAGGATGACGACGGTCACCCACCACCACACGACCCCGAGCAGCGACAGCCCGATGAAGGCCGTGCCGGTCAGCGCCTTGTCGGCGATGGGGTCGGCGACCTTGCCGAAGTTGGTGATCTCACCGCGCTGCCGCGCGATCTTGCCGTCGATGCCGTCAGTGACCGCGGCGAGGACGAAGACCGCCCACGCCCAGAAGCGCCACCACGGCTCGTTGCCGCCGTCCTGGAAGAGCAGCGCGGCGTAGACCGGGACGAGCAGGAAGCGCAGGACCGTCAGGGCGTTGGGCAGGTTCCAGTCGGTCGGTCGGGGCGCCGGCCCCTCCCCCCGGTGGAAGGTCTGTGGCGTCATCGCGGCTCCGCGACGAGGTCGATCCCCTCGGTGCCGACGACGACAGCCGGCACGAGGTCGCCGACCTGTGGGGCCGGGGCACCCTGGGGGACGTGCACGATGGTGACGCCGTCGACGTCGGGCCCCTGGAAGTCGGCGCGCCCGACGACGGTGCCCTCCTCGTCGTCGATCTCCTCGACGAGGACGAGGACCCGCTCGCCGACGCGCTCCTCGGCCCGCTGGGCGTTCAGCTCCTCGACGAGGCGGGTGAAGCGGTCGAGACGCTCGGCGACGACCTCGGGAGCCAGCTTGCCGGCGTAACCCTCGGCCTCGGTGCCGTCCTCGTCGGAGTAGCCGAAGACGCCGACGACGTCGAGACGGGCCTCCGTGAGGAAGGCCTCGAGCTCGTCGAGGTCGGCCTCGGTCTCGCCCGGGAAGCCGACGATGACGTTGCAGCGGATGCCGGCCTCGGGAGCGTCGGCACGCACCCGCCCGAGGAGCTCGAGGAAGGCCTCGCGCGAGCCGAACCGGCGCATCGAGCGCAGGAGCGGCTCGGACGCGTGCTGGAAGGAGATGTCGTAGTAGGGCACGACGCCGGGGGTGTCGGCCATGGCGCGCAGCAGGCCGGGCCGGATCTCGGCCGGTTGGAGGTAGGAGACGCGGACGCGCTCGATGCCCTCGATCGCGGTCAGCTCGGGCAGCAGCTTCTCGAGCAGGGCGAGGTCGCCGAGGTCCTTGCCGTAGCTCGTGGAGTTCTCGGAGACGAGGAAGAGCTCCTTGACGCCCTGCTCGGCGAGCCAGCGGCCCTCGGCGACGACGTCGGCGGGACGGCGCGACAGGAACGCGCCACGGAACATCGGGATGGCGCAGAACGAGCAGCGACGGTCACAGCCCGAGGCGATCTTGAGCGGCGCCCACGGACGACCGTCGAGGCGCGCGCGGATGACCCGGGGACCGGAGGCGGGGGTCGGCACGTCGTCGTCGGCGAGGTCTGGGCGTGGGTCACCGTGGCCCGGCAGCGCGACGGACGCGGAGCCCTGCTGGCGCTCGACCGGGGTCAGCGGGAGCAACGTGCGACGGTCGCCCGGCGTGTGGCTCTCGACGTGGCCGCCCGCGAGGATCGTCTGCAGGTGCGTGCTCATGTCGCGGTAGGAGTCGAAGCCGAGCACGGCGTCGGCCTCGGGCAGCTGGTCGGCGAGCTCCTTGCCGTAGCGCTCGGCGAGGCAGCCGACGGCGACGACCTTCTGCGTGCGGCTGCCCTCGCCCTTGAGGTCGGAGGCCTCGAGCAGCGCGTCGATGGAGTCCTTCTTGGCCTGCTCGACGAAGCCGCACGTGTTGACGACGGCGACATCGGCCTCGGACGCGTCGTCGACGAGACGCCATCCCTCCGCGAGCAGCCGACCGGCCAGCTCCTCCGAGTCGACCTCGTTGCGCGTGCACCCGAGGGTGACGAGTGCGACGCTCTTGTCGGCGCTCGGGTGGGGAGGGGTCATGCGTCCACTCTAGATGCCGGGGTGTTCAATGGCCGACATGCTCGGAACCGCCGCCCACGGCCACGACGACCTGCTCACGAGGGCCCGCGACCTGCTGCGGGCGCACCCCCTCGTCGACGGCCACAACGACCTCCCGTGGGAGGCCCGCGAGCAGACCGGCTACGACTTCGAGGCCCTCGACATCTCCGGCCGCCTCACGACGACGCAGACCGACCTGCCCCGCCTCACCGAGGGCGGGGTCGGCGCGCAGTTCTGGTCGGTCTTCGTGCCGAGCACCCTCCAGGGCGACTCGGCCGTCACGGCGACGCTCGAGCAGGTCGACGGCGTGCACCGGATGATCGGGTCGTATGCCGACCGGCTGGCGCTCGCCCGCACCGCGGACGAGGTGGAGGCTGCCACCGCGACGGGCCGCGTCGCGTCGCTCCTCGGCGCCGAGGGCGGTCACTCCATCGACTGCTCGCTCGGGACCCTGCGGATGCTCCACGTCCTCGGCGTGCGCTACCTGACGCTGACGCACAACGACAACACGCCCTGGGCCGACTCGGCCACCGACGTGCCCGTCGTCGGCGGCCTCAGCGAGTTCGGCCGCGAGGTCGTGCGCGAGATGAACCGCCTCGGGATGATGGTCGACCTCAGCCACGTCGCCGGGACGACGATGCGGGACGCGCTCGGGACCACCGACGCACCGGTCATCTTCAGCCACTCCTCGGCGCTGGCCCTGTGCGACACCCCCCGCAACGTGCCCGACGACGTGCTCGGCGCGCTGCCCGCCAACGGCGGCGTGTGCATGGTGACCTTCGTCCCCGAGTTCGTCTCGCCCGCGACCGCCGCCTGGCGCGTCGAGGCCGCCGCCGCCGCGGCGGAGGTGGGCGTGGAGGCGCGCGACTGGGAGGCGTTCGGCCGGTTTACCGCCGGGTGGCAGCGTGATCGCCCCAAGCCGGACGCGACGATCGAGCAGGTCGTCGCCCACCTCGAGCACGTGCGCGAGGTGGCCGGCATCGACCACATCGGGATCGGCGGCGACTACGACGGCACCGACACCTTCCCGGTCGGGCTCGAGGACGTCAGCGGCTACCCGCGGCTCGTCGCCGCCCTGCTCGAGCGGTCGTGGTCCGAGGCCGACGTCGCGCAGCTCGTCCGCGGCAACACGCTCCGCGTCATGCGCGACGTCGAAGCCGTGGCCCGCGACCTCCAGACGACCCGCACCCCGAGCCTCAGGACCTTCGCCGAGCTCGACGGCACCCGCTGAGCGCTGCCTGCCCGACCCGGGCACACGGCATACGCCCTCGGTGGGCGCAGCCCGCTACTGACGGAAACGAGCGATGGTGAGCCCGACGAGGCGGGCGACGACGAGCGCGACGTAGAGCATGCCGGCGATCTGCTGGAGCAGCACGAACGAGCGGGCGTGCGGGGTCACGGCGTAGATGTCGGAGAGGCCGGTCGAGGTCATCGTCGTGATCGAGAGGTAGAGCAGCTCGTACCAGGTGCGTACCCCCGGCAGGGTCTCGCCGTAGATGGTGAACGAGTTCGGCCAGATGAACTGCACGGCGACGTAGAGGTAGGCGAAGCCCCAGGCGACGACGGTGAACGTCGCGCCCGTGGCGTAGAGCTCGTCACGGGTCACCCAGTTGTCGGCGAACATGTACCGCAGCAGGCCGTAGCCCGTGTAGAAGTAGAAGAGCGCGTGCAGCAGGGCGCTCCAGAAGGCGATCGGGCTGTTGTCGGGCCACACGGCCTCGGCCACGGTGAGCAGGACCACCGGCCCGCCCAGCACGACGGCGACCCACGTCAGCGCCGGGGTCGCCCGCACCGCGCGCACGGCGAGGAAGAGCACGAGCAGGCCGATGAGGCCGAAGACCGCGCGTCCCGCCTCGCGGTAGTCACCGAGGGTCGCGGTCTCGACGAAGGGGTAGGCCAACAGCGCACCCAGCTGGACGAAGAGGAGCAGGGCGCATGGCAGCTCGTTGACCTTGCGCCGCAGCTGGTCGAGCCGTGACGGCGGCCCGGCGCGACGGGGCGATGACGGCCAGAGCTCCAGCGACGCACTCACGACTCGGACTCTAGTGGCGGGCCCGTCAAGAACGCGTCAAGAGCCGTCAGCGCGCGGTCAACGGCTGCAGGGCGCCCGGCGGGCGACCCTAGGAAGGAGTCATGTTCACCTCCATCCTCCTCCTCGTGGTCGGCGTCGCCGTGCTGGTGTACCTCGTCCACGTCCTGCTCCACGCGGACCGGTTCTGATGAGCGACACCGTCAGCGGGCTGCTCACGATCGCCGTCCTCGTCGCCGCGCTCGCCGCCGTCCACGTGCCACTCGGGTCGTGGATGGCACGCGTCTTCACCGACACCCGGGACTGGCGCGTGGAGCGCCTCGTCTACCGCCTGTGCCGCGTCGACCCCGCGTCCGAGCAGCGCTGGAGCACGTATGCCGTCGCTGTCCTCGGCTTCTCCGTCGTCGGCGTCGTCCTGCTCTTCGCGCTCATCGCCCTGCAGGGCTTCCTGCCGTTCGCCCGCGGTGCGTCGATGAACCTCGACACCGCTCTCAACACGGCCGTCTCGTTCGTGACGAACACCAACTGGCAGTCGTATGCCGGGGAGTCCGGCACGTCGCCGCTCGTCCAGACGCTCGGGCTGACCGTCCAGAACTTCGTCTCGCCGGCGGTGGGGCTGGCGGTGGCCGTGGCGCTCGTGCGCGGCCTCGCCCGTTCGAGCGGGGCCGAGATCGGCAACTTCTGGGTCGACCTCGTGCGTGGGTCGCTGCGTGTCCTGCTGCCCCTCGCCGTCGTCGGGGCCGTCGTCCTGCTGCTCGGCGGCGTCATCCAGAACCTCACGGCGCCGACGGAGGTCACGACGCTCTCCGGCGGGTCGCAGGTCGTCCAGGGCGGCCTCGTCGCGTCGCAGGAGGCGATCAAGGAGCTCGGCACGAACGGCGGCGGCTACTTCAACGCCAACTCCGCCCACCCCTTCGAGAACCCGAACGCCATCACGAACCTCGTCGAGATCTTCCTGCTGCTCGTCATCCCGTTCTCCCTGCCGCGGACCTACGGCATCCTCGTCGGCGACCGGCGGCAGGGCTGGGCAGTGCTCGGCTTCATGGCGACGCTCTGGGGCCTCATGGTCGCGGCCGTGACGTGGGCCGAGGTGAGCGCGGCGAGCGGCCCGCTCGGCGGCCTCGAGGGCAAGGAGGTGCGTTTCGGCGTCTGGCCGTCCGCCCTCTTCGCGGCGAGCACCACCGGCACCTCGACCGGCGCCGTCAACTCGATGCACGAGAGCTACAGCCCTCTCGGTGGAGGCGGTGCGCTCGTCCACATGCTCCTCGGCGAGGTCTCCCCCGGCGGTGTCGGGTCGGGACTCTACGGCGCCTTGCTCCTCGCGATGCTGACCGTCTTCATCTCCGGGCTCATGGTCGGGCGCACGCCCGAGCTGCTCGGCAAGCAGATCGGTCGGCGCGAGATCACGCTGGTCGCGCTGGCCCTGCTCGTCATGCCGGCCCTCGTGCTCGTCTTCACGGGGATCGGCATGGTGGCGCCCCTGGTGTCGTCGCAGATGCTCGCGAGCGGCCCGCACGGGCTCACTGAGGTGATGTACGCCTACGCCTCGGCCGCCAACAACAACGGCAGCGCGTTCGCCGGCTTCTCGGCCGACACGCCGTACACGAACCTCACCCTCGCCCTGTGCATGTTCCTCGGCCGCTTCGTGCCGATCGTCCTCGTGCTGGCCCTTGCCGGTTCCCTGGTGGCGCAACGACGTCGGCCAGCCAACGCTGGCACCCTTCCCACCCACACACCCACGTTCGCGGGCCTCTTCGTCGGGGTGGCGATCATCGTCACCGGACTCACGTTCTTCCCTGCCCTGGCCCTCGGTCCCCTCGCGGAGGCACTGTCATGACCCCGTCCCCGACGACGACCCCGTCGTCCCCCGACACCACCGACCCGCGCGGCCCCGGCGCCCACGGCGGCTCGGCCCACCGGCGCGGCGGCTCCGGCAGCGAGATGCCTCTCATCAGGGCGGGGAAGGCCCCGCTGTCGCTCGGCACGCTCGCGCGCCAGCTGGTCGCGACCTTCCCCGAGGCCGTGCGCAAGCTCGACCCGCGTCACGTGTGGCACAGTCCCGTCGTCTTCGTCGTGTGGATCGGCTCGCTCCTGACCACCGTCGTCGCCATCGTCGACCCCTCGTGGTTCGCGTGGAGCATCACCCTGTGGCTGTGGGCCACCGTCCTCTTCGCCAACATGGCCGAGGCCGTCGCCGAGGGCCGCGGCAAGGCGCAGGCGGCCACGCTGCGCGCCACCCGGACCACGACGACGGCGCAGCGCCGGAGCGCCGACGGCTCCGTCGAGACCGTGGCTGCCTCCGACCTCACGATCGGCGACGTCGTCGTCGTGCGTCCCGGCCAGGTCATCCCCGGTGACGGGGACGTCGTCGAGGGCATGGCCACCGTGGACGAGTCGGCGATCACCGGCGAGTCCGCTCCCGTCATCCGTGAGTCCGGTGGTGACCGGTGCGCCGTCACGGGCGGCACGACCGTGCTCTCCGACGGCATCACGGTGCGCATCACGACCAAGCCCGGTGAGACCTTCATCGACCGGATGATCGCCCTCGTCGAGGGCGCGGCACGGCAGAAGACGCCCAACGAGATCGCGCTGACCATCCTGCTCACCACGCTGACGATCATCTTCGTCCTCGCCGTCATGGCGATCCAGCCGCTCGCCGTCTACTCCGGCCAGGAGCAGTCTGTCGTCGTGCTCGTGGCCCTGCTCGTCTGCCTCATCCCCACGACGATCGGGGCGCTGCTCTCCGCGATCGGCATCGCCGGCATGGACCGGCTCGTGCAGCACAACGTCCTCGCGATGTCGGGCCGTGCCGTCGAGGCAGCGGGCGACGTGTCGACGCTGCTGCTCGACAAGACCGGCACCATCACGTTCGGCAACCGCCGAGCAACCGAGCTGCTCGCGGCCCCCGGCCTTCCGGACGTGGAGGTCACCGAGGCGGCCTACCTCTCCTCACTGGCCGACGAGACGCCCGAGGGGCGCTCGATCGTCGAGCTGTCCGCGCGGGGCCTCGCCGACGAGACGCGTACGCGCTTCGACGGAGTCCGGCGCGAGGGTGCCACGTTCGTGGAGTTCACCGCGCAGACCCGCATGTCGGGGATCGACCTGCCCGACGGCACGGCCGTGCGCAAGGGCGCGTCCGATGCCGTGTGCCGCTGGGCTTCCGACCACGGAGGTGGCGTTCCGTCCGGGGTGCTCACCGAGGTCGCCGGGATCGCCAGCTCCGGCGGGACCCCTCTGGTCGTCGCGTCGAAGCAGCCGGGCGGGCCGGCCCGGGTGCTCGGCGTCATCCACCTCAAGGACGTCGTCAAGCCCGGCATGAAGGAGCGCTTCGCCCAGCTGCGCGCGATGGGCATCCGCACCGTCATGATCACGGGCGACAACCCGCTCACGGCGAAGTCCATCGCGGAGGAGGCCGGGGTCGACGACTTCCTCGCCGAGGCCACACCCGAGGACAAGATGGCCCTGATCCGGAAGGAGCAGCAGGGCGGCCGTCTCGTGGCGATGACTGGCGACGGCACGAACGACGCCCCCGCCCTGGCCCAGTCGGACGTCGGCGTGGCGATGAACACCGGAACCTCGGCGGCCAAGGAGGCGGCCAACATGGTCGACCTCGACTCCGACCCGACGAAGCTCATCGACATCGTCTCCATCGGCAAGCAGCTGCTCATCACCCGAGGAGCGTTGACGACCTTCTCGATCGCCAACGACATCGCGAAGTACTTCGCGATCATCCCGGCGATGTTCGTCGTGCTCTTCCCCGGCCTCGAGGCCCTCAACATCATGGGCCTCTCGACCCCGAAGTCGGCAATGCTCTCGGCCGTGATCTTCAACGCCCTCGTCATCGTCGCGCTGATCCCCTTGTCGCTGAGGGGGGTTCGCTACCGGCCCTCCGGAAGCACTGCCCTGCTGCGGCGCAACATCCTCATCTACGGAGTCGGCGGCGTCATCGCCCCGTTCATCGGCATCAAGCTGATCGACCTCGTCGTGAGCCACCTCCCCGGAATGATGTGAGACACGTGGACAACGTCATCAAGCAGTCCCTCGCGGGCCTTCGGGCCATGCTCGTCCTCACCGTGCTGTTCGGCGTGCTCTACCCCGCCGCGGTGTGGGGCGTCGGCCAGGTCGCCGGACGCGACCAGGCGGCCGGCTCGCTCGTCTCGTCCGGAACCAGGGTCGTCGGCTCGAGCCTCATCGGCCAGCAGTGGCAGGGCGACGAGTGGTTCCACGGTCGCCCCTCGGCCAGCGACTACGCCGGCGATACGAGCGGTGGAACCAACCTCGGGCCCGGTGCTGACCTCGAGGCCGAGGTCGCCAAGCGCGCGGGGGCAGCGGGTCTCGACCCTTCGACCGCTCCCGCCGACGCGCTCACCGCATCGGGCAGCGGGCTGGACCCCCACATCACGCCGGCGTATGCCGTCGCCCAGGTCGAGCGCGTCGCCGCAGCCCGAGGTCTCGACGTCACCCGGGTCCGGGCGCTCGTCGAGGAGCATTCACAGGACCGCATTGCCGGCTTCCTGGGCCAGCCGCGGGTCGACGTCCTCGAGCTCAACCTCGCCCTCGCGCGTCTCTCGGCGCCGAGCGCCGGGTGACCTGAGAGGATCAGCGCATGGGTCGAGGGTCGCTTCGGATCTACCTCGGGGCCGCGCCCGGAGTCGGCAAGACGGTCGCGATGCTCGACGAGGCGCACCGGCGCCTCTCGCGGGGCACGGACGTCGTCGTCGGCTACGTCGAGACGCACGGGCGGTCCCACACGGCGGCCATGCTCGAGGGCCTCGAGGTCCTCCCTCGTCGCACGGTCGAGTACCGCGGCAACCGGCTCACCGAGCTCGACGTCGCCGCGGTCCTCGCCCGACACCCTCACGTGGTCCTCGTCGACGAGCTCGCCCACACCAACGTCCCCGGCTCGGGCGCCCCGTCGGGCGGCGGGGCCGGGGACGCGTCGCGTGACGGGCACGAGAAGCGCTGGCAGGACGTCGAGGAGATCCTCGAGGCCGGCATCGACGTCATCTCGACCGTCAACATCCAGCACCTCGAGTCGCTCAACGACGTCGTCGAGTCGATCACGGGCATCCGACAGCAGGAGACCGTCCCCGACGAGGTCGTACGCCGGGCCGACCAGGTGGAGCTCGTGGACATGTCACCCGAGGCGCTGCGCCGTCGGATGGCGCACGGAAACATCTACGGACCCGACAAGGTCGATGCCGCCCTCGCCAACTACTTCCGGACGGGGAACCTCTCCGCGTTGCGCGAGATCGCGCTGCTGTGGCTCGCGGACCGGGTCGACGAGGCGCTCGAACGCTACCGGGCCGACCAGGGCATCAGCGAGCAGTGGCCCACTCGCGAGCGCGTCGTCGTGGCCCTGACCGGCGGCGCCGGCAGCGAGACGCTGCTCCGGCGAGGTGCCCGCCTCGCCACCCGCGCGGCCGGCGGTGACCTCATCGCCTGTCACGTCCGGTCGTCCGAGGGCCTCACGTCGACCGACCCTGCCGTGCTGGTTCGGCTGCGGCAACTGGCTCGCGACCTCGGGGCGGAGTTCCAGGACGTCTCCGGCCAGGACGTCGCAGAGGCGATCCTCGACCACGCCCGCGGCGTCAACGCGACGCAGATCGTCGTCGGCGTCAGCCGGCGAGGCCGGTGGCAGCAGATCCTGCGTCCGAGCATCGCCTCCGAGGTGGCCGACGGCTCGGGCGACATCGACGTCCACCTGGTCCCTCACGAGGGGTCGAAGGTCGCCAGCCGTCGCCGGAACGCCACTGGCCTGCCCGCCCGCCGGGTCGTCGGCGGGATGCTGTTCGCCGTCGTCGCCCTCGTCGGGCTGACCGCCGTGCTCGTCGCCACCCGGGAGGGGCACACGCTCTCGCTCGACCTGCTCCTCTACCTCGCGCTGACCGTCGTGTGCGCCCTCGTGGGTGGCATCTGGCCGGCGCTCTTCTGCGCCGTCGTCGGCTCGCTCGTCGTCAACTGGTTCTTCACCGAGCCACGGGGCACGCTCACCATCAGTGACCCACCCAACGCCTTGGCTCTCGCCGTCTTCGTGCTCGTGGCCATGGCGGTCTCGTCGGTCGTCAACGTCGCAGCCCGGCGCACCGAGCAGGCGGTCTCGGCCGAGCGCGAGTCGTCGGCGCTCGCCGCGATGAGCCGCGACCTGCTCGCCGAGCCGCGACCCCTGCCGGCCCTGCTCGACCGGGCGCGCGACGACCTCGGCATGCGCGCTGCCGTGCTCACCGAGTCGCACCCGGACCAGCCGTCGACCGTCGTCGCCTCGACCGACCCCCACCTGCCCGCAGGCACCGTGCTCCCGGCCGGCGCCGTGTGGGCTCTGGACATCACCGTCGACGACGGTGTCCACCTGCTGCTCGACGGACCGCCCGTGGCGGCCGAGGACCAGCGCGTCGTCAACGCGTACGCCACCCACGCCGCGATCCTGCACGGACGCGAGCAGCTCGTCCGGGCCGCGCGCGAGGCCGCCGGGCTCGCCCGCGACAACGCCGCGCGCACGACTCTGCTCGCCGCCGTCTCGCACGATCTGCGCACGCCCCTCGCGAGCATCAAGGCGGGGGTCTCCACGCTGCGCCAGTCCGGTCTCGACCTGACGGCCGACGACGAGGCAGAGCTGCTCGAGTCGATCGAGGAGAGCGCGGACCGCCTCGACGCCCTCATCGGCAACCTCCTCGACCTGTCCCGGCTCGAGACCGGTGCCGTGCGCGCGCACCACCACTCGATCGACCTGCTCGACGCCGTCGTGTCGACGGTGCGCACCACCTCCGCCCCCCAGCGCGTCGACGTCGACCTCGAGCCGGACCTCCCCCTCGTGCGGACCGACCTGGGACTGCTCGACCGCGTGCTCGCCAACGTCGTCGAGAACGCCCTGAGGCACAGCGGCGACGCAGAGGTGCGCCTCACGGCAGGCCGGATCGGAGCCACCGTGCAGCTGCGGGTCATCGACCGCGGACCGGGCGTGTCCGATGCCGACAAGGAGCGCATCTTCGCTGCGTTCCAGCGGGCCGGGGACGCCCCGCAGGGCGACGGCCTCGGCCTCGGCCTGGCTGTGGCTCGGGGACTGATGACCGTGCTGGGCGGCTCGCTCGTGCCGGAGGACACCCCGGGCGGTGGCCTCACGATGGTCGTCGAGCTGCCGCTCACCCCGCCGGTCCCCTCGGGTCGAGGTGATGGCGGCACCGACGTGGCTGACAGCATCACCTCGACCGAGGCTGCTGGGCCTGCCGGGCCTGCCGGGCCTGCCGAGACGAAGGAGGACGCGTGACCCGAGTGCTCGTCGTCGACGACGACCCGCGGCTTCAGCGCACCCTGACGATCGCGCTGCGGGCCCACGGCAACGAGGTCGTCACGGCCGCCGACGGTCGCACCGCGGTCCAGTCGGTGCTCGAGGACGCACCCGACGTCGTCATCCTCGACCTCGGACTGCCCGACCTCGACGGCACCGAGGTGCTGCGCCGCATCCGCGCCGCGTCGGTCGTCCCGGTCATCGTCCTGTCGGCACGTCACGAGTCCGACGACAAGATCGAGGCGCTCGACCTCGGCGCGGACGACTACGTCACGAAGCCCTTCGGTGTCGAGGAGCTGCTCGCTCGGGTGCGCGCGGCCGTGCGCCGCGGCGGCGACCTCGGCCGGCACCTCGGGCCGGTCGCGACCGACCACTTCGTCCTCGACTTCGCCGAGCGGAGGGCGACCGTCGAGGGCGAGGACGTCCGTCTCACGCCGACCGAGTGGCGGGTGCTCGAGGCGCTGTGCCGCGAGCCCGGTCACCTCGTCCAGCAGCAGGACCTGCTCAGAGCCGTCTGGGGCCCTTCGTACGGGCGCGAGTCGAACTACCTGCGCGTCTACGCCAACCAGCTGCGCCGCAAGCTCGAGCCCGACCCGGCGAACCCGCGCCACCTCGTCACCGAACCCGGTCTCGGCTACCGCTTCAACCCCTGAACCGCGGTGGGGTCGGGGCTCTCGGCCTCAGGGTGTCGGGCCCTCGGGGGTCAGTAGCGCTCTCGACCGCCGCGGTCGGTGAGGTTCCAGGCATCCTCGGACTCCTCGTCGTCCTCGTCGACCGTGCGCGTCATGTCGCCGGGCGTCCACCGCGCCGTCGGGACCGCGGTCGTCTCGTCCTCGTGGGCACGCTGCTCACCGCGCTCGGCGACGAGCGAGGCCGTGCGCTGCGGCGCGACCTCATCGTCGGGCTCCTCGGCGTAGCCGGCCGACACGTCCGGGGGCTCCACGTCGACGGGCGGGGCGGCGTACGGCTCGGCGGGCTCGACGATGTCGGCGAAGTCGTCGTCGACGGGCTCGTTGGGGTGCGGCACGTCCTCGCCGCGCAGCAGCGCGAGCGTCTGCTCGAGGTCGTCCGGGCGCACGAGCACGTCGCGGGCCTTGGAGCCCTCGCTCGGGCCGACGACGCCGCGCGACTCGAGCAGGTCCATGAGCCGTCCGGCCTTGGCGAAGCCGACGCGCAGCTTGCGCTGGAGCATCGACGTCGAGCCGAACTGGGTCGTGACGACGAGCTCGGTGGCCTGGAGCAGCACGTCGAGGTCGTCGCCGATGTCGTCGTCGATCTGCTTCTTGGGCGCCGCGACGGTGACGTTCTCGACGTAGTTGGGCTTGAGCTGGGTCGTGACGAACTTGACGACCTCGTGGATCTCGGACTCGTTGACCCACGCGCCCTGGACACGCATCGGCTTGCTCGCGCCCATCGGCAGGAAGAGCGCGTCACCCTGGCCGATGAGCTTCTCGGCGCCGGGCTGGTCGAGCACGACGCGGGAGTCCGCGAGCGAGGACGTCGCGAACGCCATGCGCGAGGGGACGTTGGCCTTGATGAGGCCCGTGACGACGTCGACCGACGGACGCTGCGTCGCGAGGACGAGGTGGATGCCGGCGGCACGGGCGAGCTGGGTGATGCGCACGACCGACTCCTCGACGTCGCGCGGGGCGACCATCATGAGGTCGGCGAGCTCGTCGACGACGACGAGGAGGTAGGGGTAGGTCGTGATCTGGCGCTCCGAGCCTGGCAGCGGCTTGACCTTGCCGGCGCGGACCGCCTTGTTGAAGTCGTCGACGTGCTTGAAGCCGAACGCCGCGAGGTCGTCGTAGCGCTGGTCCATCTCCTTGACGACCCACGCGAGGGCCTCGGCGGCCTTCTTGGGGTTGGTGATGATCGGCGTGATGAGGTGCGGGATGCCTTCGTAGGCCGTCAGCTCGACGCGCTTCGGGTCGACGAGGATCATCCGGACCTCCTCGGGCGTCGAGCGCATGAGGATCGAGGTGATCATCGAGTTGACGAAGCTCGACTTGCCCGAGCCGGTGGCGCCCGCGACGAGCAGGTGCGGCATCTTCGCGAGGTTGGCGATGACGTAGGCGCCCTCGACGTCCTTGCCGACACCCATGACCATCGGGTGCTCGTTGGTGCGGGCCGTGTTGCTGCGCAGCACGTCGCCGAGGGACACGTTCTCGCGGTCGAGGTTCGGGATCTCGATGCCGATCGCGGACTTGCCCGGGATGGGGCTGAGGATGCGCACGTCGGCCGAGGCGACGGCATACGCGATGTTCTTGGAGAGGGCGGTGACGCGCTCGACCTTGGTGCCCGAGCCGAGCTCGACCTCGTAGCGCGTGACCGTCGGGCCGCGGGTGAACCCCGTGACGGCGGCGTCGATGTCGAACTGGTCGAAGACGTTGGTCAGCGACTCGACGACGCGGTCGTTGGTCTCGCTGCGCGTCTTGTGCGGCGGCCCCGGCGTCAGCATCGCGTGGTCGGGCAGCTGGTAGGTGATGTCGCCGCCGAGACTGAGCTGCTCGACGCGAGCCGGCAGGTCGGACATGGGCGGCGGGATGAGCTCGGCCTTGGGTCCGACCTTGCTCGTGTCGGGCGCCCCGAGCGTCTTGGGGTCGGTGGCGTCGATGACCTTCTCGACCCCCTTCTCGCCGCCGGGACGCGGGGCGAGCAGACCGGGAGGGGTCGGGCGCTTCTCGCCCGGTCGCAGCTGCGTGGTCGCCTCGTCCTCGAGGGCCTTCTGCGCGGCCTGGCGGAACGCCTCGTCGCCGTCGCGGTCGGCGAGGTCGACGGCCTTGCGGCGCGCGCGCTTCACCGCTGCGGCAGGGGCGTCGAGAGCCTCGTCGGGCTGCTCGTCGACGTGGTCGCGGTCGATGACGAGGGCGCGCAGCTGGCGCAGGCGGGTCGGGATCATGTTGACCGGCGTCGCCGTGATGACGAGCAGGCCGAAGAGACCGAGCAGGACGAGCAGGACGAGCGCCCCGTAGGTCGAGACGGCCGCCGCGAGCGGGCTCGAGGCGAGGAAGCCGAGGATGCCGCCGGCGGCACGCATGCCGTCGGCGCCGTCGGGCGGGTTGGGGATGCCGTCGGCAAGGTGCGACAGACCGCACGCGGCGAAGGTCAGGGCGATGGTGCCGACGACGACGCGGTTGGTCGCGGCGTCGTCCTGGGGGGCGCGCAGCATGCGCAGGCCGAGGGCGAGCAGCACGAGCGGGACGGCGTAGGCGACGCGGCCGAAGGTGCCGGCGAAGACGGCGTGCACCACCTGGCCGAAGGTGCCGGAGACGCCCCACCACTCACGGGCGGCGACGACGACGGCGAGCGCGATGAGCGCGAAGCCGATGCCGTCGCGGCGGTGCTCCGGCTCGAGGTCGGCGGCACTGTGGCCGACGCGGCGCACCGCTCCCCCCGCCATGTGCGAGACGCCCATCCACGTGTTGCGCATCGCGCCGAGCGGGAAGGGGAGGCCTCCGCCCCGCGTCTTGGACGCGGTCTTGGCGGCGGGCTTGCGGGCCGCGGGCTTGCGCTGCGCGGGCCGGCCGCCCCGGGCTGCCGGAGGGCGTGACGAGGCGCTGCCCGCGGACCCCTTGGCACGGGTGGCCGCGGCGGAGCTCGAGCGCTGGTTGGTGGACGGACGTGACGCCATGCTCGCACCGTACGTCAACGCACCGCTGAACTCACGCGTCACACGCGCAACAGGGCTGACCAGTCGGACGCGGCCGCCGTATGCCGTGGCCGCGCCCGCCGTCGTCCCGCGAGGGCCCCGGCGGGGTCGGCGTCTCAGATCGCGACACCCGGGGACCGGGCGGTGGACAGCCGGCGACCGACCCCTTTATCGTCGGGCGCAGGTCATGAGTGCCAGTGACAAGCCCCGGCTCGCTGGCCAGCAACCCTCCTCCGCGGTGGGGTGCTCCGGGTGACGACCAGGCCATCCTCGGTCTGAACGTGTGATCGAGGTCGGCAAGCGCGGACCTGCACCGGGTGGGTCCCATGACCCAGGAGCACTCCCATGTCGGTCCTTCCCTCGACGCACCCAGCGGCCTCCCTCTGTGGCGGCTCCCCCGCACCCGTCGTGCGCACCCGCGCCCTGCACGTCGTGCCCGAGGCGCGCACGCTGCCCACCGTCGTCGGCGCGGGACTGCGCGTGCCCACGCTCCACGGCGACACGGCATACGCCAACCTCGACCACGCGGCCTCGACGCCGGCGCTCGAGACGGTCCAGGCCGCGGTCGACCGCGCGCTCGAGACCTACTCGTCCGTGCACCGCGGCGCCGGGTTCGCCTCGCGGCTGACGAGCGCGTGGTACGAGCAGGCCCGCGCCGAGGTCGCCGCCTTCGTCGGCGCGCGTGAGGGCGACTCCGTCATCTTCACCCGGACGACGACCGACTCGTGGGCCCTGCTGAGCAAGGCGCTGCCGAGCCGCACGACGGTCTTCGTCTTCGGCACCGAGCACCACTCGACCTTGCTGCCCTGGGGCCGCTTCCGCACCGTGCGCCTCCCCGTCCCGCAGACCGTCGAGGACGCGCACGCCCTGCTCGAGGAGGCGCTGACCGACCACCCGTCGCGCCACCGCCTCGTCGTCGTCGCGGCCGCCTCGAACGTGACGGGAGAGGTCTGGCCGGTCGAGCGCTTCGCCACCCTGGCGCACGAGCACGGCGCCCGGATCGCCGTCGACGCGGCCCAGCTCTCGGCGCACCGCACCATCGACCTCGCCGCGTGGGACGCCGACTACGTCGCGTTCTCGGGGCACAAGACGTACGCCCCCTACGGCGCGGGCGTCCTCGCCGGGCGCTCCGACTGGCTCGACGCCGGCAACCCCTACCTGCTCGGTGGCGGCGCGACGCGCTCGGTGACCGAGGACGGCACCACGTGGGCGACCGGGCCGGCGCGCCACGAGGGCGGCAGCCCCAACGTCATCGGCGCCATCGCCCTCGCCGCGGCCTGCTCGACGATCCGCCGGCACCGCGAGGCCATCGAGGAGCACGAGACCCGCCTCCTCGAGCGGCTCCGCGCCGGACTCGACGACGTCGCGGGCGTCGAGGTCCTGTCGATCTTCGGTGACGACAGCGACCGGGTCGGCGTCGTCGCCTTCACCATGGACGGCTGGGACTCCTCGCTCGTCTCGCAGGTCCTCTCCGTCGAGCACGGCATCGGCGTGCGGGACGGCAAGTTCTGCGCCCACCTGCTCGTCGACGAGCTCCTCGAGGACCCGTGGGGCGAGCGTTCCGCCACCGCGGTCCGCGCCAGCATCGGCCTCGGCAGCACGCTCGAGGGCGTCGAGCGTCTCGTCGCGGCCGTCGCGGGGCTCGTCGAGCACGGCACCGACGCGGAGTGGACGCTCACCGAGACCGGATGGGCGCTCGAGGGCACCGACCCGCGCGACGTCGAGGTCGAGCGACCCTGGTGAGCGCGGGCGTACGCCGCTGAGCAGGTCCGTGCGCCGGTGCGCCGGCGCGGTCGGTGCGCTCGAACGCTCAGGGTCGGGTCAGCGCGCCGGCAGGGCGTAGCTCGCCCAGACCGCGGCGTGGTCGGCCCGGTTGAGAGCCACCTGCCCGGCCTCGACGACCGTGAGGCCGCGGCTCAGCAGGTGGTCGAGCTGGACGAAGGCCGGAAGCCGGTTGCCCGCGAAGGGCCAGGTGCGCACCCAGCCCTGCCCGTCGGTGCGCTGCGCGTCGTCGAGGCCCGCGGCGAGGTCGCGGAAGCCGGGGTGGCCGAAGCCGGCGTTGAAGTCGCCGGCCATGACGAGGAGCTCGTCGCCGTCGAGACGCTGCTTCCACGACTGGAGCGCCCGCAGGCCCGCGCGCCACTCGACGGTGTCACCGCGCAAGGGCGCCGTGGGATGGGCGACCTTGAGACGCACCGTGCCGTTGGGCACGGTCACGTCGACCTCGGGCTGGACGCTCCGGGTGCCCTCGAGCGCCGGGTCGGTGCCGAGGCTGCGCACCGAGAGCGGGTAGCGCGACAGGACCATCGTCCCCGTGTAGGTGCTGGCCCGGGCGACGCCCTCCCGCTGGCTGAAGTAGTCGGCTGCCCCTTCGGCGTCGAGTCGCCGCAGGATCGCGGGTGTCGCCTCGGTGAGCACGAGGACGTCGACGGAGTGGAAGCGCACGGCATCCATGAGCTGGCCGGCGTTGGCCGCCCCGATCCAGACGTTGGCCGACATGACCGTGAGGTCTCGGTCGGCCGTCGGCGAGGAGGTGGCTCGGAAGGCCGGCGCGGCGACCGTCGCCGCCACGACGAGCGCGGCGACGACGGGGACGAGCATCCACCACCGCCGCAGCACGAGCGTCGCCACGGCGAGCAGGCCCAGGCCGATGACGACGAAGGGCCCTGCCGTCTGGAGCACGACGACGACGTATGCCGTCGAGTCGTACCAGCGCAGCGCCCCGACGGCGACGAGCCCGAGCAGGACGACGCCGATGACGACGTCGACCCAGCGCCCGCGGGGACGACGTCCGGCCGGCTCCCACGTCGACGACTCGGCGGGCTCCCCCGGAGGACCGGAGGGACCGTCGTGGCCGTCGTCGCTGTCGAGGTGCCCCCGGGCGGCCTCCTGCACCGTCACGTCAGGCCTGCAGCACGACCGGGATGATCATCGGCCGGCGGCGGATCTTGCCACCGACCCACGAGCCGACCGCGCGCCGGATGACCTGCTGGAGCTGCTGGTCGTCGCGGACACCCTTGGCGACGGCCTCCTCGATGGCCCGCTCGACCTTGGGGATGACCTGCTGGAAGATCTCGTCGTCCTCGACGAACCCGCGGGCCGTGATCTCCGGGCCGCTCGCGATCTTGCCGGTGGCCGCGTCGAGCACGACGACGCAGGTGATGAAACCCTCGTCGCGCAGGATCCGCCGGTCCTTGAGCAGCGCCTCGTCGGCGCCGCCCACGCTGCTGCCGTCGACGTAGACGTAGCCGCACTCGACGACACCGGTCACCTCGGCGACCCCGTTGACGAGATCGACGACGACGCCGTCCTCGGCGAGCACGACGTTGTCCTCGTGGACGCCGGAGGCGATGGCGAGCTGGGCGTTGGCATACATGTGCCGCCACTCGCCGTGCACGGGAAGGACGTTGCGCGGCTTGACGATGTTGTAGCAGTAGAGCAGCTCGCCCGCGCTGGCGTGGCCCGAGACGTGCACCTTGGCATTGCCCTTGTGCACGACGTTGGCGCCGAGGCGCATGAGGCCGTTGATGATGCGGTAGACGGCGTTCTCGTTGCCGGGGATGAGGCTGCTCGCGAGCAGCACCGTGTCGCCGGGGCCGACGTCGATGCGGTGCTCGCGGTTCGCCATCCGCGAGAGGGCCGCCATCGGCTCACCCTGGGAGCCGGTGCAGATGAGGACGAGCTCGTCGTCACGCAGGCTGTCGATCTTCTTGATGTCGATGAGGATGCCGTCGGGCACCCGGAGGTAGCCGAGCTCGGCGGCGATGCCCATGTTGCGCACCATCGAGCGCCCCACCATGGCGACCTTGCGGCCGGCCTTCTCCGCGGCGTCGAGCACCTGCTGCACGCGGTGCACGTGGCTGCTGAAGCAGGCGACGATGACGCGGCGCTGGGCGTGGCGGAAGACCTTGTCGATGGCCGGAGCGATCTCGAGCTCGGGCGTCGTGAAGCCGGGGACGTCGGCGTTCGTCGAGTCGGTGAGGAAGAGGTCGACGCCCTCCTCGCCGAGCCGGGCGAAGGCACGCAGGTCGGTGAGGCGGCCGTCGAGCGGCAGCTGGTCCATCTTGAAGTCGCCGGTGTGCAGCAGCGTGCCGGCCTCGGTGCGCACGAAGACGGCGAGCGCGTCGGGGATCGAGTGGTTGACCGCGACGAACTCGAGGTCGAAGACGCCGAGCTTCTCGCGCTGGCCCTCCTTGACGGCCATGGAGTACGGACGGATCCGGTGCTCCTTGAGCTTGGCCTCGACGAGCGCCAGGGTCAGGGTCGAGCCGATGATCGGGATGTCGCCCTTGAGCTTGAGCAGGTACGGCACGGCGCCGATGTGGTCCTCGTGGCCGTGCGTGAGGACGATGGCCTCGATGTCGTCGAGCCGGTCGGCGATGTAGGTGAAGTCCGGCAGGATGAGGTCGACTCCGGGGTGGTGGTCCTCGGGGAAGAGCACGCCGCAGTCGATGACGAGCAGCTTGCCCTTCGTCTCCAGCACGGCCATGTTGCGGCCGACCTCGCCGAGCCCTCCGAGCGCGACGACCCTCAGGCCGTTGTCGGGGAGGGCGGGCGGCATGGTCAGCTCGGGGTGGGGGTGGCTCACAGGTGTCCTGTCATTCGGTGGTGCTACCGGGCCGTCGGGGGCTCCGGTCGGAGGTCAGCGGGGCGGTCATCCGACCGCCGGGTGGGCCGCGGTGGCGGCGAGAGCGGCGAGAGCGGCCCGGACGAGGGCGGTCTGCGCCTCGTCGGCGGGCACGAGCGGCAGCCGCACGGCCGTCGACTCGATGATGCCCTGCTCGGCGAGGCCGGCCTTGGCCATGATGGCGCCCTGGGTGACGTTCATGACGGCGTTGACGATCGGGGTGAGGCGTCGGTGCACGGCTCGGGCGTCGTCCCAGCGCCCGTCGACGACGGCGTCGGCCATCTCCCGGTAGGCCGCCGGGGCCACCTGGGACGTGACGCCGACGAAGCCGACGGCGCCGTTGACGAAGTGGCCGAGGTTCATGGCGTCGTCGCCGGAGTACCAGTCGAGGCCCGTCTCCTGCATCATCTCGCTCGCGAACCAGAGGTCGCCGCGGGCATCCTTCACGGCGGCGATGCGGTCGTGCTCGGCGATGCGCAGGTAGGTCTCGCGCGCGATGGCGATGCCCGAGCGGCCGGGGATGTCGTAGACCATGACGGGCAGGTCGCTCGCGTCGGCGAGGGCCGTGAAGTGGGCGACGAGTCCCGCCTGCGGGGGCTTGTTGTAGTACGGCGTCACGGCGAGCACGGCGTCGGCGCCGGCCTTCTGCGCGTGGCGCACCGCCTCGACGCTCTTGGCGGTGTCGTTGCTGCCGGCGCCCGCGATGACGACGCAGCGGTCGCCGACGGCCTCGATGACGGCGCGGAGCAGCTCGTCCTTCTCGTCGGACGAGGTGGTGGGCGACTCGCCGGTCGTGCCCGAGACGACGAGGCCGTCGTGACCGGCGTCGACGAGGTGGGCCGCGACCCGCTGCGCGGCGTCGAGGTCGATCGAGCCATCGGGCCGCATGGGCGTGACCATCGCCGAGAGAACACGTCCGAGGGCGGGTGCGTCAGCCATGAGGCCAAGGTTAGCGCCCGGGCCCTCGCTCACGACGCCACGCCCACCCGCGCGCCCGCCACCGCACTCGGATGTTTCGCGCGCTCCGGCTGCGAGCGCGCGATCGTCGCGTCCAGCGCGCCAGGTTTCACGCGCCGCGGCGGCAAATCGCGCGCTCAAGGCACGAGCGCGCGAAACATGGACCGGGGGACGCAGAAGGCGAGGCACTACTCGCTCGGGGGTCCGAGTAGTGCCTCGCCACCTCCTATATCGGCGCGTTCGCCCGGGCGTTACAGCCCGATCCGGGCTTTCTTTCCGAGAGATCGCGTATGCCGTGTCAGCCCCGCCGCTCGTAGGTGACCCAGGCGAAGCCGGGTTGCTCGTCGCGGGCGGTCTCGGTCCAGACGGCCGGGTCGATGGCCGGGAAGGTGACCGAGCCCTCCGGGGACTGGTCGACGTCCGTCACGAGGAGGCGGACGGCATACGCCATCGCCTGTCGGTAGATCTCTCCCCCGCCGACGACGAAGACCTGCTCGGCCTCGGCCACGAGCGCGAGCGCCTCGGGGAGGGAGTGCGCGACCTCGACGCCGGGTGCGCTCCAGTCGCGCTGGCGGGTGACGACGACGCTGCGCCGGCCGGGGAGCGCGCCCATCGAGTCGAACGTGCGGCGACCCATGACCATCGGGTGGCCCATCGTCGTGCGCTTGAAGAACTTGAGGTCCTCGGACAGGTGCCACGGCATCGTCAGCCCGTCACCGATGACGCCGTTGCGTCCGACGGCGGCGATCATCGTCACGTTCGGCAGCGCGGTGGTCATGGCGCCAAGGCTCCCAGACTCGGGCCGCTCAGACGGCGATGGGGGCCCTGATGCCCGGATCGGCGACGTAGTCGACGAGCTCGAAGTCGTCGAGGTCGAAGTCGTCGATGGTCGTCTTGCCCGGCGTGATGTGCATCGTCGGGAGCGGGTGCGGAGTGCGGGTCAGCTGCAGGCGGGCCTGGTCGAGGTGGTTGAGGTAGAGATGTGCGTCGCCGAGCGTGTGCACGAACTCCCCCGGCTCGAGGTCGGTCAGCTGGGCGACCATCTGCGTCAGCAGGGCGTAGCTCGCGATGTTGAACGGCACGCCGAGGAAGATGTCGGCGCTGCGCTGGTAGAGCTGGCACGAGAGGCGCCGGCGGCCGTCGGGTCCGGGCGGCGAGACGTAGAACTGGAACATCGTGTGGCACGGCGGCAGGGCCATGTCGTCGACGTCGGCGACGTTCCAGGCCGAGACGATGAGGCGGCGGCTGTCGGGGTTGGTGCGGATCTGCTCGATGACCTTGGCGATCTGGTCGACGCGGCGGCCGTCGGGCGTGGGCCACGACCGCCACTGGTAGCCGTAGATCGGGCCGAGGTCGCCCGTCGCGGGGTCGGCCCACTCGTCCCAGATCGAGATCCCGCGCTCCTGGAGCCAGCGCACGTTGGTGTCGCCGCGCAGGAACCACAGCAGCTCGCCGATGATCGAGCGCAGGTGTAGCTTCTTCGTCGTCATGGCCGGGAAGCCGTCGGCGAGGTCGAAGCGCATCTGGTGGCCGAACACGCTGAGCGTGCCCGTGCCCGTCCGGTCGGACTTCTCCTGACCGTGGGTCAGGACGTGGTCGAGGAGATCGAGGTACTGCCGCACGATCCGCAGCCTAACCCGCAGGCCCTGCAGCGGCCGGACGCCGTGCCGCCGGCCGCTGTCCGAGCGCGCTCGTGTGCAGGAGGCGCCCCGCGCAGGGCGGCCGGCGCACACGAAGCCGTTGCCTGTGGGGCGTCGGCTGAGGCTGTGGATGGGCTACCCGCCGGAGGCTCCTGCGCCGACAGGCTCTTGTCATGGATCCTCTGCTCGCGGCGCGCATCCGGGGACAGTCGGGCCTCGTGACGCGCGAACAGGCTCTGGCGGCGGGACTGACCGAGAAGGCGATCCGCTGGCGGGTCAGCTCGGGTCGGTGGACCGTGGTTCACCCGCGCGTGTTCCTCACCGAGCCAGGCCGGTCTGGTTGGGACCTGAGGGCCGTCGCCGCCCTGCTGCACGTGGGTCGGCCGGCGGCGCTGCACGGCCCCAGCGCGGGCCATGCCTGGACGATGCTCAACCGCCCGGACGACCCGATCGAGGTCGTCGTGCCGCTCGGGCGGTCGGGACGCGCGCGCGACGGGATCACGATCGTGCGGAGCCGCCACTTCGACGAACGTCTGGACCCCACTGCGTGGCCCCATCGGGTCACGGCCGCGCACACCGTCTTCGACCTCTGCGCCGGCCAGACTCTCGATCGTTCGGTGGCCGTGATGGCCAAGGCGCAACAGCTGCGCCTCTGCACACCGGAGCAGCTCCTCCGTGCCCTAGCGGCACGGCCACGGCAGCCGCGGCGGAGGATGTTGCTCGAGGCCCTGGGTGAGGTCCGAGACGGCGTCGAGAGTGCAGCGGAGTATCGCTACGTCCGCGATGTCGAGCGTGCGCACCGGCTCCCCGTCGGACGGCGGCAGGCACCCGCTCCCGGACAACGACACCGGGACAGCGCCTACGACGAGGTAAAGGTCGTCGTGGAGGTGGACGGCCGGCTCGGGCACGAGGGCTGGGCCGCCCAGTCCGTCGACCGGCGGCGCGACCTCGACGGCGCGGTCGCGGGCTGGCTGACCGTGCGGCCCACTTGGCTTGAGGTCGCTCACGCACCGTGCGGGCTCGCAGCCGACCTCGACGCGATCTTCAGGGACAGGGGGTGGGCCGGCAGGGCCGAGCCCTGCCACCTCCCAGCCTGCCTCGTCATCCGGCAGAGGGTCAGATGACGGTCGCCAGCCGGACTCCGTGTGCAGATGCAGCCCCCAGGGGGCATCGAATGCACACGGACCTGCGCCGGCAGGCGACCCCGCCGCGGTCAGGCGTCGTAGTCGAGGCTGACCTCGTCGGTGACCGGGTGGCTCTGGCAGGCGAGCACGATGCCGGCTGCCACCTCCTCGGGTTCGAGCGCGTAGTTGCGGTCCATCCAGACCTCGCCCGAGACCAGACGGGCACGACAGGTGCCGCACACGCCGCCCGTGCACGAGTAGGGCGCGTCGGGCCGGGCGCGCAGGGTCGCGTCGAGGATCGTCTCCTCGCGGCTCGGCATCGGGATGACCGTCGTGCGGCCGTCGAGGTTCACCGTGACCGTGGCCTCGGGCGGTGCGCCGGCGTCGACGACGACCTTGCGCCTCGGCTCCGTGCCGTCGTCGACGTGGAAGATCTCGTGGTGGATGTGCCGCGGGTCGACGCCGCGCCCGGTGAGCAGCCCCTCGGCGCCGGTGACCATGCCGAACGGACCGCAGAGGTACCACTCGTCGACGGACCCGACCGGCAACAGCGTGCCGAAGATCGCCTCGAGCCGCTCGCTGTCGAGCCGCCCGTGGAAGAGCTCGACGTCCTGGGCCTCCCGGGACAGGACGTTGACGAGGTGGAAGCGCCCCGGGAAGCGGTTCTTGAGGTCCTCGAGCTCCTCGAGGAACATGATCGAGCTGGTGCGCCGGTTGCCGAAGAGCAGCGTCGCGCGCGACCCGGGCTCCTCCTCCAGCGCCGTGGTCAGCAGCGAGATGACGGGCGTGATGCCCGAGCCGGCCGCGATCGCGACGTGATGGCGTATGCCGTCCGGCCGGGTCGGGCAGGTGAACGACCCCTGCGGGGTCATGACCTCGACGACGGCGCCGCGCGAGACGCCGTCGTTGAGCCAGTTCGACATGCGACCCTCGGGCACGCGCGCGGCCGCGACCCGCAGGCTGCGTCCGGCCGGGTCGGCCCGGCGTGACTGGCAGATCGAGTAGGACTGGCGCACGTCCTCACCGCGGATCTCGGCGCGGAGCGTCAGGTGCTGGCCGGGCTCGAAGACGAACTCGTCGACGAGGTCCTCGGGCACGGCGAAGGTGACCGCGACGGCCTCGTCGGTGAGGCGCTCGACCGACGAGACGGTCAGTGGGTGGAAGCGCGCGCGGTGTCGGGCGCTCGTGGCCTGGACAGGGGCCGTGTCCGCGGCGGGATCGGCTGCGGTCGGGGTGGAGACGTCGGTCATTCAGATGGCCTTGAACTCGTCGAAGGGCTCGAGGCACGCGTTGCAGCGGCGCAAGGCCTTGCACGCGGTCGAGCCGAAGTGGGCGATCTCGGTCGTGTCGGCGGAGCCGCAGCGGGGGCAGGCGACGACGTGGCGGCTCAGGGTCACGGACACGGGACCGTGCGGCTCCGCCACCGGCACCGCGCCGGGGGGCGCGATCCCGAAGCGCAGCAGTGCCGCTCGCCCTTCGTCGCTCATCCAGTCGGTCGTCCACGCCGGCGACAGCTGCGTGCGGACGTCGGCGGCATACCCCTGACGTGCGGCCTCGAAGACGATGCGTGACGCGATCGCCTCCATGGCGGGGCACCCGCTGTAGGTCGGGGTGATCGTCACGGCGACGGTGTGCGCCTGCTCGTCGACGTCGACGTCTCGCAGGATGCCGAGGTCGGCGATGCTGATGACGGGCACCTCGGGGTCCGGGATGCGCGAGATCGCCTCTGCGACAGCGGACTCCACGGCCACGGCGGTCACCACGTCGCGCCGGGATGCGACCGTGCGATGTGTTGCATCTCGGCCAGGAGCGAGCCCATGGGACGCGAGTGGATGCCGGCGCGACCTCCGCGCGAGCGCCACCGCGAGCCGTCGGGCAGCGTCAGGGTCCCCTGCTCGACGACGCGCGCGACCCGGGCCACGACGGCGTCATGGAGGGTCGAGGGCAGCACGCCGACCTCGAGGTCGGCCGCGAGCACCGAGGCCTCGTCGTCGTCGAAGAGCTCGGCGAGGTGCGGCAGCACGCGCTCGAGCGCCGCCTGCATGCGTCGGTGGGACTCTGCGGTGCCGTCGCCGAGGCGCACGACCCAGAGCGAGGCGTGGTCGAGGTGGTAGCGCACCTCCTTGAGGGCCTTGCCCGCGACGCCCGCCACGACGTCGTCGCCCGAGCCGGTCAGGGCCGTGTGCAGCTCGACCTGGTAGGCGGAGAACCAGAGCAGCCGGGCCATCTCGTCGGCGAAGTCACCACGCTCCTGCTCGACGAGGTGGACGTTGTGCCACTCCCGCTCGTCGCGCTGCATGGCGTAGTCGTCCTCGCCGCGACCGGTGCCGTCGATGGAGCCGATGTAGGGGTAGAGCCCACGCGCCTGGCCGAGGAGGTCGAGCGCGATGTTCCCGAGCGCCATGTCCTCCTCGATCTGCGGCGCGTTCGTCATCCACTCGCCGAGGCGCTGGGCGTAGACCATGGCGTCGTCGGCGAGCCCGAGGAGGTAGGCGGCATACGGCTTGGCCCCGGGGGCGGCGCCGGTGTTCTCGGCGGCGCCGGGCAGGGACTCACGCTGCGCGGACTCCGAGGCAGAGGTCGCGGCGCCGGTGACCGGCTCGGTGACCGGCTCGGTGACCGGCTCGGTGACCGGCGTGGTGCCGGTGTCGGTCGAGGGCGAGCTGGCTGAGGTGCTCACAGGTACTCGACATCCTCGGGCACGTCGTAGAAGGTCGGGTGCCGGTAGATCTTGTCGCCGGCCGGGTCGAAGAAGGAGTCCTTCTCGGACGGGCTGCTCGCGGTGACGTCGTCGGCCTTGACGACCCAGATCGAGACACCCTCCTGGCGGCGCGTGTAGACGTCGCGGGCGTTGCGCAGCGCGAGCTCGGCGTCGGGCGCGTGGAGCGAGCCGACGTGCACGTGCGACAGTCCGCGCTTGCCGCGCACGAACACCTCCCAGAGGGGCCAGCTGCGCTCCCCCTGGGCAGGCTCGGACGGGGCCCCGGCACCGGTGGTCGGGGTGGTGGCTCCGCTCACGCGGCACTCTCCTTCTGCTGCTGCTCCCGCTCGCGGGCGGCCTGCTTGGTGGCGTACGCGTTGGCGGCCTCGCGCACCCAGGCGCCCTCGTCGTGGGCCCGGCGGCGGTGCTCGATGCGCTCGGCGTTGCACGGGCCGTCGCCGCGCAGCACCTGCCAGAACTCGTCCCAGTCGATCTCGCCGAAGTCCCAGTGGCCGCGCTCCTCGTTCCAGCGCAGGTCGGGGTCGGGCAGGGTGAGGCCGAGCTTTTGGGCCTGCGGGACGGTCATGTCGACGAACTTCTGGCGGAGGTCGTCGTTGCTGAACCGCTTGATGCCCCAGGCCATCGACTGCTCGGTGTGGCCACCCTTCGCAGCCTCACCGGTGTCGGGCGGACCGAACATCGCGAGCGCCGGCCACCACCAGCGGTCGGCGGCGTCCTGGGCCATCGCCTTCTGGGACTCGGTGCCGCGCATGAGGTTCCAGAGGATCTCGAAGCCCTGCCGCTGGTGGAAGGACTCCTCCTTGCACACGCGGATCATGGCGCGGGCGTACGGGCCGTAGGAGCACCGGCACAGCGGCACCTGGTTCATGATCGCCGCACCGTCGACGAGCCAGCCGATGGCGCCGCAGTCGGCCCACGTCAGCGTCGGGTAGTTGAAGATCGAGGAGTACTTCTGCTTGCCGTCGTGGAGCCGCTCGAGCAGCTCCTGCCGGTCGATGCCGAGCGTCTCGGCCGCGGAGTAGAGGTAGAGCCCGTGGCCGGCCTCGTCCTGGACCTTGGCGATGAGGATGGCCTTGCGGCGCAGCGACGGGGCGCGCGTGATCCAGTTGCCCTCGGGCTGCATGCCGATGATCTCGGAGTGCGCGTGCTGGGCGATCTGGCGGATCAGCGTCTCGCGGTACTCGTCGGGCATGGCGTCGCGCGGCTCGATGCGCTGGTCGGCGGCGAGCAGGGCGTCGAAGTCGTCACCGACCGCGTCCCGACCGTCCCGCTGGTCGTCGTGCTCGGCCGCCGCGTCGTAGGCGGCGGTCTCGGCCGCGTTCAGCGGTTCGTTCGGGTCGATGACGTCATTGCCATACATGAGTCCAGTATGCGAGATGCAACCGAGGGCGTCCAAAGCCGGGGTGCACCGGGGTGGACAACGGGCGCGTCCACGCCTGAGAGGATGCCGGGGTGGCACACGAGGACGCGAACGCACATCAGCACGGGCACGACCACGGACCCGACGACGGACACGACCACGGACCCGACGACGGACACGACCACCCGCACGACCACGCGCACGACCGCGGACCCGTCGCCGACGCGTCGGTCCGGGTCGCTCGCGGCTCCGACGCCCCTGCGGTGGGCCTCGTGCAGGCCGTCGTGTTCCGGGAGGCGTATGCCGCCGCGCTCGCTCCCGAGGTGCTCGCCACCTTCGAGCCCCGGGCGTTCGCGAACGCCTGGCGTGCCACGCTCGAGGGCGAGCGGTCCGGGGACGGCGTGCTGCTCGTGGCGTGTGCGGGCGAGCAGGTCGTCGGCTTCGCCGCCGTCGGCGCGTCCGACGACGCCGACACCGATGCCGGCACCGCCGAGCTGATCGTGCTCGGGGTCCACCCCGACGCACGTCGTCAGGGGCACGGCTCGCGCCTGCTGCACGCGGTCGTCGACACGGCTCGCGCTCGTGGCCGCTCCGCGCTCGCCGCGTGGCTGCTCGCCTCGGACGACGCGACCCGCGGGTTCCTCACCGCTGCCGGGATGGTGGCCGACGGGGCGCACCGCCAGCGCGTCGTCTCACCGGACGGCGACACGGCCGGTGAGGTCCGCCTGTCCGCGCTCCTCGCCGACGACTCCGACGCCGCCGACGCCTCCGACGCCGCCGACGCCGCCCCCCCGACCGCCGAGGACTCCGCAGCAACCGCCGCCGACGACACCGCACCGGCCGCCGACGACGGCAGGGCCACGGAGGGCCCGTGACCGCGACGGCCGACCCGGGCGCACGACGGGACGTCGTGCGCCAGAGCCTGTCGGTCGGGGTCGCCACCGGCGCCTACGGCATCAGCTTCGGCGCCCTCGCCGTCGCGGCCGGACTCGACACGTGGCAGGCGATGGCGCTCTCCCTGCTGATGTTCACCGGCGGCTCACAGTTCGCCTTCGTCGGCATCATCGCGAACGGTCTCCACGCCGCACCCGCGGCGATTGCTGCCTCGTCGATGCTCGGCATCCGCAACGGCCTCTACGCCCTCGAGCTGACGCACCTGCTCGGTGTCCGTGGCACCCGCCGGGTGGCGGCCGCGCACCTGACCATCGACGAGTCGACCGCGGTCGCCGTCGCCCAGGACGACGAACGCACGTCGCGGTTGGGCTTCTGGCTCACCGGCCTCACCGTCTTCGCCCTCTGGAACCTCAGCACGTTCGCCGGGGCACTCGTCGGCGGGCGGGTCGGCGACCCACGCACGTACGGCCTCGACGCCGCCG
The DNA here is from genome assembly GCF_052115065.1 of Terrabacter sp. 2TAF16. Classification (NCBI taxonomy): domain Bacteria; kingdom Bacillati; phylum Actinomycetota; class Actinomycetes; order Micrococcales; family Intrasporangiaceae; genus Terrabacter; species Terrabacter sp. 2TAF16. Next base: position 164,413 of record NZ_JBFRFZ010000005.1, read on the forward strand.
CTTGTGCCGCCTTCACCGCCCTGCTCTGGCCGCGGCTGCGGGACCGCGACGCGGTCGCCATCGCGGTCGTCGGCGCCGTCGTGGCGGTGCTGCTGTCGCCGACGGTGCCACCCGGCATACCCGTCGTGGCGGCAGCCGCGGCCTCGCTGCTGGCGTGGCGCACCCCGAGGAGGGAGCAGGCGTGAGCCTCTGGACCGCCGTCCTCGTCGCGGCCGCGATCGCCTTCGGGCTCAAGCTCGCCGGGCACCTCGTGCCCGCGCACCTGCTCGACGCGCCGCGGGTCCGGCGGATCACGGCCGCCCTGCCGATCGCGCTGCTCGCCGCCCTCGTCGCGACGCAGGCGTTCACCCGTTCCGACGGGTCGTTCGTCCTCGATGCACGTGCGGCCGCCGTGGGGATCGCCGTCGTCGCGCTCCTGCTGCGCGCGCCGTTCATCGTCGTCGTCGTGCTCGGCGCCGCCACCGCCGCCCTCCTGCGCGCCCTCGGCTGGGCCTGACCCGTGGCCGACGCGGACGACGTACGACGACTGGCCCTCGCGCTGCCCGGCGTCGAGGAGATCGCCAGCTCGGGCTTCGACTTCCGGGTGGGCGGGCACGGCTTCGTCTGGTCCTATCCCGAGCGCGTCCCCGGACAGCGTCGCGTCATCCGCACCGACGTCGCCGTGCTCTACGTCGGCGACGAGGCCGAGAAGCAGGCCCTCGCCCTCGGCGAGCCGGACCTCTTCTTCACGACGCCCGCCTACGACGGCTCTCCGCTCGTCATGGTCCGGCTTGAGCGCGTGGACACCGATCGGCTCGACGAGCTCGTGACGGACGCGTGGCGCATGCGAGCACCCTCGGACCTGGTCGCCGAGGCCGACCTCGGCACTGACGACACGGGCCAGCAGAACGCCTGATCCGCGGCCGGGCGCAGCAGCCCCCGCACGGCGGTGCCGGGACCGGCCGGGGTGGTGTGTGTCCCGCGGGACGCTCAGGCGTGCGCGTCGCAGACCGGCTGGAGCGGACGACCCGGCAGGTCCTCGCGGTTGTGCATCCGGCTCGTCGGCGTCCCGCAGACGTGGCACGCGGCGAGGTGGACGGCCTCATCGCTGAACCCGACGCTCATCCGCTCGTCGAAGACGTAGAGGTGGCCCTCCCAGAGCCCGCGGTCACCGCGCTCCTCGCCGTAGCGCACGATCCCGCCGTCGAGCTGGTAGACCTCCTCGAACCCCCGCGAGCGCATGAGGCTCGTCAGCACCTCGCAGCGGATGCCGCCCGTGCAGTAGGTGACGACCGGGCGGCCCTTGAGCTCGTCCCACCGGCCGGCGTCGAGCTCGCGCACGAAGTCGCTCGTGTGGCGGATGTCGGGCACGACGGCTCCACGGAAGCGACCCACCTCTGCCTCCACGGCGTTGCGCCCGTCGAAGAGCACGACCTCGTCGCCGCGCTCGGCCACGAGGGCGTCGAGCTCGGCCGGGCGCAGCCGAGTGCCTCCCCCGACGACGCCCTGCTCGTCGACGACGACGTCGTCGGGCACGCCGAACGACACGATCTCATCGCGCGCCTTGACGACGAGCCGCGGGAAGTCGAGGCTGCGGCCCTCGGCATCGAGCCCCGTGCCGTCGCTCCACCGGACGTCGACGTCGTGGAAGGGCGCGTACTCCCTCGTCTTGCGGACGTACGTCTTGAGCACGGTGACGTCGCCCCCCACCGTCGCGTTGATCCCGTGGCGCGAGAGCAGGATCCGCCCGCGCAGGCCGAGTCCCTCGCAGAGGTCGCGCTGCCAGAGGCGGAGCGCGTCGGGGTCGGCGAGCGGCCGGAACGCGTAGAAGAGGACGACCTTGGGAATGGCCACGTCGGTCTCGTCGGCTGCGCGGCGGCTCAGTCGAGACCGAGGTAGTGCTCGAGCCCGACCGTCAGGCCGGGGTGGTCGGCGACCGCGCGCACCGCTGCGATGACGCCCGGCATGAAGCTGCCGCGGTCGAAGGAGTCGTGTCGCAGCGTCAGCATCTCCCCCGCGTTGCCGAGCAGCACCTCCTGGTGCGCCGTGAGACCGCGCAGCCGCACGGAGTGCACGGGTATGCCGTCCACCCGGGCGCCGCGGGCACCGTCGGGATCATGGGTCGTCGCGTCGGGCACCGGCGAGCAGCCGGCCTCGGACCGCGCCCGACCGATCATCGCTGCGGTGCGCGCGGCGGTGCCGGACGGCGCATCGACCTTCGCCGGGTGGTGCAGCTCGATGACCTCGACGGACTCGAAGAAGGGAGCAGCCTTGGCGGCGAACGACATCATGAGCAGCGCGCCGATGGCGAAGTTCGGCGCGATGAGGACGCCGACCCCGGCACCCGACGATGCCGGGGGTGCGTCGGCGAGCTGGCCGCGGAGCGCCTCGAGACGTGCCTCGTCCCAGCCGGTCGTGCCGACGACGACGTGGACGCCTCGCTCGACGCAGTGGGCGACGTTGGCGGGTGAGGCCGCCGGGACGGTCAGCTCGATGGCGACCTCGGCCCCACCGAGGTCACCGAGGTCGTCACCCGAGCCGTAGGCACCGACGAGGGTCAGACCGGCGGCGCCCTCGACGGCACGCACCGCCTCCGACCCCATCCGGCCGCCCGCACCGATGACGGCGACCTTGGTGTCGCGGGACGGCTGGCCTGTCGTGTCGCTCACGCGGCCAGCCTAACGAGCCCACGGAGGCGCGCGACGCGGCACACGGCATACGGACTCGTGCGTCACGAAGCCGTGCTGGGAGTCGGCTGTGCGGCGCACACTGGAAGGGATCGAGGAAGTGGTCGCATGTCCGTCCGTCCGCGCAGCATCACCGTCGTGGGCCGGCTCCGTCGCCTGGCCCTGGCCCCTCTCGCGGCCATCGGGCTCATCATCGGTCTCCTCGTGGCGCCCAGCGCCCAGGCAGCGGTCCTCCTCGGGCACGACATCTCGTGGCCGCAGTGCCCCTCGACGTTCCCGCCGACGTCCACGCAGTTCCTCGTCATCGGCCTGACGAACGGCCTGCCGTTCACCCAGAACCCTTGCGTCGCAACGCAAGCCACCTGGGCAAGGGACCATGTGAAGCCGACCCACACATACACCATGGCGGGCTTCCCGACGGCCGCGCAGCTGACGACCTACGGCGGCAGCGGCCCGTGGTCGTCCTCGACGCGCGCCGGGCGCCTCAGCAACGTCGGCTACGCCGAGGCGACGTATGCCGTCGCGACCGTGCACCACGTGCCCGGCTGGGCACCGCGGATGGTCTGGGTCGACGTCGAGCCGAGGGCCGCCCAGCCCTGGCCAACGTCCACGACCGTGCAGCGCCTCGAGAACCGCTACGTCGTCGAGGGCATCATGCGTGGTCTGCGGGCCGCGGGCTTCTCCTACGGCGTCTACTCCAACGCCTCGGGGTGGCAGTCGATCACGGGCTCGTGGTGGCTGCCCGGCGTCCCCGTGTGGGCGACGGCCGGCACCCTCGACCACCCGACCGAGGCGCTCGACCGGTGCACCCAGCCGAGCTTCTCGGGCGGCAAGGTCTACCTCGCCCAGTGGTGGGACGCCACGTGGGACTACGACCGCACGTGCGACCCGTATGCCTTCACACGCCTCCCGGTGGCGCCGGCGTCACTGTCGGGTGGCACCGGTGACTTCAACGGCGACTGGAACAACGACGTGCTGGCGCGCTGGACCGCGACCGCGGCTCTCAAGCTCTACGCCGGCACGGGCACGGGGAGCCTGGGCCTCGGCGCCCAGGTCGGCACCGGCTGGGGCGGCATGTCCGCGCTGGAGACCCCGGGCGACCTCAGCGGGGACGGCGCGCAGGACGTGCTCGCCCGGGAGACGTCGACCGGCGACCTCTGGACGTACAAGGGCAACGGGTCGGGCGGTTGGCGTCTCCCCCGCGTGCGCATCGGGACCGGCTGGCAGGTGATGAACGCCATCGTCGGGGTCGGTGACCTCACCGGCGACGGCCGGATGGACATCGTGGCCCGGCGGGCCACGACCGGCGAGCTCTACCTCTACCCCGGCACCGGTAGCAGCGGTTGGAAGGCTCGGTCGAGCCTCGGCACCGGCTGGAACCGCTACAACGTCCTCGTCGGTCCGGGTGACCTCACCGGCGACGGCCGACCCGACCTTCTGGCCCGGGAGCCGTCGACCGGCATCCTCTGGCTCGTACCCGGGGCCGGCGCCGGCACGCTGGGCACCCGCGTGCGGGCCGGCACGGGCTGGAACGGCATGACGGCGATCATGAGCCCCGGTGACCTGAACGGCGACCGTGTGCCCGACGTCCTGGCCCGCGACACGAGCGGGCGGCTGTGGCTCTACCCGCGGACCGCCGCGGGTGGCTGGAGCCCGCGCGTGCTCGTCAGCACCGGCTGGAACATCGTCAACGCGATCTTCTGACCCAACGGGTCAACCGACAGGACGCTGCGCTCCGGACCGGGGCTCTTGACCCCGACCGGCGCGTGCATCCTGTTGCTCGACCCATCGCGGAGACGACGGAGCGGCCCGCCACCCCTTGAGGGGTGACGGGCCGCTTCGTGACCAGGAACGGTCGACCGGTTCGGTCAGGCGTCGGCAGACTCCGTGGCCGGCGCGTCGGCCTCGGCGGCCGAGTCACCGTTGTCGCCGTCGGCGAGGACCGCAGCGAGGCTGAGCTTGCCGCGCGGGTCGATCTCCTTGAGCTCGACCTGCACCTTCTGGCCGACCTTGACGACGTCGTCGACGCTGTCGATCCGCTTGCCGCCGACGAGCTTGCGCACCTCGGAGATGTGCAGCAGGCCGTCCTTGCCGGGCAGCAGCGAGACGAACGCGCCGAACGTCGTCGTCTTGACGACGGTGCCGAGGAAGCGCTCGCCGACCTCGGGCATCTGCGGGTTCGCGATGGCGTTGATCGCCGCGCGAGCCGCCTCGGCCGAGGGGCCGTCGACCGCACCGATGAACACCGTGCCGTCGTCCTCGATCGAGATGTCGGCGCCCGTGTCGTCCTGGATCTGGTTGATCATCTTGCCCTTCGGGCCGATGACCTCACCGATCTTGTCGACGGGGACCTTCACCGTGATGATGCGCGGGGCGTACGGGCTCATCTCGTCGGGCACGTCGATGGCCTCGGCCATGACGTCGAGGATGTGCAGACGCGCGTCGCGGGCCTGGGTCAGCGCGCCGGCGAGGACCGACGCGGGGATGCCGTCGAGCTTCGTGTCGAGCTGGATGGCCGTGACGAACTCCTTGGTGCCGGCGACCTTGAAGTCCATGTCGCCGAAGGCGTCCTCGGCACCGAGGATGTCGGTGAGCGCGGCGTACTGCGTCTCACCGTCGACGGTGTCGGACACGAGGCCCATCGCGATGCCGGCGACCGGGGCGCGCAGCGGCACACCGGCGTTGAGCAGCGACAGGGTCGAGGCACAGACCGAGCCCATGGACGTCGAGCCGTTGGAGCCGAGAGCCTCGGACACCTGACGGATGGCGTACGGGAACTCCTCGCGGGTCGGCAGGACCGGCATGAGCGCACGCTCGGCCAGGGCGCCGTGACCGATCTCGCGGCGCTTCGGCGAACCGACGCGGCCGGTCTCACCGGTGCTGTAGGGCGGGAAGTTGTAGTTGTGCATGTAGCGCTTGCGCGTGACGGGGCTCAGCGTGTCGAGCTGCTGCTCCATCTTGAGCATGTTGAGCGTCGTGACACCCATGATCTGGGTCTCGCCACGCTCGAAGATCGCCGAGCCGTGCACGCGCGGCAGGACCTCGACCTCGGCGCCCAGGGCGCGGATGTCGGCGAGGCCACGGCCGTCGATGCGGACCTTGTCGCGCAGGATGCGCTGGCGGATGAGCTTCTTCTGCACGGAGCGGAAGGCAGCCGAGACCTCCTTGTCACGCCCCTCGAACTGCTCGGCGAGCTGCGCCTTGACGGCGGCCTTGATCTCGTCGAGGCGCTCCTCCCGCTCCTGCTTGCCCGCGATGGTGAGGGCAGCGGTCGTGTCGGCCTCGATGGCGGACTCGACGGCGGCGTACACGTCGTCCTCGTAGTCGAGGAAGATCGGGAAGTCCTGGACCGGCTTGGCGGCCTCGGCAGCGAGCTGGGCCTGGGCCTCGCAGAGCTGCTTGATGAACTTCTTCGAGGCCTCGAGCCCCTCGGACACGACCTCCTCGGTCGGCGCCTGCTTGCCCTCGTTCTTGACGAGGTCCCACGTCGACTCGGTGGACTCGGCCTCGACCATCATGATCGCGACGTCGTCACCGACGACACGACCGGCGACGACCATGTCGAAGACCGAGCGCTCGATGTCGGAGAAGTTCGGGAAGGCGACCCACTGGCCGTCGATGAGCGAGACGCGCACGCCACCGATCGGACCCGAGAACGGGAGGCCGGAGATCTGCGTCGAGGCGCTGGCCGCGTTGATGGCCAGCACGTCGTACTGGTGGTCGGGGTTCAGCGAGAACACCGAGATGACGACCTGGACCTCGTTGCGCAGACCCTTCTTGAAGGTCGGGCGCAGCGGGCGGTCGATGAGGCGGCAGGTGAGGATGGCCTCGGTCGACGGGCGACCCTCACGGCGGAAGAAGCTGCCCGGGATCTTGCCGATGGCGTACATGCGCTCTTCGACGTCGACGGTCAGCGGGAAGAAGTCGAACTGGTCCTTCGGCTGCTTGCCGGCCGACGTCGTCGACAGGAGCATCGTGTCGTCGTCGAGGTAGGCCGTGACGGCGCCGCCGGCCTGACGGGCCAGGCGGCCGGTCTCGAACCGGACCGTGCGAGTGCCGAAGCTGCCGTTGTCGATGACGGCCTCGGCGAAGGTGATGTCTGGACCCTCCATGTGGGCCCTCGCTTTCTTTTTCTCATGTGCCCGCGCACATCGTCGTTGTGTGCGTGGTTTCCTTCTTCGGGCCGGCTGGCCCTGGTGCGGCGGACGACGGGCGTCGCCTGCCTGCACCTACGACGAAAGGCGGTCTCCGCAGCACGCGGTGACCGCCTTTCGTCACGAACTCATCGACGCAGGCCGAGTCGCTTGATCAGCGAACGGTAGCGCTCGATGTCGGTCGCCTCGAGGTAGCGCAGCATGCGCTTGCGGCGGCCGACCAGCAGGAGGAGACCACGACGGCTGTGGTGGTCGTGCTTGTGGGCCCGAGCGTGCTCGGTCAGGTCCTTGATGCGCTGCGTCAGCATCGCGATCTGGACCTCGGGAGAGCCGGTGTCGCCCTCGACCGTGGCGTACTCGGTCATGATCTGCTTCTTCACGTCAGCGTCCAAAGGCATGGATGAACCGACTCCTTCTCATCTCGTTGCGCGGTGCTCCAGGGCATGTCCACCTGGGCGCTATCGAATCCGCGGCCGTTCGACGGCGTCTCCAAGCGTAACAGCGGGGTACCTGCCGCCCTAATCGAGCCTCGGAGGGCGGCCCGCACGACCCTCCGGAGCGCGTGACCGTTTCGTGACCGTCCCCGTGTTGGGTGGGCCCGGCCCGCGGGTACGACAGAGATTGCTCGGGGAAAACCTCTTGAAGGAGACAAGCGACACCATGATCGTTCTCGGACTCATCCTGCTGCTCATTGGCATCTTCGCCAAGATCAGCATCCTGACCACGATCGGCATCATTCTTGTCGTCGTGGGCGCGGTGCTCTTCATCCTCGGCGCGTCGGGTCGCGCCATCGGTGGCCGGAAGCACTGGTACTGATCGGTCGCACCACCAGCTGGAACCAGACGCCCCCGCGGACTTCCGCGGGGGCGTCTTGCATCCCCGGCCTGCACCGGGCGCATGCCGTGCAGCCCGGGTCGCGTGCCCGGCGGCCACGGTCGTATGCCGTCCGCCCCGGCCGCGCCCCACGACCCACCCGTCCGGCGGGCGTTCAGGACGTCCGCAGCCGCTCGAGGGTGACGCGGACCGCCCGCTCGGTGCTCGTGGCCGACCACGCACCCCCGTCGAGGGCCACCCAGACGAGCCGGTCCGGCTCCGTGACGAGCAGGGTGCGCACGGGGTCGGCGCCGACGAGACTCTCCTGGCTGGCGACGAAACCGGTGACGCCCCCGAGCGTGCCGGACCGGCCGCTGCCGCACCGGCGCATCGCGTCCTCGAGGTGCGCCCGGGTCACGGCGAGGCGTGACTCACCCTGGCGGAAGCGCAGACTGACGTAGCCGACCGAGAGCGAGCCCTTGCCTGCGTCGGAGGATGCAGCCACCCGGGCACCGGCGAAGCCCGACAGCACGCGGTCGGCACCGGTCCACCCGATCAGCTCCTCGTTCGTCGAGCTCGACCACGCGAAGACCGGCAGGCCGCAGTCGGGTTCCGGCGCGGGCACCGCGGGGCAGGGCACGCCGGGGCGAGCCCGCACCTCGGTCGCTCGCCCGCCCGTCACGGAGGCTCCCGGCCACAGGTCGGCGGCCCGTACCGGCAGGCTGGCGCCGCGGTCGGTCCCAGCAGCGCAGGCCGAGTCCTCCGGCACTGCGGTCATGTCGTCGCCGGGCGTCGGTGTTCCCACCGCAGGGTCGCCCTGCTGGACCGCAGGTGGGGTGCCGAACCACGCGCCGGTCGGGCCACGTTGCGCCTGTGTCGGATCCGTCGTGCAGGCAGTCGTCCCGAGACAGAGCGCGAGGGCACCCCCCACGAACGGGAGTGCCCTCGCGAGCCGGCCGGACGGCATACGCACGCCTGTCCGGGCGACGCTCAGAAGTTGATCATGTGGCCGGCGATGCCGTGGACGGCCTCCTTGACGGCCTCGCCGAGCGTCGGGTGCGCGAAGACCGTGCGCGACACCTCGTCGGCGGTGAGGTCCCACGTCTGCGCGAGGTTGAGGACCGGGAGCAGCTCGGTGACGTCGGGACCGATCATCGCCGCGCCGAGGATCTCGTTGTGCTCCGCGTCGGCGATGACCTTGACGAAGCCGACGGGCTCACCGAGGCCCATCGCCTTGCCGTTGGCCGAGAAGGGGAACGTCGCCGTCTTGACGTCGTGGCCGGCCTCCTTGGCCTGCGCCTCCGACAGACCCATCGAGCCGATCTGCGGCTGGCAGAAGGTCGCGCGCGGGATGAAGGCGAAGTCGATGGCCATGGTCTCGACGCCGGCGATCGTCTCGGCGGCGACGATGCCCATGGCCTCGGCGACGTGGGCGAGCATGAGCTTCGCCGTCACGTCACCGATCGCGTAGACGTTGGGGACGTTGGTGCGGCCGTACTCGTCGATGGCGATGGCGCCGCGCTCGGTGAGCTCCACGCCCGTGGCCTCGAGGCCGAAGCCCTCGGTGCGCGGCGCGAAGCCGATGGCCGACAGCAGGCGGTCGGCCTCGAGGACCTGCTGGTCGCCGCCGGCCGCCGGGCTGACCGTGACCCTGACGCCGGAGCCGGTGTCCTCGACGGACTCGACCTTGGTGCCGAGCATGACCTTCACGCCGAGCTTCTTGTAGTGCTTGAGCAGCTCCTTGGACACGTCGGCGTCCTCGGTGGGGACCATGCGGTCGAGGAACTCGACGATCGTCACGTCGACACCGAAGTTCTTCATGACGTAGGCGAACTCGACGCCGATGGCGCCGGACCCGGCGATGATGATCGAGCCGGGCAGCTCGGGGTCGAGGATCTGCTCCTCGTAGGTGACGACGTTCTTGCTGACCTCGACGCCGGGGATCATGCGGGTGACCGATCCGGTCGCGAGGACGAGGTTGTCGAACGTGATCGAGCGCTTCTCGCCGGAGTTGAGGGCGACGTCCATCGAGGACGCCGACGTCAGGGTGCCCCAGCCGTCGATCTCCTCGATCTTGTTCTTCTTCATGAGGAAGTGGACGCCCCTGACGATGCCCTCCGAGACCTTGCGGCTGCGGGCGTGCGTCGGGCCGAAGCTCATCGTGGCGTCGCCCTCGATGCCGTACTTCGCCTTGTCATGGGTCAGCGTGTGCGCGAGCTCGGCGTTCTTGAGCAGGGCCTTGCTCGGGATGCAGCCGACGTTGAGGCAGACGCCGCCCCAGTACTGCTTCTCCACGACGGCGACCTTCTTGCCGAGCTGGGACGCGCGGATCGCCGCGACGTAGCCACCAGGACCGGCACCGAGCACAACGACATCGAAATCAGCCATGGCCACAGCCTATCCGTGAGCGAGAGCGCAACGAGACGGCGTCCGCCCGCACATCACGATCTGCACAGAAGTACGCAATTGACTGTGTCGCAGAGCACATGGCGGACCGTGGCGAGAGTAAGTTTCCGCGACGCACGGCCGCACCCGTCCGGCCCGACCAACGGAGGTCACTCGCGTGAGCACCACTCCGCACCGTCACGAGGCGCCACCGGCGAACAAGGGCCTGCTGGCCCTCGCCGTGGTGCTCCTCGCCATTCCCATCGTCGCCCTGCTCCTCGTCGGCACCTACGCGAAGGACGAGCCCCGTCTCGGCGGCTTCCCCTTCTTCATCTGGTACCAGTTCCTCTGGGTGCTCCTCTGCTCGGCGCTGACCTACACCGCCTACCGGATCGTGCTCAAGGCACGTCCCCACGTGCCGATGAACCCCGAGGGTGACGCCTTCGACGACGACTCCTTCGGTGACACCCGAGAGGACGGCACCCGATGACCACCATCGCCTCCGCCATCGCCCCCGCCGCCGACACTGGCGGCGTCAACGGCGTCGCGCTCACCGTCCTCATCTTCTTCTTCGTCATCGTCGCGGGGGCCGGCTTCTGGGCCGCCCGCTGGCGTCGCCCGGAGAGCATGGAGAGCCTCGAGGAGTGGGGACTCGGCGGCCGCTCGTTCGGCACGTGGATCACGTGGTTCCTGCTCGGCGGCGACCTCTACACGGCCTACACGTTCGTCGCCGTCCCGGCCGCGATGTGGGCCTTCGGCGCCGTCAACGGGTTCTTCGCCGTGCCGTACACGATCATCCTCTACCCCATCATCTTCGTCTTCATGTCGCGCCTCTGGTCGGTGTCGCACCGTCACGGCTACGTGACGCCCGCCGACTTCGTCGAGGGCCGCTCCGGGTCCAGGGTCCTGTCCCTCGCGGTCGCCGTCACCGGCTTCCTCGCGACGATGCCCTACATCGCCCTCCAGCTCGTCGGCATCCAGGCCGTCCTCGAGGTCGCGGGCGTCGGCAGCAGCACCAACTGGGTCGCCAAGGACCTGCCGCTCTTCATCGCGTTCCTCGTCCTCGCGCTCTACACCTACACCTCGGGGCTGCGCGCACCGGCGATCATCGCGTTCGTCAAGGACATCCTCATCTACATCGTCATCATCGTCGCGGTCATCTACCTTCCCTCGAAGGTCGGCGGCTGGGGCCACGTGTTCGACTCCGCCAAGGAGAAGATGACGACGACCACCAACCCGGCGACGGGCAACCCCAACGTCTTCATCCCGGGCCCCAAGGCCTACTGGGCCTACGGCACGCTCGCCCTCGGCTCGGCACTGGCGCTGTTCATGTATCCCCACTCGATCACGGCGACGCTGTCGGCCAAGAGCCGCAACACGATCCGCAAGAACGCCTCGATCCTGCCGGCCTACTCCTTCCTGCTCGGCCTGCTGGCCCTGCTCGGCTGGGTGGCCATCGCAGCCGGCACGAAGCCCGTCGGCCTCGACGGCAAGGTCAACGGGCAGCTGGTCATCCCCCAGCTCTTCGAGGACATGTTCCCGTCGTGGTTCGCTGGCGTGGCGTTCGCGGCGATCGCCATCGGCGCGCTCGTCCCGGCGGCGATCATGTCGATCGCGGCGGCCAACACCTTCACGCGCAACATCTACAAGGCGTGGATCAAGCCCGACGCGACCGTGCAGCAGGAAGCCAAGGTCAGCAAGCTCACCTCGCTCGTCGTCAAGGCGTTCGCGCTGATCTTCGTGCTCACCCTCGACAAGAGCAACGCGATCAACTTCCAGCTCCTCGGCGGCATCTGGATCCTCCAGACGTTCCCGGCTCTCGTGTTCTACCTCTACACCCGGTGGTTCCACCGGTGGGCACTGCTCGCCGGCTGGGCGGTCGGCATGGTCTACGGCACGGTGGCCGCGTACAACGTGACGAACAAGGCCACCGGTGCACCGTTCGCGGGCTCGGTCGCGAACATGCCGCTCATCGGCCAGCTCGGCTACATCGCGGTGACCGCCTTCGCGATCAACGTCGTCGTCGCCGCGATCCTCACGCTGGTGCTCCGGGCCGCCAAGGCGCCGGAGGGCAAGGACGCGACGATCCCGGCCGACTACTTCGCCGAGGCCGGTGACCCTCGCGTCGAGAAGCTGCCCGTCGGACCCCACGAGTTGACGCCCTCAGCCTGACGCGTCAACGCACGTATGCCGCAGGGCCGGGTCCGCAAGGACCCGGCCCTGCGCGCGTCCCGACTCCCCACCGTCGAGTGGCCCCGTGACCCCACCTGCCCATGTGACGACGGGGCCACTCGACCGGGTCGGACCCTCCGGGGGTGGCACCACGGGGCCACTTGAGTGGTGGGTGTGGGTGGTCAGGGGTCTCTTGGGCGTTCGGGCGGGAGGGCGGCGATGGCCTCGTCGACGTCGAGGCCCGTAACCTGGAGCAGGTCGACGACGGTGGAGCGGACCTGGGCGAGCACCGTCTCGGTCGCAAGGCTCGGCGTGCGCGGCACCTCCCCCGTCCCTGCGGCCACGGCCAGCAGCGCCGGCCGACCGATCTCGGGAGAGGCGTTCTCGGACAGGGCCCGTCCGATGACGTCCGTCGCCGACGCGAGCTCGAGCAGCAGGGTCTCGTAGCCGGGCGGCAGCTGCTCTCCGCGCCCGACCGCGACCGTGACGCGGCGGACGAGCACACGAGTGCTCCGCACCGCACGGTCGAGTGGCTCGACGAGGTCGACCATCTTGCGCACCCCGGCCGCGTGGTGACGCTTGAAGGGCGACGAGGTGATGACCGACAGGCCCTCGTCGGCTGCCTGCCGCAGCTCGCGCAGCAGGGACTCGGTGCCTCGGGCCGAGGCCAGCACCTCGGCCGCCCCCTCGACGTCGCCGTCGTGCGCGCTGGCGGCCGCCCGGCGGAGCAGCTCACCGATCTTGCGGACGGCCTCTGCGGCGGCGACCCGGGGCCGCCGCAGTGGCGCCTGGGGCACGACCGTCGCGGCGACGAGGGCGATGCCGCCGCCGATGAGTGCGTCGGTCCACCGGCCGAAGGCCTGGCCCGGGCTCGCGACGAGAGCCGCGATGACGATGCCCTGGACGGCCGACTGGGTGACGATGACCGGGCCGCCGTCGAGCAGGGTCGCGATCGCCATCGACACGAGCACCACGGCGGCGATCTGCCACGGACCGCTGCCGGCGACGTGCACGAAGACGTCTGCCGTGAAGACCCCGACGGCGACGCCGATCGCGACCTCGAAGACCCGCCGCAGCCGCTGACCGTAGGACATGCCGAGGCAGACGACGGCGACGATGGGGGCGAAGAAGGGGGACGTGTGGCCGAAGACGTCGGTCGCGAGCCACCACGCGACACCCGCCGAGACGGCGCACTGGACGAGGAGGAAGACGCGCGAGCGCAGCCGCTCGAACCGGGTGCGGACGCTGAGCCGGCTCCGGTCCCAGGCCCGGTCGAGCGCCTCGACGACCGGGGCGTCGCTCCTCAGGTAGTCGTCCACGAACGCGCCTCTCGGTCGGTCCCTGCGGCGGGTGCCACCGGGGAGCGGAGGGGGCTAGAGCCCCAGGGCAAGGATCGCATCGAAGATCTGTCGCACGGCAGGGGCGGCCACCTTCGAACCCGAGCCACCCTGGCCGACGACGACCACGACGGCATACTTCGGCTTCGTCGTCGGTCCGTAGCCGGCGAACCAGGCGGTGGCCTGCTTGCCGAAGACCTCGCCGGTCCCCGTCTTGCCCGCGAGCGGGTAGCGGTCCTGCGGGAAGCCCTTGAAGGCCGTGCCGGCCGACCCACCGGGTCTGGTCACGTCGCCCAGGGCCGAGCGGACGTATGCCAGCACGTCGCGTCGCAGCGGCACCGTGGCCACCCGCTTCGGCGCGATCACCGTCGTCGCGCCGGCCGCCGTCCGGTAGCCGGCCGCCACCTGTGGCTGCCACAGGGTGCCCCCGTTGGCGATGGCGGCGTAGACCCCTGCCATCTGGAGGATCGTCACGGCCGTGTCACCTTGTCCGATGGAGAAGTTCACGGCGTCGCCGGCGCGGTACTGGTAGCCGGCCGAGCAGTTCTCGGTGGCGAGCCGCTTGAGGTAGTCGGCACGCGACCGGTCGGTGCGGGCGACCTCCGGGTAGCCGGTGCTCGCCCGCCGGCACGTCTCGCCCTTCGTCGCGAGCCAGTACTGCTCCTTCCAGGCGCGGTCCGGGACGCGTCCGGCCGCCTCGCCCGGCACGTCGACGCCGGTGCGCCGCCCCAGTCCGAAGGTCCTGGCCATCGAGACGAAGGGGTCGGCGGCGCTGACCGGCGCGGCGAGGCCGCCCTGCGCGAGCCACGCGGCATACGCGAGGCGGTAGAAGACGGTGTCGCACGAGACGACGAGGGCGCGGTGGAGGTCGATCGGGCCGTAGCCGCGCGACTCGAAGTTGTTGAAGAGCCGACCGCCGACGGAGACGTTGGGCGAGCAGTCGTACGTCCCGTCGAGCCGGGCCCCGGCGTTGACGGCGGCGGGCACCGAGATGACCTTGAAGGTCGAGGCCGGTGGGAACGTCTCGGCCGTCAGCCGGGAGCGCAGTGGTGTGCCGGCCCGCTCGTCGGTGAGACGGGCGAGCTCGGTCGTGCTGATGCCGCCGGAGAAGACGGCGGGGTCGTAGGACGGGTAGCTGGCTGCCGCGACGACGGCACCGTTCGTCACGTCGACGACGACCGCGGCCGCCGTGTCGGCGCGCAGCTTCTGCGCCCGGGCTGACGCGACGGCTCGCACGAGCGAGGCCTCGGTGCGGGCCTGCAGCCGGGTGTCGAGGTGGGTCACGACGTCGCGCCCCGCGACAGGGGCGGTCGAGCTGACGGTGTCGGTGACGATGCCCCGGGGGTCGATGGCGACGACGGTGCGTCCGTTCGTGCCGCGCAGCACCCCGTCGTACTGCGCCTCGAGCCCGGAGCGCCCGACGACGTCCTCCGCGTCGATGCGCCCCCCGCTCCCGGTCACGTCGTCGGCACCGGCCCGGGCGACCCAGCCGAGCAGGTGGGCGGCGAGGGCTCCGTCGGGCCGGGGGTAGGCCCGCGCGGGCTCGGTCGTGACGCCGACGCCGGGGTATTTCTCGGGCTTCTCGAGCAGCGTCAGCGCCCGGCGCGCGTCGACGCCCGTCGCGACGGGGATCGGCACGTAGGGCGACCCGTTGAAGCACGCCGGGGCCGGGGGCGCCCCAGCCGTGCCACAGAGCATCGTCTTGCCCCACAGACGCTCGAAGGGCTGGCCGACCGCGGTCGCGAGACGGGTCACGAGGTCGCGTCCGCCGTCGTCCGCCCCGAGGAGGACCGAGCGCTGCACCGTGACGACGGTGTCGAAGGTGTTGTCGACGAAGGGCGTTCCGCTGCGGTCGAGGATCCGGCCGCGCAGGGCGTGCTCGGTGACGGTGCGCGTGTTGACCGTGACCGCGGCGCGGGCGAGCTCGGGCCCGTCGACGAGCTGGAGCTGTCCGAGACGGCCGAGCAACAGCCCGAAGAGCGTGACGAGCAGGACGAGCACGACACCGGCGACGCCGACCCGACGGCGCGGGCCGCGCCTCACCCGAGTCTCCGCCGCACGAGGGCCCGGTCGAGGGCGAGGAAGGCCGGTAGCAGCAGACCGCCGACGAGCACCGTCACGAGCAGCCGCCACAGCCCGTCGGTCAGCTCCACGCTGCCCTCGGCGAGCACGGCCGAGCCGAGGCGTCCGACGAGGACGACGGCAGCGGCGGCGAGCAGCGCCGCCGGGGCGCGCAGCGGCGAGCGCGACGACGCCCGGCGGAAGAAGCCTGCGACGAGCCCCGCGAGCATCATGACGAGCGGGGCCAGCCCGAGCGGGCTGCCGACGGGTGGCACGAGCTCGACGACCCACCCGGCCAGCAGCCCCACGAGGGCACCGTGCACGGGACCGCGGAGCACGGCGGTCGCCACGACCCCGACGAGCACCAGGTCGGGCACCCACCGGGGCTCCGCACCGAGACGCGGCAGCAGCGTCGCCACGACGAGGGCCGCCACGAGGACGTATGCCGTCCGCAGCACTCCCAGCAGCGTCGGCCTCATCGTCGGGCGCCCACCGTCGGGCGCGGGGTCGTGCGCGGGCTCGGGACGAGGACGGCGACGACGTCGATCGCGTCGGGGTCGACGCTCGGCCGCACCGTGGCACCACGCGTCAGCTGGCCCCGGTCGGGGTCGACGGCGGTCACGGTGCCGACGACGATCCCGGCGGCATAAGGCGTCTCGTCGACGCTGCCGAGCGTGCGCACGACATCGCCAACGACGGGGGTGGACGGCGCGATGCCGACGAGCCGGAGCGAGCCGCGGGGGCGGGACTCCGAGTCCCCCGGTGCCGGCGGCGACACCGTGCCGAGCGTGCCGGCGGGGCCGACGCGCACCGCCACGACCGAGGCAGCGCTGCCGAGCACCTGCACGTCGCTCGTCCACGGCGACACGGACACGACGCGACCGACGAGACCGTCGGCCGCCACGACCGTCGAGTCAACCCGGACCCCGTCCCGGGAGCCGACGTCGATCGTCACGCTCCGGCCGCCGAGCGCGCTGACGTCGGTGGCGACGACGCGGGCGGGCAGGAGCGTGCGCCCCGTCGTGGCGCTCGATCCGAGCAGCTCGTCGAGCCGTCCGAGCACGTCGAGGTGGTGCTGCTGTTCGGCGGCCGTGGCACGCAGACGGACGTTCTCGCTCTCGAGGGCGGCGAGGTCGTCACGCGGCGCCCCGGCGAGGGCCCGTTGGACCGGCCCCAGCACGAGCCCGCCGGCCCGGCGCACCCCGTCGGCGACCGCGAGGTGGGCGAGGTCGGCGACGAGCAGGGCGACGGTGAGCGAGGCGAGGACGACGAGGAGACGGCGGCGGACGGTCGGCTGCATGCGACTAGAGGCGGTGGTCCCCGACGAGGACGCGCTCGAGGCTGGCGAACTCGTCGACGCACCGGCCGGCGCCGCGGGCCACGGCTCGGAGCGGGTCGTCGGCGACCTGGACCGGCACGCCGAGCTCGTGGCGCATCCGCTCGTCGAGGCCGCGCAGCAGGGCACCTCCCCCGGTCAGCGTGATGCCGCGGTCGAGGATGTCGCCGGCGAGCTCGGGTGGGCACACGTCGAGCGTCGCGCGGACGAGCTCGATGATCTGCAGGACCGGCGTCTCGATGGCTCGGCGCACCTCGACCGAGCTCACCTGGACGGTCTTGGGCAGGCCGGTCACGAGGTCACGTCCGCGCAGCCGGGTCGTCAGCTCCTCGCGCAGCGGGAAGACCGACCCGACGGCGACCTTGATGTCCTCCGCGCTGCGCTCGCCGAGCAGGAGGGAGTACTCGCTCTTGACGTAGCCGATGAGGGCCTCGTCAATCTCGTCGCCGGCGATCCGCAGCGAGTTCGACGTGACGATGCCGCCGAGGCTGATGACCGCGACGTCGGTCGTGCCGCCGCCGATGTCGACGACCATGCTCGCCGCCGTCTCGTAGACGGGCAGGCCGGCCCCGATGGCCGCTGCCATCGGCTCCTCGATCATGTAGACGCGGCGCGCACCGCACCGGGTCGCGGCGTCCTCGAGGGCCCGGCGCTCGACACCGGTCACGTCGCTCGGCACGCAGAGCACCATGCGGGGGCGGACGAGTCGCGAGGTGCGCACCTGGTCGATGAACCACCGCAGCATGCGCTCGGTCTCGTCGGCGTCGGAGACGACACCGTCACGCAGGGGCCGGACCGCCCGGATGGTGCCCGGCGCCCGGCCGAGCATCTCCTTGGCCCGGCTGCCTGCTGCGACGAGCCGGCCGGTGCCGACCTCCACGGCCACGACCGACGGCTCCTCGACGACGACCCCGCGACCCCGGACGTGGATCAGGGTGTTGGCGGTGCCGAGGTCGATCGCGAGGTCACGCCCCAGGGGGCGCAGCCACGGTCGGGAGGTCATGCCGCGATTGTGCCCCGATCAGCCCTCGAGATCGGGGAACCAGATGCCGATCTCGCGTGTGGCGGACTCGTGGGAGTCGGATCCGTGCACGATGTTCTGCTGCACCTTGGTGCCCCAGTCGCGGCCGAGGTCGCCGCGGATCGTGCCGGGTGCGGCGTCCGTCGGGTTGGTGGCGCCGGCGAGGCTGCGGAAGCCCTTGACGCAGTCCTGGCCCTCGACGACGACCGCGGTGACGGCACCGGAGCTCATGAACTCGACGAGCGGCTCGTAGAAGGGCTTGCCCTCGTGCTCGGCGTAGTGCGCGGCGAGCTGCTCACGGGTGGGCGTCAGCACGGAGAGGGCGACCAGCCGGTAGCCCTTCCCCTCGATGCGACGCAGCACCTCACCGGTGAGGCCGCGCTGGAAACCGTCGGGCTTGACGAGGACGAGGGAACGTTCGGTGGTCACCCGTCCACCCTATCGGCCGCCTCGCCGTCGGCTGCCTCGCCGTCGGCTGCCTCGCCGTCGGCCGCGGCCGCTTCACGCGTGGCCACGACGGCGTCGACCTGGCTGCCCTTGACGAGACAGGTGACCCACAGCGCGAGGAAGAAGAGACCGACGATGAGCATCATCGGCACGACGAGCGCGCTGAGCAGGGTCAGCACCTGGACGACCCAGCCGAGCGTGACGCCCCACGGGCGGCGCATGAGCCCGGCGGCCACGATGCTCAGCGCGCCGAGCCCGAGGCCGACGACGAGGTATGCCGTGCTCGGCCCGCTCCCCTCGTCGGTGGCCGCGACGGCCCGGGCCACGAGGGCACCGAGCAGGATGCAGATGGCCTGGCCGCCGAGCACCGTCGCGAGCATGCGGAAGGTGAACTTGCCGGTCTGGCCGTAGAAGATGATCGAACGCATCGGAGTGTGTCTGCCTCGGTGTGGGTCTCGTGGCCGGTGGGCTCAGTAGTTCTGGGTGGTGTCCCAGGTGCGGATGATGGCCTGGGCCTCGGCCCCACTCGCCCCCGTCGCCTCGGCGTAGAGGCTCATCGCGTCCTCGCGCCGACCGGCGAGGATGAGCTCGCTGATGCGCGATCGGGCCTCGTCGGTGAGCCGGCCGTCGGTGTAGGACGCCGCCGCGTCGCGCACGCCCGGCCCCTGGCCCGGGACGAACCATCTGTCGACGGCCCGCTTGGCGTCGGCGAGCGGCGCCCCGGTCGCCTCGCGGTAGATCTTGATGGCGTTGATCTTGTGACCGGCGCTGATCTCGCGGCTCACCCTGGCGCGCACGGTGTCGGTCAGGCCGACGAGCTCGCGGTCGGGGTCCTTGCGTCCCATGACCCGTCCCCACACGACGACGGCGACGACGACGATGACGACGATGAGGACGAGCTTCACCAGGGGGTGCATGGGGCCAGCCTAGGTCGGGGTCGAGGAAGGTCGGGGTCGAGGAGGGTCGGGGGTCAGAGGTCGGTGTGGCCGAGGAGCATCCGGACCTCGCCCGCGGTGATGACCGATCCCGTGGCCACGACGCCGCCACCCATGCCATCGGCCTCGGCGATGGTCACGGCCTGCTCGAGCGCGTCGGGCAGGTCGCGGACGACCGTCACCCGGGACTCGCCGAAGAGCTCGACGGCGAGGGCGCCGAGGGCCTCGGGCCGCATCGCGCGCGGGGACGAGCTGCGCGTGACGACGATGTGGTCGAGGGCCGGCTCGAGCACCTCGAGCATCCCGGCGGCGTCCTTGTCGGCGACGATGCCGACGAGCCCGACGAGACGGGTGAAGGAGAACGCCTCCCCGAGCGCAGCCACGAGGGACCGGGCACCGTGCGGGTTGTGGGCCGCGTCGACGAGGACGGTCGGTGACCGCCGGACGATCTCGAGGCGCCCCGGCGAAGTCATCCCCGCGACGGCCGCGGTCAGCACCTCCGGCTCGATGCGCTGCTCGCCACCGCCGAGGAAGGACTCGACCGCCGCGACGGCGGTGGCGAGGTTGCTCGCCTGGTGCGCGCCGTGGAGCGGGAGGAAGAGGTCGGCGTACTCCCCCGCGAGGCCTCGGATCGACACCTGCTGGCCACCGATGGCGACCTCGCGGGCGAGAACACCGAAGTCGTTGCCCTCGAAGACGATCCGGGCTCCTCCGACCTCCTCGACACGGTCGAGGAGGACGCGCGCGACGTCCTCGTCCTGCACGCCCGAGACGGTGACGGAGTCGGCCTTGATGATGCCGCTCTTCTCCTCGGCGATGGAGACGACGTCGTCACCGAGGAGGTGGGTGTGGTCGAGGTCGACGGGCGTCACGACGGCGACCTGGGCGTCGATGACGTTGGTGGCGTCCCACGAGCCGCCGAGACCCACCTCGATGATCGCGACGTCGACGGGAGCGTCGGCGAACGCGGCGTAGGCGAGGGCGACGAGCACCTCGAAGAAGTTCATCCGGCGACCGCCCGACTCGAGCGACCGGGCATCGACGAGCTCGATGAGGGGCGCGACCTCGTCGTAGGCCGCAATGAACTTCTCACGCGGGATCGGCTTGCCCGACAGGGTGATCCGCTCACGGATGTCGTGCAGGTGGGGCGACGTGAAGCGACCGGTGGACAGCCCGGTCTCGCGCAGGATCGAGTCGATCATGCGGCTCGTCGACGTCTTGCCGTTCGTGCCGGTGAGGTGGATCGAGGGGTAGGTGCGCTGCGGGTCGCCGGCGAGCTCCATGACCGCGCGGATGCGGTCGAGCGACGGACCGATGTCGTTCTCGGGCGCCCGGGCGAGGATCTCCTCCTCGATCTCGCGCATCCGCTTCATCTCCTCGAGGTTGCGCGCGGCCTCGACGGCAGCGGCGTCGGGACGGCCGTTCATGCGGACTCCCCCGTGCCCAGCTCGCGGACCATCCACACGCTCTCGGGCAAGCCGGATCCCGGGGCCTCGCGGTGCGTCTCGACGAAGCCGTGTCGCGCGTAGAAGCGCGCCGCCTGCTGGTTGCCCTCGAGGTAGGAGAGCGTGATGCGCGGGTGCTCGTTCTCGCGGGCCCGCTCCACGACGGCGTCCATGAGGCGCGAGCCGATCCCGTGCCCGTGGTGGCTGGGCAGCACGTAGAGCTTCCACAGCACGAACGACTCGTCCTGGGGCCCGAACGTCGCGACCCCGACGACCTCGTCGTCCTCGACGGCCACGAGGGTGCGGCCCTTGCGGATGGAGTCGGTGACGACGTCGCTCGTCCACCACTTCGCGAGGCCCATGGCGACGTACTCGGGTCCGGCGATCGGTTCGTAGGTCGCGAGCCAGGTCCGGTGCCCGACGGACAGGACGCCTGCCAGGTCGTCGCCGACGGCGCCGCGCACGACGACCCCGTCGGTCGGCCGCGTGTCGGTGCGAGCCCCGGATTCGGCCAGGTTGGAGTCGGTCGGGTCGGGGTCGGGGGTCGTGCTCACGTCGGCAGCCTCCAGCTCGTCCTCGCGGTTCGCGGCGATCATCGCTTGACCACGAGGATCGTCGCAGGGTGGTTGTCGCCGATGACGACGTCGGTCGGCGTGCCCGGCAGTCCGTCGGGCAGGGCGTGGTCGGGTCCGGCTGCGGCGAACTGCGTCGCGAGCGTCTCGCCGACGATGAGGTCGCGGTGCGTCACCGTGGCCTCGAACACCTCGGCACCGCCCTGGACGGTCAGGCTGATGCGGTCGCTGACGTGCAAGCCGGTGTCGCGCCGGGCCTGCTGCACCGCGCGGACGAGGTCGCGGGCCAGCCCCTCGGAGGCCAGCTCGGACGTCACGGTCGTGTCGAGCACGACGAAGCCTCCCGAGGGCAGCATCGCCGTGGCACCGGCCTCGGCAGCGTCGCCGGCGACGACGGTCTCGAGGGCGTACTCCCCCTCGACGAGGGCGAGACCGCCGACGGTGACGGTGCCGTCGGCGTCGACGCTCCAGTCGCCCGACTTGCTGCCCTTGATGGCGCGCTGGACGTCCTTGCCCAGCCGAGGCCCGGCCGCGCGCGCGTTGACGGTGAGGCGCTGGCTGACCCCGAAGTCGGACTCGCTCGCCGTGGCCACGTCGACGAGGGTCAAGGCCTTGACGTTGAGCTCGTCCTGGATGATCCCGCGGAACGGCTCGAGCTTCGCCGGCTCGGGAGCCACGACCGTCAGCTCGGCGAGCGGCAGGCGCGCCCGCAGGCCCCGGGCCTTGCGCAGGCTGGACGCCGTCGAGCAGATCTCGCGAGCCCGGTCCATCGCGACGACGAGCTCGTGGTCGGCCGGCAGGTCGTCGACCGTCGGATAGTCGGCGAGGTGCACCGAGCGCTCGCCCGTCAGGCCGCGCCAGATCTCTTCGGTCACGAGCGGCAGCAGCGGTGCCGTGGCGCGCGTGACCGTCTCGAGCGCGGTCCACAGGGTGTCGAAGGCCGCGAGCGACTCGTCGGTCTCGCCGCCCCAGAAGCGGTCGCGGGAGCGGCGGATGTACCAGTTGGTCAGGACGTCGAGGAAGCCGCGCATCGTGTCGCACGCCGCAGCGATCTCGTAGGCGTCGAACTGCTCGGTCATGTCGCCGACGAACTCGCGCAGCTTGGCGAGCAGGTAGCGGTCGAGGACGTCCGTCGAGCTCGTCGAGCGCTGGGCCTCATAGCCCTCCCCGCCGCGCGCCGTGTTGGCGTAGAGCGAGAAGAACGACCACGCGTTCCACAGCGGGATCATCACCTGGCGCACGCCGTCACGGATGCCCTGCTCGGTGACGACGAGGTTGCCGCCGCGCAGGATCGGGCTGCTCATGAGGAACCAGCGCATCGCGTCGGCGCCGTCGCGGTCGAAGACCTCGCGGACGTCGGGGTAGTTGCGCAGCGACTTGCTCATCTTCTGGCCGTCGGAGCCGAGCACGATCCCGTGGCTGACGCACGTCTTGAAGGCGGGCCGGTCGAAGAGGGCCGTCGCGAGGATGTGCAGGGTGTAGAACCAGCCGCGCGTCTGGCCGATGTACTCGACGATGAAGTCGCCCGGGAAGTGGTGCTCGAACCAGTCGGCGTTCTCGAACGGGTAGTGCACCTGGGCGAAGCTCATCGAGCCGGAGTCGAACCAGACGTCGAGGACGTCCTCGACGCGGCGCATCGTCGACCGGCCCGACGGGTCGTCGGGGTTCGGACGCGTCAGGCTGTCGATGAAGGGGCGGTGCAGGTCGGTGACCTCGACGCCGAAGTCACGCTCGAGCTCCTCGAAGGAGCCGTAGACATCGAGGCGCGGGAACTCCGGGTTGTCGGACTTCCACACCGGGATCGGGCTGCCCCAGAAGCGGTTTCGCGAGATGGACCAGTCGCGGGCGTTGGCGAGCCACTTGCCGAACTGGCCGTCCTTGATGTGCGAGGGCGTCCACTCGATCTCCTGGTTGAGCTCGAGCATCCGCTCCTTGATCTTCGTGACCTCGACGAACCACGACGAGACCGCCATGTAGATGAGGGGCTCGCGGCAGCGCCAGCAGTGCGGGTAGCTGTGGTCGTAGGTCTCGCGGCGCAGCAGCACCGTGCCGGCCGTGACCGAGCCGGTCTCTCCCTCGCCCCGGGTCGCCGCCTTGAGGTGGTCGATGATGTGGGCGTTGGCGTCGAAGACGTGCATGCCCTCGTAGTCGGTGACGGGCCAGAGGAAGCGGCCGTCGGCGCCCACGGGGACGACGGGCTCGATGCCGGCCGCGTCGGTGACGATCTTGTCCTCCTCACCGAAGGCGCCGGCGGTGTGGACGAGCCCGGTGCCGTCCTCGGTGGTGACGAAGTCCGCGGGGAAGACCTGGTGCGCGCGCTCGTGTCCCTGGTAGTAGGAGAAGGGCGGCGTGAAGGAACGGCCGAGCAGGTCACGGCCCGCGAGCCGCTCGACGACGCGCTCGTCGAGCGTGGACAGGTCGACGTCGGCCCCGAAGAGGTCCTTGGCGTAGGCCCCGAGCCGGGCCGCACCGATGACGTAGCGCTCGGTCTTGCCCGTGCCGTCGGACTCGACGACGACGTAGTCGATGTCGGGGCCGACCATGATGCCGAGGTTGGCCGGCAGCGTCCACGGCGTCGTCGTCCACACGAGCGCGAGCTCGCCGGTCTCGAGGCGCAGCCCGATGGTGACCGCGGGGTCCTGGCGCATCTTGTAGACGTCGTCGTCCATGCGCAGCTCGTGGTTGGACAGCGGCGTCTGGTCGTTCCAGCAGTAGGGCAGGACGCGGAAGCCCTCGTAGACGAGGCCCTTGTCGTGCAGCTGCTTGAAGGCCCAGATGACCGACTCCATGTAGGAGGGCTCGAGCGTCTTGTAGTCGTGGTCGAAGTCGACCCAGCGCGCCTGGCGCGTCACGTAGTCGCGCCACTCGCCGGTGTACTTGAGCACCGAGCTGCGGCAGGCGTCGTTGAACGTGTCGATGCCGAGCTCGACGATGTCCTGCTTCGTCTTGAGACCGAGCTGGCGCTGGGCCTCGAGCTCGGCGGGGAGGCCGTGGGTGTCCCAGCCGAAGCGGCGCTCGACGCGCTTGCCGCGCATCGTCTGGTAGCGCGGGACGATGTCCTTGACGTAGCCGGTGAGCAGGTGGCCGTAGTGCGGCAGGCCGTTGGCGAAGGGGGGTCCGTCGTAGAAGACGAACTCGTTGGAGCCGTCGGTGCCCGCGTCGCGGCCCTCGACCGAGGCGATGAACGTGCCGTCCTCGTCCCAGTACTTCAGGACCCGCTGCTCGATCTCGGGGAAGCGCGGGTTGGACGGGACCCCGCCCGTCGTGGACTGGTCGGCGTCGTTCGTGGTGACCTTGGGATAGGTCATGCTCGTGGTCTCCTGCGTTCGCGTCTGTTGGTCGCTCGTCTCTGCCACGAGGACGACGTCTCCTGCCGGAGGCTGCCGCGGTACCACCCCGCTTGCCGCACGTGCCCGCCCGCTCGGGCAGACGGCATACGGCCGCTCTTGTCGAAGGCTGTGACGGGCCCACCCGTCCGGTTCTAGTGGGGGTCACCCGCCGAGGAGGGTGACCCTGTTCTTCCGGAGGCTCGCCGCTGATACACGGCTCCGACGCCTGTGCCGTCCAGTCTAGCCTGTCAGCATGCCCAGCCTGCCCGAGCAGATCGCCCATCGTGAGGTCACCGACGCGGACGTGCGCCGGTCGTACGCGCTCGACGCCACCGTCGCCCTCGCTCCCCCACCCGACGACTTCGCCGTCATCCGGGCCCGCGACGTCAGCGACGTCGTGGCCGTGCTCGAGCACGCCCAGGCCACCGGCACCGCGGTCGTCCCGCAGGGAGCGCGCACGTCACGGTCGGGCGGCGCCGTCGCCACCGAGGACTGCATCGTGCTCAACGTCGAGGCGCTCGACACCATCCACGAGGTGAACGAGCTCGAGGGGTATGCCGTCGTCGGCCCCGGCGTCGTCAACGCGGACCTCAAGCGTGCTGCGGCGTCGGCAGGCCTCTTCTACGGGCCCGACCCCGCGTCGTGGGAGACGTGCACCATCGGCGGCAACATCGCGACGAACGCCGGCGGCCTGTGCTGCGTCAAGTACGGCGTCACGTCCGACTGGGTCAAGGCCCTGCAGGTCGTGCTCCCGGGCGGCGAGGTCATGCGCACGGGTCACCGCACCGCCAAGGGCGTCGCCGGCTACGACCTGACCGGCCTCTTCGTCGGGTCCGAGGGCACGCTCGGCGTCGTCACCGAGGCCGTCGTGCGGCTCGAGCCGGCGCCCGACCCGGCCCTGACGGCCCTGGCCGTCTTCGACTCGCTCGACGCCGCCGTCGCCGGCATCGTCGCGCTGCGCCGCGATCCGCACCGCCCGTGCCTGCTCGAGATCATCGACCGCACGAGCGTCCGGGCCATCCAGGCGTTCGGCGACTTCGGTTTCCCCGACGACTGCGCCGCCGTGCTGCTCGTCCAGTCCGACCGACCGGGTCACGTCGCCGACGACGTCGCGAGGTATGCCGCCCTGCTGGAGTCCGCGGGCGCGACCGACGTCGCGGTGGCCGACGACGCGCAGGAGTCGGAGGCGCTGCTCGCGGGGCGCCGCGTCATGAGCACCGCGTTCGAGGCGATGGGCGGCCGCCTCGCCGAGGACATGTGCGTGCCGATCGGCCGGCTCGCCGAGTTCGTGCGCGGCATCGAGGCCATCTCCGAGCGCCGGTCGGTGCTCATCCCGGTGAGCGGCCACGGCGGGGACGGCAACCTGCACCCCTCGATCGTCTTCGCCCACGACGACCCCGACAGCCTGGCGCGCGCGTGGGAGGCCTTCGACGACCTCATCCGGCTCGGGCTCTCCCTCGACGGCACCATCACCGGCGAGCACGGCATCGGGTCGGTCAAGGTGCCGTGGCTCGGCCTCGAACTCGGGGACGCCGAGCTCGATCGGCAGCGTCGCCTCAAGGCCGTCTTCGACCCGCTCGGCATCATGAACCCGGGCAAGGTCTTCGCGGTTCCCGGCGCCTGAGGCCCGCGGCGCGGGTTTCGTGAGTCCTGTCGGCACCCGGTGCCGGTGGATCTCCAGGACCGTGCGGCTCGACGGCCACCCACAGGTGACCGGGTTAGCGTGCCGGATGGCCGCCCCGACCCGTCGTCGGCGCCGGTCGCGCACCGCGCCGGCCGTCGTCGCCCTCCTCGCGACTGCGACCGCGTGCACCGGCGGAGCGCCGGGTCCCGGGTCCGTGGGCGCGTCCCCCTTGTCCGCGCCGACCTCCGCGCCGACCTCCTCGCTGCCCTCGGCGTCGACGGCGGCCGCCGCGCAGACGCCTCCGTCGACCTCCCCCTCCGACTCACCCTCGCCCTCGGCCTCGCCTGTGACCCCACCCCGCGCGGACGCCTTCGACGTCGACACGGTGCTCGGCGGCATCCGTGCCCTGGCGGCGATCGGTCCGCGTGACGCGGCGAGCCCGGCGAGCGACAGGGCTGCGGCCTACGTCGCGGGGCGGCTGCGTGCAGCCGGCTACCGCGTCACCCTCCAGCCCGTCGCCGTGCCCGCCGGTGTGTCGTGGGGCGTGCGGGTCCCCGGCGGCACGACGGTGGACGTCGTCGCCGACCCGCCCGGCTTCGACCCGACGCAGCCGCACGTCGTCGTGGGCGCGCACCTCGACACCGTGCCGCAGTCGCCCGGGGCCGAGGACAACGCGTCCGGGCTCATGGTCATGGCCGAGGTGGCCCGGATGACGCGCCAGCAGCCCGGCGCGCTCCCCGTGCGGTTCGTCGCGTTCGGTGCCGAGGAGGCGCGGGGCGGCAACGGCACGCTGTATGCGTTCGGCTCGCGGCACTTCGTCGCCGGACTGGGCGCGTCCGAGCGACGCGCGGTCCGCGGCATGGTCGCCCTCGACCGGGTGGGCGTGCGGGCCGCTGCGGTGCCGGTGTGCCACGTCGCCGGCGCCGACACCTCCCTCGCGGACGCGATCCGTCGCGCAGCGGTCCCCGTCGCCGCGACCAGGGTGTGCGTCAACAGGGCCAGCGACCACGTGTCGTTCGAGAGGGTCGGCATCCCCGCCGTCCGCCTCGGCAGCGTGCCGTATGCGGCATACCACTCGGCGACCGACGTGCCCACCGTCGTGGACCGGGGACAGCTCGCCCGCTCGGGGGCCGTCCTCTGGGCGTGGATCCGGTCGCTCCGGTGAGCCCCGACGCGCCGCGGATGGACCGCGCCCGGGCTCGGGGCACGCATTTGGCAGGATGACGTCATGACCGAAGTGGACACGACGGGTGCGTGGCTGAGCCGCGAGGACCTCGACAACGCCCGTGACCGACTGCCGATCCTCTACGTCCACGCGATCCCGGTCCGCGTCGACGACCGCGGCGTCGTCACCCACGTCGGGCTGCTGCTCCGCGCCGACAGCGACGGCGGCATCGGCCAGGAGGTCGTCGGCGGTCGCGTGCTCTACCACGAGCGCATCCGCGACGCCCTGACCCGGCACGTCGAGAGCGACCTCGGTCCGATGGCGCTCCCGCGCATCCCCCTGTCGCCGCAGCCGTTCACGGTCGCCGAGTTCTTCCCGACGCCCGGCGTCACGCCCTTCCACGACCCGCGGCAGCACGCCGTCTCGCTCGCGTTCGTCGTCGCCGTCATGGGTGACTGCCGGCCTCAGCAGGACGCCCTCGACCTCTCCTGGGTCACACCGGAGGAGGCCGCGTCTCTCGCCGTGCGCGGTGAGATGCCCGGCTCGCACGGCGTCCTCGTCCGGCAGGCCCTGGCGCACGTGGGTTTCCCGGTCTAGGACGCGACGCCGGGACGGCCATCACGGCCGACACCACGTTCGACATCGCCTCGGCGAGCGCGCCGAACCACAGGTGGCTCGTCACCTACGCCGATGACGCGAACCACTTGCCGATCAGTGGGTCGTGCGGTCCGGAGAACGACGCCGTATGCCGCGTGGGCCCGTCGCCGCGGCATACGGTCCTGGCGTCGGGGGCTCAGTGCTGGTGCTCGAGGAGGTCCTGCCGGCCGGAGCCGAGGACCGTGAGCGGCAGCAGGGTCTTGCCGGAGGGCCCGATCTCGATCTCGGTGCCCATCTGCGGGCAGACGCCACAGTCGAAGCACGGGGTCCAGCGGCAGTCGTCGACCTCGGTCTCGTCGAGCGAGTCCTGCCAGTCCTCCCACAGCCAGTCCTTGTCGAGACCGGAGTCGAGGTGGTCCCAGGGCAGCACCTCGGACTCGCCGCGCTCGCGCGTGGTGTACCAGGCCAGGTCGACCGGCACGTCGGCGAAGGCCTCGTCGGCGCAGCGCATCCAGCGCTCGTAGGAGAAGTGCTCGCTCCACCCGTCGAAGCGGCCGCCGTCGCGCCACACAGCCTCGATGACCGTGCCGACGCGGCGGTCACCGCGGGAGAGCAGCCCCTCGACGATGCCGGGCTGGCCGTCGTGGTAGCGGAACCCGATGGACGACCCGTAGCGCTTGTCGGCGCGGATCGCCTCGCGGAGCTTGGCCAGGCGCGCGTCGGTCTCCTCGACGCCGAGCTGCGAGGCCCACTGGAACGGCGTGTGCGGCTTGGGCACGAAGCCGCCGATCGAGACGGTGCAGCGGATGTCGCGGCGACCCGAGACCTGTCGGCCGGTCTCGATGACCTTCTTGGCGAGCTCGGCGATCTGGAGCACGTCCTCGTCGGTCTCGGTGGGCAGGCCGCACATGAAGTAGAGCTTGACCTGCCGCCAGCCGGCGCCGTAGGCCGCGGCGACCGTGTTGATGAGGTCCTCCTCGGACACCATCTTGTTGATCACCTTGCGGATGCGCTCGGACCCGCCCTCGGGTGCGAACGTCAGGCCCGAGCGGCGACCGTTGCGGGTCAGCTCGTTGGCGAGGTCGATGTTGAAGGCGTCGACGCGGGTCGACGGGAGCGACAGGCCGGTCTGGGTGCCCTCGTAGCGGTCGGCGAGCCCCTTGGTGAGGTCGGCGATCTCCGAGTGGTCGGCCGAGCTCAGCGAGAGCAGGCCCACCTCCTCGAATCCCGTGGCGGCCAGGCCACGCTCGACCATCTCGCCGATGCCGGTGATCGACCGCTCGCGCACCGGGCGGGTGATCATGCCGGCCTGGCAGAAGCGGCAGCCGCGCGTGCAGCCGCGGAAGATCTCGACGGACATGCGCTCGTGGACCGACTCGGCGAGCGGCACGAGAGGCTGCTTGGGGTACGGCCACGCGTCGAGGTCCATGACGGTGTGCTTGGACACGCGCCACGGCACGCCGGTCGCGTCGGCAGCCGGCGCGACCCGCTGGATCCGCCCGTCGGGCAGGTAGGAGACGTCGTAGAAGGCGGGGACGTAGACGCCACCGGTGCGGGCGAGGCGCAGCAGCACCTCGCGGCGACCGCCGGGCCGGCCCTGGGCCTTCCACTCCCCCACGATGTCGGTGACGGTGAGCACGGCCTGCTCGCCGTCGCCGACGATGGCGGCATCGATGAACGAGGCGACCGGCTCGGGGTTGAAGGCCGCGTGACCGCCTGCGATGACGATCGGGTCCTCGACGTCGCGGTCGACCGCGTGCAGCGGGATCCCGGCGAGGTCGAGCGCCGTCAGCATGTTGGTGTAGCCGAGCTCCGTCGAGAAGCTGAGGCCGAAGAGGTCGAAGTCACGCACCGAACGGTGCCCGTCGACGGTGAACTGCGGCAGGCCCGCCTCCCGCAGCTGCGCCTCCATGTCGGGCCACACGGCATACGTGCGCTCGGCGAGGGCGTCAGCGCGCTCGTTGAGGACCTCGTAGAGGATCATGACGCCCTGGTTGGGGACGCCGACCTCGTACGCGTCGGGGTACATCAGCGCCCACCGCGTGGTCAGCTCCTCGCCGTCGGGGCCGTGACCGCCGACGTGCCAGTCCTTGACCGTGGAGTTGAGCTCGCCGCCGACGTACTGGATGGGCTTGTTGACCCGCTCCAGCAGGGGCTCGAGGGCGTTGAACAGTGACTCTCCGGGCATCCCGCCATGGTACGTGGGTCTGCCGCTGCACCGAAAACACGGCGAACCGCCCACCCTCGACCAAGGCCCGGACACGCCGAGGACCCGGACCTAGTCTGGGTGGGCGGAGGTGGAGAGGTGGCGACGGTGCCGACGGCGATCCACGTGGAGGTGCTGCCCGCACGACTGGGCGACTGCCTCCTCGTCGAGTGTCCGCGCCCCGACGGCACGACGTGGCGGATGCTCGTGGACGGCGGCCCCCCGGACACGTGGCCCCTCCTCGAGGCGCGGCTGCGCCGCCTCGACCCGGGTGACCGGCACATCGACGTCGCCGTCATCACGCACATCGACAACGACCACATCGGCGGCATGCTGCCGTTCCTCGCGAGCGACCTGGCCGCCGACGTCGGGGACTTCTGGTTCAACGGGCGCCCGCACCTCCCGGTCACGGGGCCCGACCGGCCCCGCAGCGTCGACCAGGGCGAGAGCCTCGTCGCGGCGCTCCGCGGCTCCGATGGAGACCCCCTGGCCGGCGGGCCCGCCGCGCTGGCGTCGCGCGCTCACGCCCTGCCGTGGAATGCCGCGTTCGGTGGCGGGCCGGTCGACACCGGCGCGGCGGGCGGCTTCGTCGAGGTCGCGGTGCCGGGTGGGCCGACGGTGACCGTGCTCTCCCCGACGACGAAGCGGCTCACCCGGCTGGCCAACACGTGGTCGAAGAGCCTGCGCGCTGCCCTCGGCGCACCCGACCGCGACGTGGGTCTCGACGTGCTCGGGCCCCTCGACGACCTGGAGCACCTCGCCGGCACACGGACGCCCCAGGACTCCTCGGTGCCCAACGGCAGCAGCATCGCCCTGCTCGTCGAGCACCGCGGGGCGAGCGTCGTGCTCGGCGCCGACGCCTATGGCGGCGTGCTCGCGGCGGCCCTGCAGGGCGTGGCCCGGGCCCGTGGGGGCGAGACCCTCAGCGTCGACGCGTTCAAGCTGCCCCACCACGGCAGCGAGGCCAACGTCGTCGCAGCGCTGCTCCGGGCGGCACCGGCCCGGCACTATCTCGTCTCGACGAACGGCGACGTCTTCCACCACCCCGACGACGCGGCCGTGGCCCGGGTCGTGCTCGACGCCCCGGCCGGACCGACCCTGTGGTTCAACTACCGCACGCCACGCACCGAGCGCTGGGGCGACCCGCGACTCGTCGCGAGCCACGGGCACCACGTCGCGTTCCCCGACCCGGGGCGCGCCGACGCCGGGGCCGTCATCGACCTCCCGGCGCGGCCTTGAGCCTCGGCGTCAGGAGCCGTCGTACATCGCGTCGAGCTCGGCGCGGTGCTTCTCGGTGACGGCCTTGCGGCGCAGCTTCATGCTCGGGGTGAGGTCGCCCTCCTCGACGGTGAGGTCCTTGTCGAGGATGGTGAACTTCTTGATCGTCTCCCAGCGGTTGAGGCCGTCGTTGAGCTGGTCGACGTAGCGCTGGACGAGGGCGTGCGCCTGCGGCGAGGCCACCACCTCGGCGTACGTCTTGCCGTCGAGCCCGACGGTCGGGGCCCATCCGGCCACCGCGTCGGGGTCGAGCGTCACGAGCGCCGTCGCGTAGTTGTGGCCCGCACCGTGCACGAGGAACTGGCTGACGAAGGGGCACAGGCCCTTGAATCGGGCCTCGATCTCGGCCGGGGCGATGTACTTGCCGCCCGAGGTCTTGAAGACGTCCTTCTTGCGGTCGGTGACGTAGAGGAAGCCGCGCTCGTCGATGCGCCCGATGTCTCCGGTGTGGAACCAGCCGTCCTCGGTCAGCACCTCGGCGGTCGCCTCGGGGTTGTTGTGGTAGCCGCGCATGACACCGGGGCCCTTGACGAGGATCTCACCGTCCTCGTCGGCGATGCGGACCTCCGTGCCCGGCAGCGGCCAGCCCACCGAGCCGTACTGGTACGAGCCGTGCTCGGGAGCGTTGACCGTCGTGCCCGAGGACGTCTCGGTCAGGCCGTAGCCCTCTTGGACGAGCAGGCCGACCGACCCGAACCAGCGCGCGACGTCCGCGTTGAGCGGCGCGGATCCGCTGATCATGAAGCGGACCCGCCCGCCGAATCGCTCCTGCACCTTGTGCAGCACGAGCTTCGTCGCGAGCGCGTGCCGGCGCTGGAGGCCCGACGAGGGCTGCTCACCGCGGGCCTGCACGTCGCGCAGCTCGCCGCCCACCTTGAGCGCCCAGTCGATGAGCTTCTTCTTGACGCCCTTTTCGCCGGCGAACATCAGGGCGATGCGCCCGTGCGCCTTCTCGAAGATGCGCGGCGGGCCGGCCATGAAGGTCGGCTTGATGACGGCCATGTTCTCGACGATCTTGTCGACCCGGCCATCGACGGCGGTCGGGAAGCCGATCTGGAGCCCGGTCGCGACGAGCATCTTGCCGAACACGTGCGACAGCGGCAGCCAGAGGAACTGGAGGTCGTCCTTGGTGAAGGTGCCGATGGCGTCGATGACGGCGCCCTCGTAGACGACGCTGTCCTGGACGAGGCGCACGCCCTTGGGCCGCCCGGTCGTGCCGGACGTGTAGATGACGACGGCGAGGGACTCTGGGGTGAGCTGGTCGATGCGCGAGTCGATGAGGTCGGGCGTCGCGGCCAGCCACTCGCGGCCGCGCTCGGCGAGCTCGTCGGTAGTGATGACCCAGCCGTCGTCGCTGCCCGGTCCGGTGAGGGCGATGACCTGCCGGACGCCCGGGACCTCCGAGCGCACGTGCTGGAGCTTGGCGACCTGCTCGGCGTTCTCGGCGAAGACGATGCCGCTGCCGGAGTCGGTGAGGATGTAGGCGACGTCCTCGGCGATCGTCGTCGGGTAGACGGTCGTCGTCGCACCGCCGGCGCAGATGACGGCGAGGTCGGCGAGGATCCACTCCACGCGGGTCGTCGACGCGATGGCGACGCGGTCCTCCAGCGCCACCCCGAGGCTGACGAGCCCGGCGGCCCACTGCTCCACGACCTCGTGCGTCTGCCGCCACGTCAGCGTGGTGAGCTCGCTCGACCCCTCCGCGAAGTAGAGGTAGGCCGGCGCGTCGGGCGTGGCCCGGACCCGGCTGCGGAAGAGCGCGCCCACGCTGGGAGCGCGTCCGTCGAGGACGTTCTGGTCGACGTCCCGGTCGGCAAGGGCCTGGAGGGGCATGTGGACTCCTTTGTCACTGCGGTTGCGCGTCATCGGCGTCTGCGGGCGACCGCCATGCCGGGATGATGTCAACAATCGTCGTGCCAGTCACGCATCCGTCGGCGTCCACGTCGAAACGTGACCCCTCGGTAACCGGAGGTGGGGCTCAACCCCGTCGGAGGCGACCTGCGACGGGTCGTCCGCCTCGCTGCTGCGACGCCGCGGCGACGTTGCCGACGAGGCCGACGGCGATCCACGAGGCAATGAGCGAGGAGCCACCGCTCGACACGAACGGCAGCGGCAGGCCCGTGACGGGCATGAGCCCGAGGTTCATCCCGATGTTCTCGAAGGCCTGCACCCCGAGCCAGACGGCGACACCGATCGCGACGAGGCGACCGAACGCGTCGGCGCGGCGCGCCACGACGACGCACCGCACGACGATGAACCCGATGAGCCCGACGAGCCCTGCCGCCCCGAGGAAGCCGAGCTCCTCCCCCGCGACGGAGAAGACGAAGTCCGTCTCCTGGAAGGGGATGAACCCGCCCTGGGTCTGGCGACCCTCGAAGAGCCCCTGGCCGCCGAGCCCGCCCGAGCCGATGGCGATGCGCACCTGCCGGGTCTGGTAGCCGATGCCCTGCGGGTCCAGCGAGGGATCGAGGAAGGCGCGCAGCCGGTTGCGCTGGTAGGCCGACAGGACCGGCGTCAGGAAGGCAGCAGCCACGGCCGCCGCACCGACGACCAGGACGCCGAGCGTCCACAGGGCCGGGGCACCGGCCGCCGCGATGATGACGACAGCCATGGCGACGAGCACGAGGGCCGAGCCGAGGTCGGGCTGGGCGAGCACGAGGACCACGGGTATGCCGGCCACGACCCACGCGAGCGCCACGTCCCGGTGGCGTTGGGGCAGCCCGCGCTCGGCCCGCTCCGCGAGGAGCATCGCGAGACCGATCGCCAGGGCCACCTTCATCAGCTCCGACGGCTGCAGGCTCATGCCGCCCGGTAGCCGGATCCAGGAGCGCGACCCGTTGACGGTCGACCCGAGCGGCGAGACGACGGCCGCGAGCCCGAGGACGGCGAGGACGTAGACGACGGGAGCGACCGCCCGCACCACGCGCACGTCGAGCCGCGTCACCACGGCGGCGCACGCGATGCCGACGCCCAGCGCGACGAGCTGCTTGAGCGCCGCGGTCCCGCCGACCGACGCGCGGGTGGCCGACCAGACGAGGACGACGCCGACGACCGACAGGCCGAAGGCGCCGATGAGCAGTCCGAGGTCGACCCGCAGCCACGACGGCCCGGCGGGGCCCCGTGCCGCCCGACGGACGCCGCCGGCAGGCTGCGTCGACGGGAGGAGCGGCCCGGCTACGACGGGACGATCGCCGAGAGGATCTCGCGACACCGGACCACGTCCTGGGCCATCTGCTCGACGAGGGTGTCGATCGACTCGAACTTCAGGGTGGGACGCAGGTGCGAGACGAACTCCACCGCGACGCGCTCGCCGTAGAGGTCGAGGTCGGTGCGGTCGAGGACGTAGGCCTCGACCCTGCGCTGGTGACCGTCGAACGTCGGGTTGGTGCCCACGGAGACGGCCGCCGGGAGGGTGCGGTCGGGGGCACCCCCGTCGAGGCCGAGACGGACGAGCCACCCGGCATACACCCCGTCGGCCGGCACGAGGCCCTCGTGGTCCTGCGAGAGGTTGGCCGTCGGGTAGCCGAGCTCGCGGCCCCGGTGGTCGCCGTGCACGACGGTGCCGGTGACCCGGTGCGGACCGCCGATGATCTGGGCGGCGTGGTCGACGTTGCCGGCGAGCAGCTCGGCGCGCAGCTGCGTCGAGCTCCAGCGCGCGCCCTCGTCGGCCCCCTCGCCGATGTCGTCGAGGGCGATGACCTCGAAGCCGTGCGCGGCGCCGAGGTCGCGCAGCGTGCCGACGTCGCCGGAGTTGCGCACGCCGAAACGGGTGTCCTTGCCCACGACGACGGCGCAGGCACCGAGGGCGTCGACGAACGTGCCGCGGACGAACTCCTCGGGGGTCTGCTGGGCGAACTCCCGCGTGAACTCGATGACGAGCACGGCCCCCACACCCACCGAGGCGAGCGCGTCCAGTCGCTGCTCGAGCGACATGACGACGGCCGGAGCACGGTCGGGGTAGAGCACGGCGATCGGGTGCGGCTCGAAGGTGACGGCGACAGGGATCGCGTCCCGGTCGGCGGCCTCGCGCACGACGCGCGTCAGGACCTCACGGTGCCCGCGGTGCACCCCGTCGAAGTTGCCGAGGGTGACGACGGTGGGCCCGAGGTCGGCCGGGATGTCGTCGAGTCCGTACCAGCGCTGCACGGCGACCACTGTAGTGGCCCCGTCGGAGCGGACGTCCGAGGGCTCGGGCACGAGGCTCAGGCCCCCGCCCCGGACGCGGCGAAGACCACCTTGGCCCGGGCCGTCGCACGCGTCTCGTCGAGCACGGCGACGAGTCGCCCGTCGGGGTCGATCGCGGCCACCGCGTCGGCACCGTCCACCGCGCTCTGGATGCGCTGGCCGTAGCCGAGGGCGACGGCCTCCTCGGCCGTCACCTCGTGGACGGGCAGCTGCGCCCGGGCCGCGTCGGCGATCGGGAGCAGGGGTATGCCGTCCGGCCCGTCGGTCTCCGACGTGGCCGTCAGGTCGTCGAGCGAGACCGCGGCGTCGAGCCCGAAGCGGCCGACCCGCGTGCGCCGGAGCGCCGTCAGGTGGCCGCCGACGCCGAGCGCCTCGCCGAGGTCGCGGGCGAGCGCGCGGACGTAGGTGCCGGACGAC
Organism: Terrabacter sp. 2TAF16; assembly: GCF_052115065.1. Classification (NCBI taxonomy): domain Bacteria; kingdom Bacillati; phylum Actinomycetota; class Actinomycetes; order Micrococcales; family Intrasporangiaceae; genus Terrabacter; species Terrabacter sp. 2TAF16. The sequence continues at coordinate 200,558 of NZ_JBFRFZ010000005.1, forward strand.
ACGTCGACCTCGACCTCGACGTCGACGACGTCGATCGGGGGGCCGACCTCGACCGTCGCGGTGCCGGGGCGCACCGAGAGCACGTCGAAACGGCTCACCGTGACCGGGCGGGCCGGCAGGTCGACCGAGTCGCCCTGCCGGACGCGCGTGTAGCTGCGCACACCCTTGACCTTGATGGCGCTGACCGAGCTCGGCACCTGCTGGAGGTCGCCCGTCAGGGCCGCGACGGCCGCGGGCAGGGCCGCCTCGAGCGCGGGCACGTCGTCGACCCCGAGCGCCTGGGTCGTCTCTCCCTCGGCGTCGTCGGTGAGGGTCGCCATCCCGAGACGGATCGTGGCGGCATACGACTTGTCGCAGCCGACGAGGAAGGTCAGCAGCTTCGTGCCGCGCTCGACGCCGAGCACGAGGACGCCGGTCGCCATGGGGTCGAGCGTGCCGGCGTGGCCGACCCGGCGCGTGCCACAGAGACGACGGGCGCGCGCGACGACGTCATGGCTCGTCCATCCGGCCGGCTTGTCGACGACGAGCAGACCACCCGAGCGGTCGGTCATCGGGCGTCGACGTCCGCGTCCACCTCGGCGTCCACGTCGTCGCCGTCCTCGTCGTCCGCCGAGCGGTCGACCGGCTTGCGGTAGGGGTCGGCGTCGCCGGCGGGCTTGGCGTTGGCCGCGGCGCGGGCCAGCTCCTCGTCCCGGGCCCGCGTCTGGGCCACGAGGTCCTCGAGGTGGGCGGCGCCCTCGGGCAGCGCGTCGGCGATGAACTCGATCGACGGCGTCAGACGGATGCCGATGCCCTTGCCGACGGCCGAGCGGATGCGGCCCTTGTTGGCCTCGAGCACCTCGGCCGTGGCCTGGCGGTCCTCGTTGCTGCCGAAGACGGTGTAGAAGACGGAGGCCTGCTGGAGGTCACCGGTCACGCGGGCGTCGGTGATGGTGACGAAACCGAGGCGCTCGTCCTTGAGCCGGAACTCGAGGTACTCGGCGACGATGACCTTGATCCGGTCGGCGATCTTGCGGGCGCGGGCGGGGTCAGCCATGGCTACCTCTTTCGTGTGCTGTGCGGTCGGGCCGTGACAGCCGGGCCGACGTGGTGTTCACCCTAGTAGCGGGCCGGGGGCCCCGCGCATTCCCACCCGGGCGTCCGCGGGGCGGGTGGGGACCACCGCGGACGGCGACGGCGCCGACCCCTGTGGGGGCCGGCGCCGTCGGACCGGTCGAGCTCAGGCGCGCGGCTTCTCGCGCATCTCGAACGTCTCGATGACGTCGTCGATCTCGATGTTGTTGAAGTTGCCGAGGTTGATACCGCACTCGAAGCCCTCGCGGACCTCGGTGACGTCGTCCTTGAAGCGACGCAGACCGGTGATCTCGATGCCCTCGCCGATGACGGTGCCGTCGCGGATGATCCGCGCACGGGTCCCGCGCTTGATCTCGCCGGAGCGCACGAGCGAACCCGCGACGTTGCCGAACTTGCTCGACTTGAAGACCTCGCGGACCTCGGCCGTGCCCAGCTGGACCTCTTCGTACTCCGGCTTGAGCATGCCCTTGAGCGCTGCCTCGACGTCGTCGATCGCCTGGTAGATGACCGAGTAGAAGCGCATGTCGACGCCCTCCCGGTCGGCCAGCTCGGCGACACGCTCCGCGGGGCGGACGTTGAAGCCGATGATGATCGCGTTGTCGACCGTCGCGAGGTTGACGTCGTTCTGCGTGATCGCACCGACACCGCGGTGGATGATCCGCAGGTCGACCTCGTCGCCCACGTCGATCTTGAGCAGCGCGTCCTCGAGCGCCTCGACCGAACCCGACACGTCACCCTTGAGGATGAGGTTGAGGGTGTCGACCTTGCCCGCGGCGAGGGCCTCGTTGAGGTCCTCGAGCGAGATGCGCTTGCGGCGCTTGGCGAGGCTCGCCGCACGCGACGCGGCCTCACGACGCTCGGCGATCTGGCGCGCGGTGCGGTCGTCAGGTGCCACGAGGAACGTGTCACCGGCGCCGGGCACCGACGTCAGACCGAGCACCATGACCGGACGCGAAGGACCGGCCTGCTCGACGTTGTTGCCGTGCTCGTCGAGCATGGCACGCACGCGGCCGTGACCGCTGCCGGCCACGATCGAGTCACCGACGCTGAGGGTTCCGGACTGGACGAGGACGGTCGCGACCGGGCCGCGGCCCTTGTCGAGGTGCGCCTCGATGGCGACACCACGGGCGTCCTTGTCGGGGTTGGCCCGCAGGTCGAGAGCCGCGTCGGCGGTGAGCAGGACGGCCTCGAGGAGCCCGTCGATGTTCGTGCCGTTCTTGGCCGAGACGTCGACGAACATCGTGTCGCCGCCGTACTCCTCAGCGATGAGGTTGTACTCGGTCAGCTGCTGGCGGATCTTGGCCGGGTTGGCGTCCGGCTTGTCGACCTTGTTGACGGCCACGACGATCGGCACGTTGGCCGCCTGGGCGTGGTTGAGCGCCTCGATGGTCTGCGGCATGACGCCGTCGTCGGCGGCGACGACGAGGATCGCGATGTCCGTCACCGACGCACCACGGGCACGCATGGCCGTGAAGGCCTCGTGACCGGGGGTGTCGATGAACGTGATGGCGCGCTTCTCGCCCTCGTGCGTCGTGGCGACCTGGTAGGCACCGATGTGCTGGGTGATGCCACCGGCCTCGCCCTCGGCGACCTCCTCGGAGCGGATCGCGTCGAGGAGCTTCGTCTTTCCGTGGTCGACGTGGCCCATGACGGTCACGACCGGCGGACGCGCCTCGAGGTCCTCGTCCTCCTCGGCCTCGAGCTCGGCGTCGAGGTCGATGTTGAACGAGCCGAGCAGCTCGCGCTCCTCGTCCTCGGGCGACACGACCTCGATCTCGTAGCCGAGCTCGGCGCCGAGCACCTTGAAGGTCTCCTCGTCGAGGGACTGCGTGGCCGTGGCCATCTCGCCGAGGTGGAACAGCACGGTGACGAGCGACGCCGGGTTGGCGTTGATCTTGTCGGCGAAGTCGGTCAGCGAGGCACCACGACGAACGCGGATGGTCGTCTTGCCGTCGCCACGGGGGACGCTGACGCCACCCAGGCTCGGCGCCTGCATCTGCTCGAACTCCTGGCGCTTCGCGCGCTTGGACTTGCGGCCTCGGACCGGACGACCGCCGCCGCGACCGAAGGCACCAGCCGTCGAGCCACGACCGCCACCGCCACCGCGAGGACCGCCGAAGCCACCGGGGCGACCGCCACCGGGGGCGCCGCCGGGGCCACCACCGAAGCCACCACGGCCACCGGCGCCACCCGGGCCGCCACGGCCGGGGCCGCCGGCCGGGCGCTGGCCGGGACGGCCGACGGTGCTGCGCTCGGGCATCATGCCCGGGCTGGGACGCGGACCACCGGGACGCGGGGCGCCGCCGGGAGCACCCGGACGACCGCCTGCGGCGGGAGCACCGGGACGCGGGGCGCCACCGGGAGCACCCGGACGCTGGCCACCCTGACCGCCCTGACCGCCCTGGCGCTGCTGCGGACGCGGCATGCCCTGGCTCGGGCTGAACGGGTTGTTGCCCGGACGCGGCGCGGTGTCGCCACCGGGACGCGGGGCGCGGGACTGGCCCATGCCCTGGCTCGGGGCGAACGGGTTGTTCCCCGGACGCGGCTGACCCGGACGGGGGGCCGGACGCGGGGAGGCCGGGACGCCGGAGGTCTGCTGACCACCGTCACGGCTGGACTGCACCCGAGCGGGAGCCGACGCCGCAGGAGCGGCGGGGGCCGGAGCAGCCGGGGCCGGAGCCTTCGGTGCCGGGGCGGCGGGTGCGGGAGCTGCCTTGGCGGGGGCCGGAGCGGACTCGCGGGCAGCAGGTGCTGCGGGAGCAGCCGGGGCGGGAGCCGCCGGTGCTGCGGCTGCGGGAGCGGCCGGCGCGGGGGCCGACGGCGCCGGAGCAGCCTTCTGGGGCGCGGCGGGGACCGCGCTCGTGGGGGCGGCCTTGGGGGCCGCCGGCTTCTTGTCGCCGCTGGACGAGCCTTCCCGGGGGAAGGTCTCGATGATCTTGCGGACGACGGGGGGCTCGATGGTCGACGATGCCGACCGGACGAACTCTCCCTGGCTCTTCAAGTGTGCGAGCAGTGTCTTGCTCTCGACTCCGAGCTCCTTTGCGAGCTCGTAGACCCGGACCTTAGCCACATCTCTCCTGTTCCTGGTCCGGCCTGAACAGGAAGTGGCCGAACCGTGGGTTATTGCTGGGGCTTGCTCATCGCTGAGTACTCATCGGGTGCTCATAGCGTTTTCAACCCGCCTTGGTTCGTTGACTGATCTCTGACTGATCGGTGCGACCCGTGTGGGGCACCGGAGCGTTGCTGCGTGTCCTGGACTCCGAGATGTCGTGCCACCGCGCTGACGTCGAGGGCGACCTGCAGGCGCAGGGCACGTCCGAACGCCTTGCGGCGCACTGCCAGCTCGAAACAGTCGGGCGTCGGGTGCAGCCATGCACCACGTCCCGGCATCCGGTGTCTCGGGTCGGGACGGAGCGTGACCGGGGAGGTGTCCCCGGCGTCTCTGTCCGTCGCCGCGACCACTCGCAGCAGAGCCGACCAGCTATCCATTCCTCGACATCCCACACAGGTGCGGGACGGCTCAGCACGGAGTCCAGTCCGGTCGGCCACAGGTAAGTCTACCGCGCCGCAGCGCGAGACCGCGCATCGGCATCCTCCCCCGCCTGGAAGAGGGGCCGAACACGTGCTGTCCTGTCCATCGTATGCGTGGGGTGCGGGCGCGACGCACGATCCGTGCTCGTCCGTCGTCGCGCGACTCCGCCCGGGTCGCTCTCACCCGGGGCGCGTACCGCTCCCGGGTCGCAGGGGTAGGGAGACCTCCACCAGAAGGCCGCCCAGGTCGGAGCGGGCCAGGGCGACCGAGCCCCCGGCGGCCTCCGCGACCCGACGGGTGATGTCGAGCCCGAGACCCGTCGACCCACTGCCGCTGCGGCCCCGGTCGAGGGCGGACTCGGCGGCGCCCGGCCCGCCGTCGGCCACGGTGAGGTGAGCCCGACCCCCGTCGACGCGCACGGCGACCTCGACGCCCGCCCCCTCGGGCGTGTGCGCGAAGACGTTGTCGAGCAGCACGTCCACGACGTCGCTCACGTCCTCCTCCGGGACGTCGACGGCACACGGACCGTCGGGGCCCGTCACGGCGAAGGCCCGTTCCTGGTCCTGCGCGAGGGGCTCCCAGAAGGCGGCTCGTCGGCGGACGACGACCCCGAGGTCACACCCGCTCGGCATCGCACGCCGCAACGGGCGGCGGGCCTCGTGGACGATGGCGTCGACGCTGCGCTGGAGCTCGTCGACATGGTGGCGCAGCCGCCTGGAGACCTCCGGATCCGTCACGAGGTCGCTGTCGAGCCGCAGGGCGGTGACCGGTGTGCGCAGTCGGTGACCGAGGTCGGCGACGGCCGCACGCTCGGACGTCACGAGCACGTCGATGCGGTCGGCGAGCTGGTTGAGCGCCCCCGCGAGCTCGACCGTCTCCGGTGGCCCTTCGGGGACGGCACGGGTGCCGAGCTCGCCCTCGCGGATGCGGTGGGCGACCGCCGCCAGCCGGGTCACGGGCACGCTCACGCGGCGGCCCAGACGGAGGGCGATCAGGGCCGCCACCCCGACGAGGAGCAGCCCCAGACCGATGATCGTGGCCCAGGCGGCCGCGACCCCCTGACGCAGCTCGTCGTTGCTCACGGTGGACTCGACGACCGTGACCCCGCTCTCGGTCTGCACCGGGATGATGACGTCGAGACCCGTGTCGGTGCGATGGGTGAACGCCGTCCGGGTCGACCTCGCCTGGGCGACCTCGGCGTCGTCGTCTCCCACCGAGGTGTCACGACCGATGACCCGGCCGGACGGCGTGTGCACGGCAACGACCATGCCCTGCGCCGTGAAGAGCCCGACGGCCTCGGACAGCACCTGATCGCTGTCGACGCTGGCGACGACGGTGGCGACGCTGTGCGCCTGCTGACGGGCCCGGTTCACGGCACGGTCCTCGGCGACGTTCGACACGAGCAGGCAGAGGGGGATGATGAAGGCGACGACGACCGCAGACGTCGTCGCGGCCACGAGCCACGTGATCTGACGACGCATCAGGGCACGTCCTCCGGGGCCGCCAGCCGAACCCCCACCCCTCGGACGCTGTGGAGGTACCGCGGATGAGCCGCCGACTCGCCGAGCTTGCGACGCAGCCACGACAGGTGCACGTCCACGGTGCGCTCGCCGCCTCCGTAGACCTGCTGCCACACCTCCACGATGATCTCGCGCTTGGTCACGACCTCACCGACGCGACCGGCGAGCATGAGGAGGAGGTCGAACTCACGTCGCGAGAGGTCGACGGGCACGTCGTCGAGGGTCACGCCCCTGCGGGACGGGTCGATGACGAGACCACCGACGGTGATCCGCTCGTCGGCGTGAGCCGGTTCGCTGCGCCGCAGCACCGCCCGCATCCGGGCCTCGAGCTGGTCGACGGTGAAGGGCTTCGGCACGTAGTCGTCGGCCCCCGAGTCGAGGGCGCGGACGATCGAGACGTCGTCGTCACGCGCCGTGACGACGATGACCGGGGTCGCGGTGACCGAGCGCAGCATGGTCAGCACCGTGTGGCCGTCGACGTCGGGCAGGCCCAGGTCGAGCAGGACGACGTCCGGGTGCTCGTTGAGCACCTGCTCGAGCCCGCCGAGCCCGCTGGCGGCGCTCGACACGGCGTGCCCACGGCCGGTCAGGGCCCGTACGAGCGATCCCCGGATCCCGGCGTCGTCCTCGATGACGAGCACGTGGGTCACACGCCTCACGGTACGCCCGGGCCGACCTGCGCAGACCCGGTCGTGACGCATCCGCCCAACTCGCGGGACGGGGGTCCGCGATGACGTCGGGACGCGCGGGTCCGGTGCGCCTCGCGCTCGGTTGGCTGACCGTCGTGGCGGTCACCGCCACGGTGACGACGACCGTCGTGACGCGCGTGGGTCAGGACGTCGCGGGCGAGCTCGAGCAGCCACTCCCCTCCGCGACGGCGACCCTGCCGAGCGCCACCGTCACGTCCACGGCCGGCGGCACGCTCGTGCCGGGCCCCACGACCACGGGGTCGTCGCCGGACCCCACCCTGCTCCCGCCTGCGGAGCCGGGAGCCACAGCGACCCAGGCACCCCATGAGGCGTCCACCCGCAGCGCGGCCTCCGTCGCGCCGATCGGCCCCGTCGTCGCCGGCCGGACCGACGGTCCACCCGCCGACGGTGACACCGGCGCCGGAGCGCCGGGACCCGAGGGTCCGTCGTCCACCTCGGACGCACCCGCCGGGTCTCGCACCACCGCCCAGCCTGACCTGAGGGCTTCCACGAGTCCCACCGCGAGCTTCTCGACGACGGGCGGCTCCCTGACGGCGCGTTGCCCGGACGGTCAGGTGCAGCTGCGGTCGGTCACCCCGAGCAACGGCTACCGCTACGAGGTGGAGCGCGAGGACGGCGGCGTGCGGGCGACGTTCAAGAGCGACTCTCGCGAGGTCAGCCTCCTCGTGACCTGCCGCTCCGGCCAGCCGGTCCTCGTCCTCAAGGGCTCCTGAGCCCGTCGGCGCGAGCCGACCTCAGGAGCCGTCGGTCGCCCCGCGCTCCGCTGCCGCGTCGGCGGCCTCGGTGTCGGGACGGATGTCGATGCGCCATCCGGTGAGCTTGGCGGCGAGGCGGGCGTTCTGGCCTTCCTTGCCGATCGCGAGGCTCAGCTGGTAGTCGGGCACGACGACCCGCGCGGCGCGGGCCGCGGCGTCGACGATCTCGACGGACTGCACCCGGGCGGGCGACAGGGCGGCCGCGACGAAGGTGGCGGGGTCGTCGGCATAGTCGACGATGTCGATCTTCTCGCCGCGCAGCTCGGTCATGACGGCACGGACGCGGGCGCCCATCGGGCCGATGCACGCGCCCTTGGCGTTGACGCCGGCGACCCGGCTGTGCACCGCGATCTTCGTGCGGTGACCGGCCTCGCGGGCCAGCGCGGCGATCTCTACCGTGCCGTCGGCGATCTCGGGCACCTCGAACTTGAAGAGCGTGCGCACGAGGTTGGGGTGGGTGCGGCTCAGGCCCACCTGGGGGCCCTTGGGCCCACGCTTGACGCTGACGACGAAGCAGCGCAGCCGCTCGCCGTGGACGTAGCGCTCGCCCGGCACCTGCTCGGCCAGCGGCAGGATGCCCTCGACCGTGCCGAAGTCGACGAGGACGTTCCGGGGGTCCTGGCTCTGCTGGATGATGCCGGAGATGACGTCACCCTCGCGGCCCTTGAAGTCGCCGAGGATCGCCTCGTCCTCGAGGTCGCGCAGGCGCTGGACGATGACCTGCCGCGCCGTCGACGCGGCGATGCGGCCGAAGCCGACCGGGGTGTCGTCGAACTCGGGTCCGGGCTCGGCGCGCTGCGGACGCTCGCCCTCCTCGGTGACCGGGAGCAGGTCACCCTCCTCACGGGCCCAGACGATGACGTGGCCGGTCTTGCGGTCCAGCTCGACCCGCGCGATGCGCTGGCTGCCGTCGGTGCGGTGGTAGGCGACGAGGAGCGCCTGCTCGATGGCGGGGATGAGCACGTCGAGGCTGATGTCGCGCTCCCGTTCCAGGGCGCGCAGGGCTGCGAGGTCGATGTCCATCAGTGGTCCCCTTCCAGGGCGGACGTCTCGTCCGGGTCGTGGGTGTCGTCGTGTGCGTCGTCGGAGGTGTCGTCCCCCGCGTCGTCGACGGCGGCGTCGTTCGTGGTCCCGGCCCGCGTGAACTCGACCTGCACGGTGCCGCGCTGGACGGTGTCGAGGTCGAGGGTCACGTGGTGCGCCGGAGTCTTCTTCGTGGCCTGGACCTCGAGGGTGAGCGAGTCCGTGCCGACCTCGGTGAGCCGCCCGGTGTCGGTGCCGTCCTGGTGGACGACCTCGACGAGCCGCCCCACCTGACGCCGAAGCTGGTCGCGGGAGGCGAGCGGCCGGCCGACCCCGGGTGAGGACACCTCGAGGACGTAGGGGGCCTGACCCATCACGTCGCTCGCGTCCAGCTCGTCGCTCACGGCACGAGTCGCCTCGGCGACGGCGTCGAGAGAGAGCGGCGGGACGGCACTCGTGCTGTCGGCTGCGTCGAGACCGGCGATGTCGGCGTCGACGAGCACGCGAACCAGCCGCCGCTTGCCGGCGGGAGACACGGAGACGTCCTCGACGACGAGCCCGAGGGGCGCGAGCACCGGCTCGAGCGTCGCTCTGATCTCCTGGGCCGTGGTCATCAGTCGACGCCTCCTGCTCTTCTCGAATGTCCGGCGCCGACGCCCCGCAGGACGCGACGGGCACCGCGTGCCCACCACTCTATCGGCGCCGGGGGGTCGTCGCAGACCGCCGCCCGCGTGCGAAGATCTCGGCATGGACGGCGACACCCGTGGGCTCGGGTCACGGGTGATGGACGGTCTCGGCCGTCCCCCGCGCCGCCTTCTCGTGCTCGGCGGCGGTGCCGCCGCCCTCGCGCTGCTCGTCGACCGCGGCCTGCGCCTCGACGTGCCGCCGCCTCCCCCGCCGGTGCCCACGCGCCGTCCGGCCCCGGACGAGACCCTCCTGCTCTCGGCCGTGGCCGACCTCGAACACATCGTGGCGGCCGAGACGTCGGTCCTCGCGGGCGGCGAGGGTGGCGGCCTGGTCCGTCGGCTCCGCACCGTCAACCGGGAGCAGCTGCGCGTCCTGCGCGGCCGGCTCACGAACGCCGGCGTGCCGACGGCCGTGATCGACGCCGCCGTGTCCGCCGGGCCGGCGCCGTCGTCGCGGACCGGCTCCACGGGCACCCCCACACCCTCGGCCGCCCCGCCGACGAGCCAGCGGCCGGTCCGCACCCGCCGGGAGCTCGCCGTCCTGCTCGACTCGCTCGGGCCCGAGGACTGGTCCGCGCTCACGACGGCGACCGTGGACACCCGCGAGCTGCTCGCGGCCGCCTACGGACAACGCCTCGCCGGCGCGGTGCTCCTCGGACGGGACGTCGCCACGTCGCCGCCCAGCCCCGTGCGACCCGAGATCGTGTCCCGGACCTCCCCCCTCGTGTACGCCTTCGAGGTCGTCGCGGCCCAGAGCTCTGGCGACCAGCGGTCGCGGGCCGAGGACACGCTCGCCGCCCTGGTGCGCCTCGACATCGCCGTGTCCGGCGCGAGCTCGACGACGCCTGCCGGGTGGGCGCTGCCCTACCCCGTCACGACACCCGAGGCGGCCGGACGCCTCGCGACCGAGACCCTGTCGTCCGCCGTGGACGCGGGCACCGAGGTGGCCGGCCCGGGCCCGAGCGCCGCCTCCCTCGAGGACGTCGCGCGCTGGAGCGCCGACCTCCAGGCACTCGCCGTCGACTGGGACGTGCCCCTGACCGCCTTCCCGGGAGCCACCGCGTGAGCTACGACCCGATGTACGACCTCATCCCCGCCCTCTTCGCCCACGAGGTGAGCGGCTACGAGCCCGACGGCTACGCCTCCGGCGAGGACTGGATCGACGGACTGCCGGGGCTCATCACCGACCTGCTCGCCGACTGGGAGCTCGAGCCCATCGGGCGAGCCACCAACGGCGTGTGCGCGGTGGCCATCCCGGTGCGCCTGCTGGGCTCGGGCCGCGACGTCGTCGGGGTGAGCGGCGAGGGCGTCCTCAAGATCACCTGGCCGCACCCTGAGGCCGCGACCGAGCACCTCGCGCTCCAGACGTGGAACGGGCACGGAGCGGCGCGCCTCGTGCGGGCCGACCCCGCGCGCTTCGCCCTGCTCCTCGAGCGGCTGCACACCCGCGACCTGACCCGCGTCGACATCGACGAGGCGTGCGGCGTCATCGGCGACCTGCTCCGGGTGCTGCGCCGGCCCCCGCACCCGCGCGTGCCCAGCCTCACGGCATACGCCCTCCGTCAGGCCGAGGAGCTGGCGGCCGCACCCGCGGTGCTGCCGCGGCGCTACCTCGACCAGGCCTCGACGCTGGCCCGCGAGCTCGTCGAGCGGGCCCCCGCCGAGGACCGGCTGCTGCACACCGACCTGCACTACACCAACGTGCTCGCCGCCTACCGCTCCCCGTGGCTCGCCATCGACCCCAAGCCGATGGCCGGCGACCCGGCGTTCGAGGTGGCCCCCGCCTTGTGGAACCGGGCCGACGAGCTCGGGACCGGGTCCGAGGTCCGGTGGTCGCTGCGCCGGCGGCTCGAGATCATCTGCGAGCGCGCCGGCCTCGACGAGGGGCGGGCCCGTGCGTGGACGATCGTCCGTGAGGCCGACAACGCCCTCGACGCCGCCGAGGCGCTGGCGAAGGGCCCCGCCGACGACGCCTGGGCACATGATCGGATCAGCCTCGCGGTGACGATCATCAAGGCGATGAACGACTGAGCCGGCGGGCTCTCGAGCGCCGAGAGACGCTCGCGACAGCCTCACCACCCGTCGACGACACGCGCTCGACGTCGTCGATCAAATCGTTTCGACTCCGGGGTGCTTGAAGCCTTAACGTTGTCGCGCTCCCCCACCTTCGTTGTCGAAAGGCACTCGCATGCCTCGCCTTGCCATGCCCACCTCCCGCGACCAGCGCTCGGCCACGCCGACCCCCGCTCGCGAGATCGCGCGCATCGCCGTGCCGGTGAGCACGGAGTTCGTCCTCATGCTCGTGCTCAACTTCGTCAACCAGATCGTCGTCGGGAGCCTTGGGGCCACCGCGATCGCCGCCGTGGGCTTCTCCAACAGCCTCACCTTCATCCTCGCGGTGACGCTCGGCTGTCTCGGCACGTCGGTGAGCATCCTCGTGGCGCGGGCGCACGGCGCCGGTCGCCGGGACGCCCTCGACCACACGGTCACGGCGGCGCTGCTCGTCGCCGTCGGGCTCGGCGTCGTCGTCTCGCTCGTGCCGTGGTTCTTCGCCGACCACCTCATGTCGCTCGTCGGGGCCTCCCCGTCGGTCGCGGCGGCGGGCACCGACTACTTCCGCCTCACCGTCCTCGCGACGCTGCCGGTCATGCTCAGCGCGATCCTCTCGGGTGTCCTCCGCTCGGCCGGCCGGCCGACGAGCCCGATGATCGCGACGATGGTCACCGTCGTCGCGAACTCGGCGATCGCGTACTCCCTCGTCGTCGGGCTCGGCCCGCTGCCCTCGCTCGGCGTCGCCGGCGCCGGCTGGGCCACGCTCGTGACCGCCGTCATCAAGGCGCTCATCCTGCTGTGGATGGCCTATGGCCGGCGCGCCGTCGTCGGCTGGAGCCTGCCCGACAGCGTCCGGCAGTGGCGTGCCGTCATCGTGCCCCTCTTCGTCCTTGCGCTCCCCCTCGGCGTCACCGAGCTCTTCTGGACGGTGGGGACCTTCCTCTACAACGTCGTGTTCCAGCAGCTCGGCGACGAGGCGCTGGCCGCCGCGCAGATCGTCACGACGCTGGAGGGTGTCTTCGTCGTCGGCAGCATCGGGCTGATGAGCGCCACGACCACCCTCGTGGGCCGCTCCGTCGGTCGCGGGGACGTCGACGACGCGATGGCCTGGGTGCGGCGGCTGACCCGCGCGGGCGTCGGGACCGCCGCCGTCTTCGGGGTCCTCTTCGCCGCCTCGGTGATGCTGCTCGACGTCCTCTTCGGGGAGGCCGGTCGCGACGTGCGCACCATGGCCGGCGTCGGCATCCTCATCAACGCGGCGTTCCAGGTGGTCAAGGTGCGCAACATGATCGTCGGGGCGGGCGTGCTGCCCAGCGCCAACGACGTGCGCGGGGTCATCATGGGCGACGTCGTCGGTGCCTTCCTGGTCGGGCTGCCGCTCGCCGTCCTCCTCGGCCTGCACACGCCGCTCGGCTACGTCGGCATCTTCGTGGCCCGCATCCTCGAGGAGCTGGCCAAGCTCGCCATCTTCACGTGGCGTGCGCGTCGCATCCGCTGGGAGCGCCTCGTCGCGCCGCGCGAGGCCGTCGCCGCCTGACCGCCCGGCCGGTCGCCCCGGCCTCAGCCGGTGACGACGAGCCCCTGGCGCATCCCGTCGGCGTAGTGGTTCTCGAGGTTGCAGACGAGCTCGTAGTGGCCCGGCGCCAGGGTCACCGTCACCCAGCCGACGGCGCCGGAGACGATGCCGTCACCGTGGCCCGCGGCGCAGGACGCCGAAGCCTCCCCGAGACTGCCCGACTCGTCGACCGTGCCGTCCCGGCCCGGCACGCGCTGTCCGGCGACGGCGTCGGCGACGAGCGGCAGGACGACGAGCTCGTGGGTGCGCCACCCGGAGTTCTCCACGACGACGCTCACCGGTCCGGAGTGGACGGTCGCGGGCCGCGCGACCAGCAGCATCCGGGCTCCCATCGGGGCGACGCCGCCCATCATCCGCGACAGGCCCATGTCGACGAGGCTGACGGTCACCCGCGACCCGGGAAGGTCGGTCGGGGCCGCACACGCCAGCGGCGCCGCCATCGGGACGCCGCTGCTCGACCCGGCGCGCACGCCACCCATGGCGCCACCCATCGGGGCCGTCGCCGCGGGCGCTGCCGAACAGCCCGCGAGCACCAGGGCGGCAGCTGCGAACGCAGCCCCGCCCGTGCACGAGCGACGGATGCTCCAGCCTCTGGCCATATCTCGACACTAACCCCGGGGGGTATGCGTGGACGGGGTGTGTGACGCACCAGTCCCCGGCCGGCGCCCGGCGTGCGCGAGAGTGGAGCCATGCCCAACCGCCTCGACCGAGCGACGAGCCCCTACCTGCTCCAGCACCGCGACAACCCGGTGCACTGGCAGGAGTGGGGCGAGGCCGCGTTCGCGGAGGCGCGCGAGCGCAACGTCCCGGTGCTCCTGTCGGTCGGCTACGCGGCCTGCCACTGGTGCCACGTCATGGCCCACGAGTCGTTCGAGGACGAGGCCGTCGCGGCCGCGCTCAACGCCCGCTTCGTCCCGGTCAAGGTCGACCGCGAGGAGCGACCCGACATCGACGCCGTCTACATGTCGGCGGTCACGGCGACGACCGGCCACGGCGGCTGGCCGATGACGGTCTTCCTCACCCCCGAGGGCGAGCCGTTCTTCTGCGGCACCTACTTCCCGCGCGACCACTTCCTCCGCGTCCTGGCGGCCCTCGACGAGGCCTGGCGCACCCGCGAGGACGAGGTGCGCGCGTCGGGCTCGCACATCGCCACCAGCCTCGCCGAGGCCCTCCAGCCGCCGACGCCGTATGCCGTCGAGCCGGCAGCGCTGTCGTCCGCGGTCGGGCTGCTGGCCCGCCAGTTCGACCACGTGGCAGGCGGTTTCGGCGGCGCCCCGAAGTTCCCGCCGTCGATGGTGCTCGAGTTCCTGCTGCGCCACCACGCCCGGACCGGGGACCGGGACGCCCTCGCGATGGCGTCCCGCACGCTCGAGGCGATGGCGCGCAGCGGCCTCTACGACCAGCTCGCCGGTGGCTTCGCGCGCTACGCCGTCGACGCGGGCTGGGTCGTGCCGCACTTCGAGAAGATGCTCTACGACAACGCCCTGCTGCTGCGCGCCTACACGACGTGGTGGAAGGTGACCCGCGACCCGCTGGCCGAGCGCATCGTCCGTGAGACGGCCGACTTCGTCGTGCGCGACCTCGGCACCGAGACGGGAGGTTTCGCGTCGTCGCTCGACGCCGACGCTGCCGGCGTCGAGGGGCTGACGTACGCGTGGACACCGGAGGAGCTGCGAGAGGTCCTCGGGGACGACGACGGCCCCGTCGCGGCCGACCTGCTCGGCGTGACGACCGAGGGCACGTTCGAGCACGGCGCCTCGACGTTGCAGCTGCCGTCAGAGCCGGGTGACCGCGACTGGTTCGACGACGTGCGAGCACGACTGCTCGCAGCCCGCGCCGGTCGACCTCAGCCCGGTCGTGACGACAAGGTCGTGACGTCGTGGAACGGCCTCGCGATCGCCGCGCTCGCGGGTGCCGGCGCCGCGCTCGAGCGGCCGGACTGGGTGGCCGCCGCGGCCCGGTGCGCCGCACACGTCCTCGACGTCCACGTCGTCGACGGGGAGCTGCGGCGTGCGTCACGCGTCGGCACGGTCGGGACGGCGCGTGCCGTCGCGGACGACCACGGCAACCTCGCGGACGGCCTGCTCGTGCTGCACCAGGTGTCGGGTGAGCGACGCTGGCTGGACGCCGCCCGACAGGTCCTGGACGCCGCGAGCGACTTCGCGGCCGACGACGGCGGGTTCCACGACACCGCCTCGGACGCCGAGCCGCTCTACCTGCGCCCTCGCAGCGCCGCGGACAACGCCGAGCCGGCGGGGCAGTCCGCTCTGGCGGGAGCGCTCGTCACCCTCGGCGCGGTGACCGGTGACGCGGCCGCCCTCGCGGCGGGCGCCACCTCCACCGCTGCGGGGATGGGGCTCGCCGTCCGCGAGCCGCGGTTCGGCGGGTGGTCGCTCGCGGTCGCCGAGTCCCTCGTCAGCGGACCGCTGCAGGTCGCCGTCGTCGGGTCCGGTCGCGAGGCCGACGCGCTCGAGGTGGTGGCGCGCCGGTCCCCGAGCCCTGGACTCGTCGTCGTGCGCGGCGAGCCGGACGCGCCCGGCGTCCCGCTGCTGGCCGACCGCCCGCTCGTCGGCGGACGCGCTGCGGCCTACGTCTGCCGCGGCATGGTCTGCGAGCTGCCCACGACCGACCCCGAGCAGCTGGCTGCGCAGCTGGGTGCGGTGGCTGGCGAGGGGCTCGGCGGAGTGGTCGGCTGAGGCGACGAACCGCCCGACATTCGCATCTGGCGGGCCAAACCCCCGCATTCTGCAACAATCACCGCATGATGGGCTCAGCGCGCACCGCGGTCGTCGTCGAGGACGACGACGACATCCGTGAGCTCATCACGCACAGCCTGACCATGCAGGGCTTCGAGGTGTCGGCGGCGTCCTCGGGACAGGCGGGCCTCGACCTCGTCGTCGCGACCGACCCCGACCTCGTCACCCTCGACCTGGGCCTGCCCGACCTCGACGGGATCGAGGTGTGCCGCCGGGTGCGCGACGTGAGCCAGGCCTACGTCGTCATGATCAGCGCGCGCACCGACGAGATCGACCGCCTCATGGGCCTCGAGATCGGCGCCGACGACTACCTCACCAAGCCGTTCAGCCCTCGCGAGCTGCAGGCCCGCGTCAACGCGATGTTCCGGCGGCCGCGCACCGGCGGACCCAACGGCTCCGACGACGCGACGGGTCCGGCCGGCACCGTCTCGGCCGCCTCGGCCGGCGGCCCGACCACCGACGGCGCGACACCGGACGAGCCGGCACCCGAGCTCGTGCGTCACGGCCGCATCGCCGTCGACCCGGAGGGCCGCGTCGCCACGGTCGACGACCAGGAGGTCGACCTGACCCGCACCGAGTTCGACCTGCTCTCGACCCTGATCAGCGCACCGCGCCGCGTGTGGTCGCGCGCCGTCCTCCTCGACAGCCTGTGGGGCCCCGGGTGGTCCGAGGAGCACCTCGTCGAGGTGCACGTGGGCAACCTCCGCCGCAAGCTGAGCCGTCTCGGCCCCGACGGCACGCGTGCCCCGATCCGGACCGTGCGGGGCGTCGGCTACCGCATGGAGGAGCCCGACGCGTTCTGACGCCGACGGCGCTGTGGCTGTGGCTGGGGCCGCTGGGCCGCCCGCTCGTGTCGACGCGTCGGAGGTCAGGCGCCGACGGGCGGTGCCGAGTGGTCGAGGTGCGACCGCAGCGCGACGCGAGCACCCGGGGCCAGACCGAGCATCGACGTCCCGCGTTCGCGGGCCAGCTCGGTCTCACCGCGACTGACCGCCTCGATGACGCAGAGCACGGCCGACTCGAGCCGGACGAGTCCGACGGTGGCCGACGAGACGCGCAGGCTCAGCAGGACGTCCATCGCCGCGACCTCGTCGCGGCGGTCGAGCGCGGACGCGGCGCGGGCCAGCCGGGCATCAAGCATCCGCAGGTAGGTCTGGGCGATGGAGCGAGCGAGGTCGTCGCTCTCGAGCTCCGATGCGAGACGGGTCAGGGCCCTCGGGTCGAGCTCGTCGACCGTGAGTCCGGGACAGGCCGGGCTCACACCCTGCTCAGCGGCCACGGCCGGCGCCGAAGGCGTCCGGGGCCAGAGCCGTCCCGCGGCGCCGCGGACGTCGGGCGATGTTCCGGGTCGGGACGGGCCGGCCTCCCACCAACGGGCCCGTCCCGCTCCGGTCCACTCCCCCCACCGAGAGCTCCGAGTGGGCCCGCCGACCGGGGAGGGCGCCGCGACCGCGCACCGTCACTGCAGGGTCAGTGTCGGTGCTGATGATCATGGCGCTCTCCTCCCCGGATCGGCGGGCACTCGCCCGAAGGTCTCTGAGTCAGCGAGCCGGTCCCCCGACCGTTGCTGCTGATGAGGACGACTCTTCCGCGCCGACTGCAAGGTGCGAACCCCCGGGCACGCATGGTTTCCGCAAGAAAGCCTCAAGGCCTTCCCGGTTCGGGCAGCCGTGCGCCTTTTGTCCTTGCGGAGCATCCCCCGAGCGGCCGGCGCCCGGGCGGCCGGCGCCCGGGCGGCCGAGCGGCCGAGCGGCCGGCGCCCGGACGCGCCAGGGCGGCTCAGAGGGCCGTCGAGAGGTAGTCCGTCGCGTTCGTGGCGAAGGCTTCGCTCGTCCGCTCCGAGCCGACGAAGAGTGCCGTGGCCCAGATGTCGGCCCAGAGCAGGGTCGGTCCGGTCACCGTCACCGATCCGGGACGTCCGACGAGCTCACCGGACGCCGGGTCGTAGAGGTGGGCGCCCCGGGCCGCGGTCCCCGAGGTCGCCACGGCCCCGCGCGTCAGCGTCAGGGTGTTCGCGATCCGCTGCCGGTCGAGAGGATCCTCGACGCCGATCCGCCAGGCGATGGCCTCGGGTCCGTCAGCGGGCATGTCGGCGTGGGCGCCGATCAGGATGTCGCCACCGGCGTTGATGCAGAAGGAGATCCGCTCCAGGTCGGACAGGGGCACGGACGCACGGTCGACGGCCCACCCCTTGACGAGGCCGGTCGGGTCGAACGCGAGGTCACCGTCGCCCGTGGGCAGCAGGGTCGTGAACGCCCCCCGGGTGAGCACCTCGGCCTCCTGCCCGATGCGCAGCGCCTCCTCGACGAGGGGACTGCACTGCGAGACCTGCACCTCCTCGCGGCGCAGCCGCATGAGGTCGGAGTCCTCGCGGTAGGTCGAGAAGATCGAGTCCATCTCGCGCAGGATCCGGAAGGCCGACGCCACCGCCTCGTGGGCGGCGAGACCGTCGACGTCGGCGCCCCGCAGGTGGATGGAGATCGGCATGCCCATGATCTGCTCGACCCATGCGCGCCGTGCCGGGGCCGGGGCGGGGTCGGGGACGCCGGGCTGGCGCGGTCGGGTGACGGGTCGGCTCATGGTTCGCTCCTTGGTCGCCTGTCTCAAGAGTGCCTCAGAGGTTGGCCTGGTCGATGGCGGACTGAAGGGACTGCGTGTAGCCGTCCCACGTGTACGTGGCACCGGACACGACGTCGATCTGCGCCGACTGGGCGCTGACGGCCTCCTGGTTGTAGACCGGGACGGCGGCCGAGTTGATCATCTGGTCGTGCCGGTCGTTCCAGGGGACCTGGAGCACCTCGGCGGCCGTGATCTTGCCGCTCGTGACGGTGATCTGGACCTGGACGTTGCCGTAGCGGGTCATGACCGCGTCACCGGCATACGTCTTGGCCGCGGACGAGGTGCTCGTCGAGCCGGACGAGCCCGAGGACGAGCCCGACGAGCTCGAGCCCGACGAAGTCGTGCCCGAGGTGGTCGTGTCGTCGGTGGTCGTGTCGTCGGCCGGCTCCTGACCGGAGGAGTCGGTCGAGGACGCGGACGACGACCCGGACGTGGAGCCGGTGCTGTCGGAGGTCTTGCTGCTCGCCGTCACCGGCCGGGTCTCGGCGGCCACGACGGCGGACGAGCTGCGGGACGTGCTGTAGCTGAAGAGGAGGACGAGCACGGTCAGGGTGCTCATGGCCCAGAGGACGATGCGACGCATTGGGGGGCTCGATTCGGTTCGGTTCGGTTCGCACGTCACGGAGTCGGGCGCGACGGCTGCGAGGTCTCAGTAGGCGAAGCGCTCGTGGTGGACGGCGTCCTGGGGTACGCCCGCCTCGTGGGCGGCGGTGATGACGGTGTCCATCCAGGCGGGGTTGCCGCACACGTAGACGTCGCGCTCGGCGATGTCGGGGACGATCCGGGTCAAGGCCTCGACGTCGCTGAGGTGTCGTGAGTCGACGGGGAGCCAGCTGTCGCGCTCGCGGTTGCGGTGGCCGACGACGGCGACGACGCGGCCGCCCTTGGCGCGGGCGAGGTCGAGCAGCTCGTCGCCGAGGACGATGTCGGACTGGCTTCCGACGCGATAGATGACGACGACACCGTCCGGCGACGCGGGAAGCTCCTCGAGGATGGCGCGCAGCGGCGTGATGCCGATGCCGGCTCCGATGAGCACGGCCTTCTCCCTCGTGCGGACCCCGGCGTGCAGGCGGCCGTACGGACCCTCGACGAGGACCTTGGTGCCCGGGCGGAGGGTCGCGAGGCGTGCGCTCGAGCCACCGACGGCCTCGGCCGTGATCCGGAGGGAGCGACCGTCGGGCGCGGCGGACAGCGAGTACGGGTTGCCTCGGGTCCAGCCCGCGCCGTCGAGGAAGCGCCACTGGAAGAACTGGCCGGCACGGACGGGCAGACGGTCGAGGCGGCGCCCCGTCATGACGACGGAGGTCACGGTCGGGGACTCGGCGACGACCGCGGAGACGACCAGACGGTGGCGGCGCGAGCGGATGAGCGGCAGACCCACCCGGTAGACGAGGACGGCGACCAGTGCAAAGGCGTACAGACCCCACCAGAACACCGTCGCGGTGACGTTCGCGTTGAAGTCCGCCCCCGTCCAGAGCTGGTGCGGCAGCGCGAGGCCGGCCCCGAGGTAGGCGTAGAGGTGCAGCAGGTGCCACGACTCGAAGCGCAGCCTGGCCCGAGCCTTCTTCACGGAGGTGACGACGACCATGACGAGCGCGATCGTGCCGGCGAGGGCGAGCAGCATGCCCGGGGAGTGCAGGACCTGGTCGACGAAGGTGGCGACGACGCCGAGGTCGGTGCCGGCGCTGTAGCCGACGGTGACGAGGGCGATGTGGGCGATCATGAGGTTGAACGAGGTGAAGCCGACGAGCCGGTGCACGCGGGCGAGCTCGTCCTGTCCCCAGGCCTGCTCGACGAGCGGGATGCGCGCCATGAGCAGCACCTGCAGGAGCATCAGCACCGAGGCGACGAGCCCGGCGAGGCGGCCGATGTTGGTGAGGCTCTCACCCAGCGAGCCGAAGGCGGCCAGCCCTCCCCCCGCGACCCAGAGGGCCACGACGAAGAGCGTGACCCCCCAGGCGAAGACGGCGGAGGCGTCGCGCCACCAGCGGGGCGTCGGAGCAAGGGCCTGGCGTCGTGACGCGGCCGGCACCGAGAGGTCGCGGCTCTCGGGGAGGGCGAGAGAGGTCATGTCACACACATTTGTGGCGGACCCTGTGCGTGCGCTGTGTCGACGGGGTGTCAGTCGTATGAGTCGCCGTCCCCGTGGCCCGTGCTCTCGTGGCGCCATCGGGACAGGTCTGTCGCAGCCGGCAGGACGCCGAGCTGCTCGCGCAGCCTGGTCGTGTCGAAGACGCGCGTGACCGCGAGGTGCGAGACGACGTATGCCGTGAGCAGCGGAGGCGTGGACGCCCGGGTCAGCCGGGCGGTGGCCTCGAGGGCCAGCGCCGCGGCCCAGGCGACGCCCGCTCCGGTGAGGAGCGGGCGCTCGGGCCATCCGTTGGCCTTGGCGACACCGGCCGCGACCACGGCGAGCGGCAGAGCGTGATCATCGGCGACGTTGAGCACCGCTGTGCCGCGAACGGATTCGCTGGCGGCGACGGCCGCATCTGCCACCAACCGCACGTCCGTGAGGTGGACGAGCGTGTCAGCGCTGCCGGGACACAGCAGCCGGCCACGGCGTCGGGCGCGCTCGAGCCGCGGGAGGAGGGTCGGGTCGCCGGGACCGTGGACGGCGTGGGGTCGGAGCACGACGCTGCCCGCGCGCCCGAGGACGAGCCGCTCCTGGTCGGCCTTGGCGCGCGAGTAGGAGGACAGGTGGTGCGTCGTCACCGGCACGTCCTCGGTGAAGACGTGCCCGGAGCCGGCGGGGGGCCGAAGGGGGTAGACGCTGCACGACGAGACGAGCACGACTCTGGCGCGGGGCCACGTCGCGAGGACCGCACGCGTGCCGCCCACGGTGACGGCGTCGTGGACGGCCCGGGGTGCCCACTCGTCGACGTGCGCGGCGGCATGGACGACGACGTCGACAGGCGACGGGTCGGGCAGGACACCGGTCGTGAGGTCCCACGGACGGTGCACGAGCCCGGGGCGCGCCCGAACCGGTCGCCGGGACAGTGCGAGCACCTCGTGGCCACGGTCGAGCAGCCGGTCGACGACAGCGGCGCCCACGAAGCCGCTGGCTCCGGTCACGGCGACCCTCATCGGACCGCACCCGCCCGGTCGTGGGAGACGACGGCCCGCAGCGCATCGAGGTCGACCACGCCGGAGCGGCCCCGCCGCGGCAGCGCGTCGACGAGGACGACGTCGTCGGGACGCCAGGCCTCGTCGGCGAGCGCCGCCCAGGCGCCGTGGACGAGACGGCTCACCCGTGACGCCGTCGACGGGTGGGCTCTGCCGAGGCCGCCGACCGGGACGACGGCGAGGACGACGTGCTCGTCGCCCGAGACCGCGTCGGGCAGCCCGACGAGGGCACAGTCGCGGACGACGTCGCCGAGCCGGTCGAGGAGGAGCGGCTCGACGAGCTCCGGGTAGATGTTGGCCTGTCCGCGGATGATCATGTTCTTGGCCCGACCGGCGAGCAGGAGCGTGCCGTCGGCGGCCAGCTCGCCGAGGTCGCCGGTGCGCACCTCCTGACTCGGCGGCTCCCCCGCGAGACGGTGCCGCGCCTGCGCCGCCCGCACGACGACCTCGCCCACCCCGTCAGTCCCCGGCTCGTCGATGCGCACCGCGACGCCGGGTAGTGGCCGCCCGAGGCTCGTGCGCCCGGAGGGTGACGCCAGCACGTCGGCCCCGGTGGCGACGGCGACCGGCAGCGCTTCGGTGAGTCCGTAGACGGCGCGCACGTCCACGCCCGGGGCCAGCACCTCGAGACGTCGCACCGTGGCCGGCAGCACGGGGGCCCCACCCATGGCGACGTGACGCACGGTCGGTGGCAGTCCTCGGGTGGCCGCTGCGAGCACCTTGGCCGGGACGGCGTACGCGTGGGTGGCTGACTCGCGTGCCGCCTGCCGCAGCCACGCGTCCGGTGACGCCGTGACCGGCGGCAGCGACCAGACCGCACCGGCCACGAGGGTCGGCAGGCCGATCATCAGCTGGTCGGTGTGCATGGTGTCGTCGGTGTCGAGGCCGAGTGCCGAGACGGCGGCGCCGACCCCCGCCGAGAGCGACGCGAGGGTGTGCACGACCGCACGGGGCGCGGCGGTCGAGCCCGACGTGAAGACGACGAGTGCGTCGCGCACGGGGTCCCCGACGACGGGTGCCGAATGCGCCGGCGGCAGGTGCTCCCACCGGGTGGCGGAGCGCGGCACCCCGGGGAGCCGTGGACCGGTGACGACGTGGACGAGCCCGGCCGTAGACAGGTCGGGCAGCTGCAGGCCCGACGTGGCCGGCAGGCGCGCGAGCAGTGCCGAGAGCGGCCGGTGACCGGCGGCGTGCACGAGGGTGTCCGCGACCGCCGCGTGCACGGGCACGACGCGACGCCGCACGTCGAGCAGCGCCTGCCCCGCGCCGGGGTCGGCCACGACGACGACACCCCCGGCCAGCACGACACCGAGTGCAGCCGCCACGGCGCGCGGCGAGGGCCGGACGGCGAGCAGCACCCCGTCACCCGGCCCGACCCCGTGGGCGGTGAGGTGGGCCGCCACGGCACGGACGTCGCAGCCGAGCTCGCCGTAGGTGACCGACCGGGCCCGGTGGTCCCGGATCGCCACCCGGTGCGGCTCGGTGGCCGCCCGGGCGAGGAGCGCCGTGACGAGGTCGGCCCCGTCGGTCATGCCGCCCGGCCCGCGCTCCTGGCGCCGGTCGCGCCCGCCCCCGAGCCCGCCCTCGCCCTCGCACGGTTGGCGGCCGGGCAGCGGACCGTGAGCTCGGCGTATCTCGGCACGAGAACGCGTCGGGCGGCCCGACGCGACGTCACGACGAGCCCGTGCTCTCCCGCGAGCTCCAGGAGCATGCCGGTCATGGCCTGCAGCTCGGCGAGCGCGAGGGGGGCGCCGAGGCAGAAGTGCGAGCCGGCTCCGAACCACAGGTGGCGCAGGTCGCCCGTGGCGGGTCGTCCCGGCTCGAAGCCCCCGTCGCGCCGCGTCGCCCACCACAGGAGCACGACGACGCGCTCGTCGGCGCGAAGCCGGACCCCGTCGATCTCGGTCGGGCGAACGACCCGTCGCAGGGTCGCGAGGCTCGGCGTCGTCATGCGCAGACCCTCGGCGACCACGTCGTCGAGCCGGCACGCCGTCGCCGCGCGAGGCTCGAGCAGGCCCGCATCGGCCAGCTGGCCGACGATCCGCGGCAACGCACTGCTGACCGTGCCCGTGCCGGTGAGGAAGAGCGCGGCGGCCAGCGACCGCGCGTCGTCGAGCGCGGCGCCCCGCTCTGCCAGCCGACCCATGACCGTGGCGGACGAGGCGGCGGCATGGGACGACTCGGCGGCGTTCTGCACCACGGCGAGCGCCGCGCGCGCCCGCTGTGCCGCGGCGTCGTCGAAGGTGCGGGTGCGCCACGTGACCATCGACTCGATGGCGTCGCTCGCCTCGAGGAGCACCGACGGCGGGGTCTCGGGGTCGAGCCCGACGACCGCCCCGATCACGGCGGCGGACACCTCACGGGCGAGCCGGACGACGTCGAGCTCCTCCCCCACGCGCAGCCGCGCCGCGGCCCCCGCGACGATGGGACGGGCCGCCGCGTCGCAGACCTCGCGCACGACCCGGGGCGAGAAGAGGTCGGCGAGGGTGTGCCGCAGGCCGCGGTGGTCGTCGCCCTCCATGTTGAGCAGCACCCGGTCGCCGAGCACCGGGGTCCAGAGTGCTCCGGACGACCCCGGGCCGTTCTTGGCGAAGGCGTCGGTGTCGGTGAGCACCCGCCGTGCCGACCGCGGGTCCGCCACGAGCACGCCGACGCCGGGCACGCGTACCACTCCGCGCCGCGACACGGCCACGTCGACGACGCGGGCCACGACGGGGTGTGCCGAGCGGATCAGCCGTGACTCCCAGCGGCTCCCCGGGTCGGTGCGCGCGAGCGCCCTCACGCGACGCCCCGGACGTCGACGACGTCGGGGTGGTGGCCGTGGTCGAGGTACCACCGCAGGGTGTTGCGCAGGCCGTAGGCCCGGAGGCGTCGCACCGACGCGTGCACGACGAGGCCACGGTGGTACTCGATGCGGGAGCTGACCCGGCGCACCCGGTTGACGAGCTCCCGGTCCTCGTGGACCTCCTCGATGGCGGTGCGCGGAAAGCCACCGCTCGCCTCGTAGGCCGCGGCGCTGACACCGATGTTGCAGCCGGGGCTCATCCGGTAGGGCCCGTGCAGCTCGGGAGACCGGTTGCTCGGACGGAAGCGGCCGAACGTCTGGCACAGGCCGATGACCCCGGGCAGCACGACCCGTTCCCACGGCTGCAGGCGCACCTCGTCGGTGCGCGCCCGCATCGGCCCGGTCACGAGGTCGGCGCCGCCGGCGAAGGCACGCCGACCGACGGCGGTCCACTCGCGGACCGGCACCGTGTCGGCGTCGGTGCGCAGCACGTGCGTCGCTCCGTGCGCGATGGCGTGGCGCACACCCGTGTCGGAGGCCGCGCCCGTGCCCTTGCGCGGCTCGGTGACGATCGAGACGCCGAGATCGTATGCCGCACAGACCCTTTCGACCTCGTCCGCGGTCCCGTCCGTGCTGGCGTTGTCGACGACGACGAGCGTGAAGTCGCGGTCACGCTGCGCTGCGATCGCGGCGATGGTCCGCCCGATGCCCTCCTGCTCGTTGAAGGCCGGGACGACGACCCAGAGGCGGACTCCCCCGGCACCCAGGGGCGCGGGAGCGTTCACCACCGCACCGCCATCGTGCCCACGCTGATGCCTCCGGCCAGGCCCACGAGCAGGACGGGCTCGCCCGGGCGGGCCAGGTCGAGCCGCTCGATCTGCTGCCACTGGAGGGGCAGGGTGGCGGAGGCGCAGTTGCCGTGGTCGGGCAGCGTCTCGACGACGAGGTCGCGACGCAGGCCGAGGCGTGCGGCAAAGACGTCGAGGTAGGGCATCGCGACCTGGTGGACGGCGACGGCCGCGAAGTCCTCGACCCCGAGACCGTCGGCCTTCAGGGCTCGGTGGATCTCCTCCACGTCGACGCTGTCGAACGCCTGACGCAGTCTCGCTCCGTCCATGACGAAGTAGCCCTTCTCGACGTCGCGAGGATGGCGGGTGCCCCCGGCGGGGAGCTGGCCCACGGACCAGTGCCGCGACTCCGCGGTGAACCAGCGGTGCAGGATCTGTCCGCGCGCGCCGGGAGAGGCTCGCTCGACGAGCGCTGCGGCCCCCGCGTCACTCATGGTGTAGCCGGGCACCGACTCGACGAACTGCCGGGCGTCGCGCACGCGCCATCGCGCCGCGCGCGACGGCATCTCACCGGTGACGACGAGCACTCGTTCGTACTGCCCCGTGGCGATGAGGGCCTCGGCGACCTGGACGCCGTTGAGCCAGGAGTTGCACGCGTTCTTGACGTCCATGACGGGGCACCGGGCACCGAGCAGGTCGGCCACGATGTGCGCGGTGGCGGGCTCGACGAGGTCCTGCGACGCCGAGGCGAAGACGAGGAGGTCGACGTCGGCGACGTCGAGGCCCAGCAAGGCCAGTGACGTGCGCGCCGCCTCTGCGGCCAGGTCGGACGCCTGCGTGTCGGGACCGGCGTGGTGGATGCGCCGCACTCCCGTGAGACGTCCGAGGACCCCGGTCGGAGGCACGAAGCCGTCGCTCGCGCCGACGACGCGGGCCTCGACCTCCTCGATGGTGAGGACGTGCTCGGCGACGTGCGCGCTGACCCCGACGATCCGGCTGGACGGGCGACTGGACATGCGAACGCGGCCCTCCCTGACTCGGCGTCGTGGCCCCCTCCGGAGCCGTGCGGGCAGTTTACGGTGAGCGGATA
Organism: Terrabacter sp. 2TAF16; assembly: GCF_052115065.1. Taxonomy (NCBI): domain Bacteria; kingdom Bacillati; phylum Actinomycetota; class Actinomycetes; order Micrococcales; family Intrasporangiaceae; genus Terrabacter; species Terrabacter sp. 2TAF16. Next base: position 226,647 of record NZ_JBFRFZ010000005.1, read on the forward strand.
CCACCCGCGCTGAGCCGACGTACTCAGGCCCGTGGCGTCCGCTCCGATCGCGAGCCGGCTCGTCGGGTGCTCATCCCCACCTACCGCCGCCTCGTCGTGGCCCGTGCCTGAGACCCGACCCGACGGGTCCGACTCAACCGGTCCGACCCGTCAGGGCCACCAGCCGAGCAGGCTCCCGCCGATCTTGACGATGAAGGCGCTGACGACGAGGACGAAGACGACGCGCACGAAGCCGCTGCCCTTCGCCACGGCCGTGCGCGCCCCGACGTAGCCGCCGAGCAGGTTGGCCCCGGCGATGACGACACCGACCTTGAAGATGACGAGACCCATCGGCAGGAAGACGGTCAGCGCACCGAGGTTCGTCGCGAAGTTCGCGATCTTGGCCTTGGCGCTCGCCTCGAGGAAGTTGTAGCCGAGCAGGCCCACGAGGGCGAAGACGAGGAAGCTGCCGGTGCCCGGGCCCAGCGCGCCGTCGTAGACCCCGATGCTGAAGCCGGTCAGCATCGCGAGCACGGTGTGCTTGGCGCCGTGGAAGCGGCGGATCGACTCCGAGCCGAGGTCCGGCTTGAAGAGCGTGTACGCACCGACGAGGACGAGGAGCACGAGGATGATCGGGTTGAAGGCCGACTTGGGGATGTGCAGCCCGATGAGCGCCCCGCCGATCGACCCGACGTAGGCGACGGCCGCCATCGGCAGCGCCGTGCGCAGGTCGGGGCGCACGCGACGGTAGAAGGTGACCGAGCTCGTCGCCGTGCCGAAGATCGAGCCGAACTTGTTCGTCGCGAGCAGCTGCGCCGGCGACGCGCCGGGGAGGCCGATGAGCAGCGCCGGCAGCTGCACGAGGCCGCCGCCACCGACGACGGCGTCGATCCAGCCCGCGACGAACGCCGCGGCCGCGAGGAACGCGAGGGTCGTGAGGGTCGGGTCGCTCACGCGTCCGCACCGTCGGCGCGGGCGTTCCAGGACTCGACGATCGTCAGCACGTCGGTGATCTCGTGCGCCACGGCGTCGGGCGTCGCGTCGTGCGAGACCTGCTGGTCGAGCGGGATGCTCGAGTGCGGCACCCAGATGGCGCGCATGCCGACCTGCTGCGGACCGTGCACGTCCTCGTAGGACCGGTCGCCGACGTAGGCGCACTCAGCGGGCTCGACACCGGCCGCACGGGCGGCGTGGGCGAAGATCTCGGGCTGCGGCTTCACCCACGGGGTCTCGCTGGAGTAGACGTCGACGTCGACGAGGTCGAGGACGCCGTCCCGCTCGAAGATCGACCGGTGGTAGTCGCGGTCCCACAGCGTGTTGGACAGCACACCGACACGAATCCCCTTCTCGCGCAGGCTTTCCCACAGCGGGCGGATCTCCGGCGCCGTGATCGTGTGCGGCTCCCACAAGGCGCGGTATGCCGTGAGCGCCTCCTCGGCGCCCGGGTGGCCGTCCGTGACGCCGACCGACTCGAGCAGCTCGTGCAGGCGTGCGCTGCCGCCGCCGCTGCGTCCGCGGCGCCACGCGGCGTCCTCGGCCGCGCAGATGGCCGCGACGAACGCGGCGTGCGTGTCGCCCGTGTGACCGAGCCCGGCGGCATACGCCCCCCACGTCGCGTGGAAGTCCACCTCGTGCCAGGGCGTGATGGTGCCGCCCCAGTCGAAGAGGACGGCCCGCACGGGCGGGACGGCCGCCGTCACGAGCGCTCGACCTCCGCGGTGACCTCGGCGGTCAGAGCGGCCACGGCGTCGTCGACGGCGACCTCCCGGCGCTCGCCCGTGCGACGGTCCTTGATCTCGACCGTCCCGTCGGCGAGGCCGCGGCCGATGACGAGGATCGTCGGGATGCCGACGAGCTCGGAGTCCTTGAACTTCACGCCGGGGCTGACGCCCTTGCGGTCGTCGACGAGGACGGTGAGGCCCTGGATCTCGAGCTCGCGGGCGATCTCCTCGGCCTTGACGAAGAGGGCCTCGTCCTTGCCGGCCACGACGACGTGGACGTCGGCGGGTGCGAGCTCGCGCGGCCAGATGATCCCCGACTCGTCGTGGTTGCCCTCGACGACGCACGCCACGGCGCGCGAGACACCGACCCCGTAGGAGCCCATGACGACCGTGACGAGCTTGCCGTTCTGGTCGAGCACCTTGAGATCGAGCGCCTCGGCGTACTTCGTGCCGAGCTGGAAGACGTGGCCCATCTCGATGCCGCGGGCCGTCGAGAGCGTGTGGTCGCAGTTCGGGCAGGCGTCACCGGCGCGGACCTCGGCGGCCTCGATGGTGCCGTCAGCCGCGAAGTCGCGACCGGCGACGAGGTCGATGACGTGCTGGCCGGCGACGTTGGCGCCGGTGACCCAGCGGCTGCCCTCTGCGATCCGGGGGTCGAGGAGGTAGCGGATGCCGGTCGTGCCCTCGAGCCCGAGCGCACCCGGGCCGATGTAGCCCTTGACGAGCGCCGGGTTGGCCGCGAAGTCTGCCTCGGTGAAGGCCTCCACCTCCGCCGGCTCGACCTGCGCGCCAAGGCGCTTCTCGTCGACCTCGCGGTCACCGGGGACGCCGATGGCGAGCGGCTCGCGGGTGCCGTCGGGCTGGACGAGCGTCACGACGACGTTCTTCAACGTGTCGCCGGCGGCCCACGGGCGGTCCTCGCGCGGGAAGCGCTCGTTGAGGTGTGCGACGAGCGTGTCGATGGTCGGGGTGTCGGGCGTGTCCTCGGCGTGCGCGGCGGGCACGCCGTCCCAGCCGACGGGGTCGGGGGTGGGCACACGCACGGCCTCGACGTTGGCGGCATACCCGCAGCTCGTGCACCGCACGTAGGTGTCCTCGCCGACCTCGGCCGTCGCGAGGAACTCCTCGCTCTTGCTGCCGCCCATGGCGCCCGCCATCGCCTCGACGATGACGTAGTGGAAGCCGAGGCGGTCGAAGATGCGGACGTAGGCCTCGCGGTGCAGCTGGTAGCTCTTCTCGAGGCCGGCGGCGTCGACGTCGAAGGAGTAGCTGTCCTTCATGACGAACTCGCGGCCGCGCAGCACGCCGGCACGAGGTCGCGCCTCGTCGCGGTACTTCGTCTGGATCTGGTAGATCGAGAGCGGCAGGTCCTTGTAGGAGCTGTAGAGGTCCTTGACCGTGAGGGTGAACATCTCCTCGTGGGTCGGGCCGAGGAGGTGGTGGGCGCCCTTGCGGTCCTGGAGGCGGAAGATGTTGTCGCCGTACTCGGTCCAGCGACCGGTGGCCTCGAAGGGCTCCTTGGGCAGCAGCGCCGGGAAGAGCAGCTCCTGGGCGCCGATGGCGTCCATCTCCTCGCGGACGATCTTCTCGACGTTGCGCAGGACGCGCAGGCCGAGGGGCAGCCACGTGTAGACACCGGGGCTGACCCGCCGCACGTAGCCGGCGCGGACGAGCAGCCGGTGGCTCGGGACCTCTGCGTCCGCCGGGTCCTCGCGAAGGGTTCGCAGGAACAGGGACGACATGTGCAGGGCCACCGGGACTCCTCGAGTGGTGCAGGGTGCACGGCGCGGCGTGACTCGTGCGCGCGGGTGCGGAACCCCGGCAGGATATCGGCCGCCCGGGATGCCCCGTTGGCCCGTGTCCTGTCCACTTCCCGTCCTGACCGGACAGGAACCGGTCACGGGCTTGACCGGCGAGTAGCCCCGCGTGTTCAGTGAGCCTGCCGGATCGGCAGGTGCGGTCGAACTCGTCCAGACATCGTGACGTCCTTGTGACAACACGACGGGGTGTTCGGCCACGCACGGGTGAACGGTGAGCAACAATCGGGGAGGGCGTTCGCGCCTCACGAAACACCACAAAGGAGTGCTGACGACCAGATGAGCGACCCCTCCATCCCGGCTCCTGGATCCTCGGGTGCGGACAGCACCGGCGCCGCGGCCCCCGCCGCGAACCCGCCCGGCAGCGTCATCCTCGAGATGCGGGACATCACCAAGGAGTTCCCCGGCGTCAAGGCGCTCTCGAACGTCTCCATGGCCGTGCGCCGCGGAGAGGTCCACGCGATCTGCGGGGAGAACGGCGCCGGCAAGTCCACCCTCATGAAGGTGCTCTCAGGGGTGCACCCCGCGGGCACCTACGACGGCGAGATCCACTTCGAGGGTCAGCTGTGCGAGTTCAACAACATCCGCGACAGCGAGCACGCCGGCATCGTCATCATCCACCAGGAGCTCGCGCTCATCCCGGAGATGTCGATCGCCGAGAACATCTTCCTCGGCAACGAGACGGCCAGGAGCGGCGTCATCAACTGGCTCTCGACCCGCGTCAAGGCGCGCGAGCTGCTCGCCCGCGTCGGCCTCGACGAGGAGCCCGACACCAAGATCCGTGACATCGGCGTCGGCAAGCAACAGCTCGTCGAGATCGCCAAGGCGCTCTCCAAGGACGTCAAGCTGCTCATCCTCGACGAGCCGACCGCCGCGCTGAACGAGGGCGACTCCCAGCACCTGCTCGACCTCATCGCGGGGCTGCGCTCCAAGGGCGTCACCTGCATCATGATCAGCCACAAGCTCAACGAGATCGAGCAGATCGCCGACTCCATCACCATCATCCGCGACGGCAAGTCGATCGAGACCCTCCGCGTGAAGGAGGACGGCGTCGACGAGAACCGCATCATCCGCGGCATGGTCGGCCGTGACCTCGAGTCGCGCTTCCCCGACCACACCCCCGACATCGGCGAGGTCTTCTTCGAGGTGCGCAACTGGACGGTGCGCCACCCCAGCGTGGCCGACCGGCTCGTGGCCAAGCACAGCGACTTCTTCGTCCGCCGCGGCGAGATCGTCGGCTTCGCCGGCCTCATGGGCGCCGGGCGCACCGAGCTCATGCGCAGCCTCTTCGGCCGCTCCTACGGCACCTACGTCGAGGGCACCATCCTCAAGGACGGCAAGGAGGTGCGACTGCGGTCCGTCTCCGACGCCATCGACGCCGGCCTCGCCTACGTCACCGAGGACCGCAAGACGTTGGGTCTCAACCTCCTCGACGACATCAAGCGCACCACGGTCTCGGCGCGGCTCTCGCGCATCACCCACGGCTTCGTCGTCGACGAGCGCGAGGAGTACAACTTCGCCGAGTCCTATCGGAAGTCCCTGCGCACCAAGGCTCCCAACGTCGACGAGGGGGTCTCGAAGCTCTCCGGCGGCAACCAGCAGAAGGTCGTCCTCGCGAAGTGGCTCTTCACCGAGCCGGACCTGCTCATCCTCGACGAGCCCACGCGCGGCATCGACGTCGGCGCCAAGTTCGAGATCTACGGGATCATCCAGAGGATGGCCTCGGAGGGCAAGGGCGTCATCCTCGTCTCGTCCGAGCTCCCCGAGCTGATCGGCCTGTCCGACCGCATCTACACGATCGCCGAGGGCGCGGTCACCGGCGTGCTGTCCCGTGAGGAGGCCGACCAGGAGTCCCTGATGCGCCTCATGACCCGGCGCACCCACGGCGGCTCCGAGGCGACCACGCGCGAGAGCGCGTGACCGGCGCCGAGACGCCGGACCCGACACCTCCCCCATCCACACCCGACACAGCCAGGACTGCACCCATGGACAAGGTCAAGAAGATCTTCGGTGGCGACACCCGTCAGCTCGGCATGATCTTCGCCCTCGTGGCGCTGATCATCTTCTTCCAGATCTGGACCGGCGGGCTGACGCTCACGCCGGACAACGTCATCAACATCTTCCAGCAGAACTCCTACATCCTCGTGCTCGCCATCGGCATGGTGCTCGTCATCATCGCCGGCCACATCGACCTGTCCGTCGGCTCCGTCGCGGCGTTCGTCGGCATCTGCGTGGCCATCGCGATGCGTGACTGGAACCTCAGCTGGTGGATGGGCATCCTCCTCGGCCTCGCGATCGGCGCCCTCGTCGGGGCGTGGCAGGGGATGTGGACCGCCTACGTCGGCATCCCGGCGTTCATCGTGACGCTCTCGGGCATGCTGCTCTTCCGCGGCGCGAACCAGTACGTCGGCAAGTCCAACTCGGTGCCGGTCTCCGAGGACTTCCAGGTCATCGGCGGCGGCTACCTCCCCGAGGTCGGGCCTGACACCGGCTACAACAACCTCACCGTCCTCATCGGGCTGCTGCTCGCCGTCGGGATCGTCGTCGGCAGCCTCCGCAGCCGTCGCGCCCTCGTCAAGCTCGGAGCCGACGTCGAGGAGGCGTGGGTCATGTGGGTGCGGCTCGGCCTGATCTGCGCCGCCATCATCGGTGCGACGCTGCTCTTCGGCTCCGGCCGCCCCGGCACGTCCTTCCCCATCTCCGGGATCATCCTGGCCGTGCTCGTCCTGCTCTACGGCTTCATCTCCAACCGCACCGTCATCGGCCGCCACATCTACGCCGTCGGCGGCAACCGCCACGCGGCCGAGCTGTCCGGTGTGAAGAGCAAGAAGGTCAACTTCCTCGTCATGATGAACATGTCGATCCTGGCGGCCCTCGCCGGCATGATCTTCGTGGCGCGCTCGACCGCCTCCGGTCCGTCCGACGGTGTCGGCTGGGAGCTCGACGCCATCGCCGCCGTCTTCATCGGTGGCGCCGCCGTCACCGGCGGTGTCGGCACCGTCGTCGGCTCCATCGTCGGAGGCCTCGTCATGGCCGTGCTCAACAACGGCCTGCAGCTCAAGGGAATCGGCGCCGACGCGACGCAGATGATCAAGGGCCTCGTGCTCCTCGTCGCCGTCGCCTTCGACGTCTACAACAAGTCGCAGGGCCGCGTGTCGCTCCTCGGCATGCTGACCCGCAACTTCCGACGCGGCGGAAGCGACGACGACTCATCCGCCCCACCGTCGCCGTCCGCGGCCACCGAGACGACTCCCGTCTCCGAGACCATCCGCCAGTCCAGCTGAGCCGCCGGCTCGGCCCGACGAAACCCCCCCAGACCCACCCAAGAACCACCAGAGACCCGGTCAGGGCGCCCGCCCGCGACCGAGAGGGATCCGCGCTCCGCCCGGACGCGATGAGAGGAAAGAGAGCACATGCGTACCTTTACCAAGGTGCTGGGCGTCACGGCTGTGGCCGCCCTTGTTCTGACCGGTTGCGGTCGGAGCAGCGACACCGGCACGACGCCGGGCGCATCGAACGGCGGATCCGCTGCGGCGGGATTCCCCGCCAACGCCGTCATCGGCGTCGCCCTGCCGCAGAAGACGTCGGAGAACTGGGTGCTCGCCGAGCAGCTGTTCAAGGACGGCCTGTCGGCAGCCGGATTCCAGGGCGACGTCCAGTTCGCCAACGGCGGCGTGTCCGAGCAGCAGAACCAGATCTCCGCCATGGTCACCAAGGGCGCCAAGGTCATCGTCGTCGGCGCCATCGACGGCTCGCAGCTGGGCACCCAGCTCAAGGCCGCCAAGGACGCCGGCGCGACAGTCATCGCCTACGACCGTCTCGTGAAGAACACCGCGGCCGTGGACTACTACGTGGCCTACGACAACTTCAAGGTCGGCGAGCTGCAGGGTCAGGCCCTGCTCGACGGCATGGCCAAGAAGAAGCCGAACGGCCCGTACAACATCGAGCTCTTCGCCGGCTCGCCCGACGACGCGAACGCCCAGGTCTTCTTCGACGGCGCCATGAAGGTGCTCCAGCCGAAGATCGACGACGGCACCCTCAAGGTCGTCTCCGGCCAGAAGGACTTCAACCAGGTCGTCACCCAGGGCTGGAAGGCCGAGAACGCCCAGAAGCGCATGGACACGCTCCTCGCGGCCAACTACACGAGCGCAGCGCTCGACGGCGTCCTGTCGCCCAACGACACCCTGGCCCGCGCGATCATCACCTCGGTCAAGGCGGCCGGCAAGCCCGTGCCGATCGTGACCGGCCAGGACTCCGAGGTCGAGTCGGTCAAGTCGATCATGGCGGGTGAGCAGTACTCCACGATCAACAAGGACACCCGCAACCTCGTCAAGGAGACCATCGCCATGGTCACCGCCCTCCAGAAGGGCCAGGCCCCGACGGTCAACGACACCAAGTCCTACAACAACGGTGTCAAGGTCGTCCCGGCCAACCTGCTCCCCCCGGTCATCGTGACCAAGGAGAACGCAGCCGAGGCCTACGCGAACGACCCGACGCTGGCCCCGCTCACCAAGTGAGCTGAGACCACCCGGTCACGGCACTCGGTGGAGGCCCGCCCCGTCCTGGGGCGGGCCTTCGTCGTGCGTGGACGGCCCCACCTCGTGCCGCGGACGAGGCGTAGCGTCGCGCCATGGCGGACGTCTACCTCCACGGTCACCACGCGAGCGTCCTCGCGTCGCACGGCGCGCGGACGGCCGCCGACTCGGCGGCCTACCTGCTCCCCCACCTGCACGACGGCCTGCGGGTCCTCGACGTCGGCTGCGGGCCCGGCACGATCACCCTCGACCTCGCCGCGGCCGTCGGCCCCTCGGGCGTCGTGGTCGGGGTCGAGAACGTCGACGGCCCCCTCGAGCAGGCCCGCAGCCACGCCGCCGCGCGAGGTGACGAGCGCACCCGCTTCGAGCGCGCCGACGTCATGGCCCTTCCGTATGCCGCCGGGTCCTTCGACGTCGTCCACGCGCACCAGGTGCTCCAGCACCTCCCCGACCCCGTGGGAGCCCTGCGCGAGATGGCGCGGGTCACGCGCCCCGGTGGCGTCGTCGCGGTGCGCGACGTCGACTACGCCTCGATGGTGTGGCACCCGGCGTCGCAGGGGATGACCCGCTGGCTCGAGCTGTACCGCCACCTCGCGCGCCTCAACCACGCCGAGCCGGACGCCGGCCGCCACCTCGTCGCCTGGGCGCACGCGGCCGGTCTCTCCCGGCTCACGCCGTCGGCCTCGCTGTGGACGTACGCGACGCCCGAGCAGTGCGCGTGGTGGGGCGGCACGTGGGCACGGCGCACGCTCGAGTCGACCTTCGCGGCGCAGGCGCTCGAGCGCGGTCTCGTCACGGCCGACGAGCTCGCGGAGATCAGCGCCGCGTGGCAGGACTGGTCGAGGCACCCCGACGCGTGGTTCGCGATGACCCACGCCGAGGTCGTCGCCCACGTCTGACACCACGCGCACGAGCGCCACGGCGCGGGTCGGTGTCCGAGGTGACCGTCGACAGGCAGAGCACGAGACCGGTGACCGTGGTCACCACGCCGGTCACCGGTAGGGTCTGCCGGTAGTCGACGAGCCACGGCACGAAGACCGCGGTGTCGGGACACCGAGCCCACAGCCACCGCGCCCACGGCCTGCGCAGGAGACCGACACGCCGATCCCGCGGTCGGGCCCGGAATCCGGTCGCGACGTCCCACGACCTTTGCGACAGTTGCCGTATGCCGCGCTCCTCCAGCACGTTCACGCTCGTCACCGACGCCGCCGAGGCACAGGCTCGGTTCGCGGGCCTCGTGGCGCGCGAGCCGGAGGCACTGAGCGTCGTCGCGAGCGTGACGGACGGTCTCGTCGTCGACCGGAGCCGCTACGTCGGGGCCCGGTGGTGGGCCGCCACCGACGCGTCGGGTGCGGTCGTCGGCGCGTTCATGCACACGCCGCCCCATCCGCTGCACATCGGGCTCGCCAGCGCCGACGAGGCCCGCGACCTCGCGGCCCTGCTCGCGGACCAGTGCGACGTGCTGCCCGGCGTCGGCGGCCAGCGCAGACCGGCCGAGGCCTTCGCCACGGAGTGGGTCGCGCGCACGGGAGCGACGTCGAGGGTCGCCATGGAGGTGGGCCGCTTCGACCTCCCGACGCCGCCGCACGTGCCCTTCGAGGTGAGCGGCTCCTTCCGGCTCGCGACGGACGCCGACACGGCGCTCGTCGACGGCTGGCACCAGCAGTTCGTCGACGCGATCGAGGGCCAGGGCCGGGTCGTCCCATCGCTCGACCGGCACGTCGCCGACGGACGGGTGGGCCTCTGGGAGGACGCCGGGGGCACCGTGTCGATGGCCTACGCCTCCCCCGCCAGCGGCGGTGTCACCCGCATCTCAGGGGTGTGGACCCCACCGGAGCTGCGCGGACACGGCTACGCGAGCGGTGTCGTCGCCGCCCTCAGCAGCGCCCGCCTCGACGCGGGCGAGGCCTGCATGCTCTACACCGACCTCGCCAACCCGACGTCGAACGCCATCTACACGGCGATGGGCTACCGCCGTGTCGGTGACAGCATCAGCATCGCGTTCGGCGAGCAGGCCTGACGCCTCAGCGCATCACTCCCCCGGCGCGCAGCGCCGTGCGGATCATCGGCCACTGGAGCGGCAACCGCGCGACGGTCGCGGCGAGGTAGCCCTGCCGCTTCGCGTCGTCCGGCTTCCGGTCGAGGCGACGCTTGGCGTGGCCCGTCATCGTGACGTTCGCCGGGAAGACCGCGACGAGAAGGGCCGCCGACGCGAGACCGGCCACGCGACGCGTGCGAGGGATGAACAGCCCTACGGCGCAGGCGATCTCGAGCGCGCCGGAGGCATACACGAGTGCGCGACGAGACGGCAGCTGCTTCGGCACCATCGCCTCGAAGGGCTCAGGCTTGACGAAGTGCATCGTGCCCGAGGTGAGGAAGAGGCCGGCCAGGGCGATGACGTCCTTGCCGAGCGGGGCGTTCGTCGCGGTCTTCATGAGCCCACCCTAGGCCGGGCTCCCGAGGACGCTAGAGCAGCACCGTCGTGAACGAGCCGACCTCGCGGAAACCGCACCGCTCGTAGGTCGCCCGGGCCGCGACGTTGAAGTCGTTGACGTAGAGCGACACCTCGTCGGCCAGGCCCGACAGGACCTGCTCGACGACGCTCGCCATGGCCGGCACCGAGAGACCCTGTCCGCGTAGCCGAGGGTGCAGCCAGACCCCCTGGACCTGGGCGCAGCCGAGGGCGAGCGAGCCGACGTCGGCCTTGAAGACGACCTCGCCGTCCTCGATCTTGACGAAGGTGTGGCCGGCGCGGATCAGCGCGGCGATGCTCGCCCGGTAGCCGCGGTCGGAGCCGAAGTAGGGCGGGTAGCCGATCTCCTCGGTGAACATGTGCGCCGCAGCCGGCAGCACGAGGTCGACCTCGTCCATCCGCGCCGGGCGCACCCCGGCGTCGAGGCTCAGGCCGAGAGCCGACGGGCGCGTGCGCGTCGTCAGCAGCGGCTGCTGGGTGCGGATCGCGCGAACAGGGCCCCACGTCGGGCCGAGCCGGTCCCACAGACCGCCGACCTGCCCGCTCGGGCCGAAGATCGAGGCGCACTGACGGCGCATCCTGCTGATCCGCGACGCGACGGCCGCGACGCCGTCGTCGTCGAGCTCCACCGGCACGACGTTGGCGCTGACCCAGGCGAGGCCGCGCAGCTCACCGTCCCCCCAGTGCCCGAGGAGCGCGCCCGGGGACGTGCGCAGCGATCCCTCGACGATGCGGGCGGCGACGAAGGCGTTGGCCACCCGGTCACGCGCGCACACCTCGAGCGCGGCGTCGTGGTCGACCACCGACAGCGGTCGCACGGGGAGGCGTTGGCGGAGCACCACCCAAGAGTGCCTGCCCGCGGGCCGGGTGTCACCCCGGCGCGCCTCACGAACCCGTCACGACCACCGTGCAGACAGGTGCTGGGCAGCTGCCGGGCAGCTGCCGGGGCTGGGTCTCAGCGTGGCGCGACGAGGACGGGCCGCTCGAGGTCGGTGTTGTCGAGCACCCACGTCGCACGGGCCCGCGGGTTGGTGGCCGCGAGGTAGAGCCGCTGGCCCTCGACGTAGCGGCGGTTCGCCTCCGCCGCCGGGTCGGGGTCGTGGCCGTCCCCGAAGCGGGCGGTGCCCCGGGGCACCGAGACGCTGAAGGGGACGTCGACCCAGACGGCGGCGTCCCAGACGTCGGTGAGCTCGGGGCGCTGGAGGAAGATCCCGTCGACGAGCAGCACCGTGTCGGGCTTGACGGCGACGGGGGCGGGCCGCACCGGCTCGTCGGCCTCGACGTCGTTGACGGCGGGGGTGACCGGCTCGCCGCGGCGGAAGGGCTCGACGACGGCGCGCCGGAAGGCGTCGTAGTCGTAGGAGTCCTCGTAGAAGGTCTCCGGCCCTCGACCCCGCGCGATGCGCTGGGCCCTGGGCCGGTGGAAGCCGTCGATGGTGACGCGCAGCACGTCACGCGCGGCGTCGAGACCGCCGATCACCTCGGCCAGCTGGTCGGCGAGGACCGTCTTGCCGGCGCCGTCGAACCCGTCGACCGCCACGGCCACGCGCTCACCCCGCCGGAGCGCGACGACACGCTCGGCGAGGTCGCGCAGGACGGCATACCGCTCGGTCGAGCGGACGGGGGCACGCACCTCAGCTGACGGAGACGCTCGGGGCCCCGGCCGACTCCTCGTCGACCGGCTCGCCCATCTCCTCGGCGAGACGCATGGCCTCCTCGATGAGCGTCTCGACGATCTGCGCCTCGGGGACGGTCTTGATGACCTCGCCCTTGACGAAGATCTGGCCCTTGCCGTTGCCGGACGCGACCCCGAGGTCGGCCTCGCGGGCCTCCCCCGGGCCGTTGACGACGCAGCCCATGACGGCGACGCGCAACGGGACCGTCATGCCCTCGAGGCCGGCGGTGACCTGGTCGGCGAGCGTGTAGACGTCGACCTGGGCGCGGCCGCACGAGGGGCACGAGACGATCTCGAGCTTGCGCGGGCGCAGGTTGAGGCTCTGGAGGATCTGGATGCCGACCTTGACCTCCTCGACCGGCGGCGCCGAGAGGGAGACGCGGATCGTGTCGCCGATGCCGCGCGAGAGGAGGGCGCCGAAGGCCGTCGCCGACTTGATGGTGCCCTGGAAGGCGGGGCCGGCCTCGGTGACACCGAGGTGGAGGGGCCAGTCGCCGCGCTCGGCGAGCAGCTCGTAGGCGCGCACCATGATGACCGGGTCGTTGTGCTTGACCGAGATCTTGAAGTCGTGGAAGTCGTGCTCCTCGAAGAGGCCCGCCTCCCAGACCGCCGACTCGACGAGCGCCTCGGGCGTCGCCTTGCCGTACTTCTCCATGATCCGCTTGTCGAGGCTGCCGGCGTTGACGCCGATGCGGATGGAGACGCCGGCGTCCTTGGCCGCCTTGGCGATCTCCTTGACCTGGTCGTCGAACTGGCGGATGTTGCCCGGGTTGACGCGCACGGCCGCGCAGCCGGCGTCGATGGCCGCGTAGACGTACTTCGGCTGGAAGTGGATGTCGGCGATGACCGGGATCTGGCTCTTGCGCGCGATCGCCGGCAGGGCGTCGGCGTCGTCCTGGCTCGGGCAGGCCACGCGCACGATGTCGCAGCCGGAGGCCGTCAGCTCGGCGATCTGCTGGAGCGTCGCGTTGATGTCGGTCGTGGGCGTCGTCGTCATCGACTGCACCGAGACCGGGAAGTCGCTCCCGACACCGACCTTGCCGACCTGGATCTGGCGGGTCTGTCGCCGCGGGGCGAGGACCGGCGGGGGCAGGGGCGGCATACCGAGGGAGACGCTCATGCCGCCATTATGTCGCGCCCCGCCGAAGCGGGAGCCGGGGAGGTGGGATGGCCGGCTCAGCCGGCTCAGCCGAAGAGCTTGATCGGCTTGACGATGTCGGCGTAGATGAGCAGCACCGACATGGTGATGAGGACGAGGCTCATGCCGTAGGCGATGGGCAGCCCCTTGGCGACGTCGACGAAGCCGGGATCGGGACGGTGCCGCAGGCGCGCCCAGCCCCGCTTGACGGCCTCCCAGAGGGCCCCCGCGACGTGACCGCCGTCGAGCGGGAGCAGCGGGATGAGGTTGAAGACGAAGAGGGCGAGGTTGAGCGAGGCGATGAGCAGGATGAGCTGGGCGAGCTTGACCCAGTTGCCACCCTCGTCGGCCGGGATGTCGAGCGCCGCGACCTCGCCGCCGATGCGACCGACGCCGACGACGGAGATGGGGCCGTTGGGGTCTCGGGCCTCGGACCCGAACGCGGCCTGGACGACGCCGGTCATCTTCTCGGGGATCTTGACGATGATCGAGGCGGTGTCGACGATCCGATCCCAGACGAAGCCGGGCGCCTGCGCGATGGGGGTGCGGACGAGCTCCTGGCCGGGCGTGATGCCCGCGAAGCCCATCGAGGCGAGGACGGGCTTGCCGTCCTTGGCGACCGGGTTGCCCTGGTCGTCGTACGTGGCGCGCTCGAGGACGGCGGGCGTGATCACGATCGTGACCTGCTGACCGCCGCGCTCGACGACCCACGCCATCGTGGCGCCCTTGCTGTCGCGGATGGCCGCGGTGACCTGGTCCCACGTGCTGACCGGCTTGCCGTCGACGGAGAGGATGCGGTCGCGCTCCTGCAGGCCCGCGGCCTTGGCCGGCGCGACGGGGTCGCCGGGCTTGCACGCGGGCTGCGGCACCTGCAGCGTCGGGGCCGTCGTCGGCACGCACGCCGAGAGGAGCCCGACCTTGGGGGCCACCTGCGGCAGGCCGTAGAGCGTGATGACGCCCGTGATGAGGACGAACGCGATGATGAGGTTCATGACCGGCCCGCCGAGCATGATGACGATCTTCTTGCCGGGGCTCAGCTTGTAGAAGACGCGGTCCTCGTCGCCGGGCCTGACCTCCTCCATCGAGTCGGCCCGGGCCTGGTCGACCATCTGGCTGAAGCGGCCGGTCGAGAGGGTGCGCAGCTCGCCGGGATTGTCACCGGGGCGGGGCGGGAGCATCCCGATCATCCGGACGTAGCCGCCGAGCGGGATCGCCTTGAGGCCGTACTCGGTCTCGCCACGCTTGCGCGACCAGACCGTCGGGCCGAAGCCGACCATGTACTGGGTCACCTTGACCCCGAACTTCTTGGCCGGCACGAGGTGGCCGATCTCGTGCAGCGCGATGCTGAGCGCCACACCGACGACGACGACCAGGACCCCTAGGAAGAACAGCACCCCTCCATTGTCACATCGACTCCCTGTGATTCCCGCGTCGACGTGGTCCACGGTCACCGGTGACCGTGGAACACCTCGAACCGTGGCCTACCCGGCGATGGTGCTCCGGGCGGCGCGGCGGGCCCAGGCGTCGGCAGCGAGGACGTCGTCGAGCGTGAGGTCGGTGACCCGGGAGGCCGGCTCGACGGCATACGCGTCGACGACGTGCGCGACGGTGTCGACGATGTCGACGAAGCCGATGCGGCCCTCGTGGAAGGCGTCGACCGCGACCTCGTTGGCGGCGTTGTAGACGGCCGGCCACGTGCCACCAGCCTCTCCCACCCGACGGGCGAGCGCGACCGCCGGGAACGCGTCGTCGTCGAGCGGCTCGAACTCCCACGACTGCGCCCGGGTCCAGTCGACGGGCACGTCGGCGTCGGCGAGGCGCTCGGGCCAGGACATCCCGAGAGCGATCGGCACGAGCATCCGCGGCGGACCGGCCTGGGCGATCGTCGAGCCGTCGACGAACTCGACCATCGAGTGGATCATCTGCTGCGGGTGCACGACGACGTCGATGCGCTCGAAGGGGATGTCGAAGAGCAGGTGCGCCTCGATGACCTCGAGGCCCTTGTTGACGAGCGTGGCGGAGTTCGTCGTGATGACGCGGCCCATCGAGAAGTTGGGGTGCGCGAGGGCCTGCTCGGGGGTGACGTCGGCGAGCTCGGCGCGCGACCGACCGCGGAACGGGCCGCCACTCGCCGTGACGACGAGCCGGCGCACCTCCTCGGCGCGGCCGCCGCGCAGGCACTGGGCGATCGCCGAGTGCTCGCTGTCGACGGGGACGATCTGGCCGGGGGCCGCGAGCGCCTTGACGAGCGGGCCGCCGATGATGAGCGACTCCTTGTTGGCGAGGGCGAGCGTCGTGCCGGCGCGCAGCGCGGCGAGGGTGGGCTCGAGGCCGATGGCCCCGGTGATGCCGTTGACGACGACGTCGGCCTCCCGCTCGGCGAGCGTCGTGCTCGCCTCGGGGCCGACGAGCAGCTCGGGGTCGTATGCCGTCACCCCGGCCGTGTCGGAAGCGCGCGCGAGCGCTGCGGCGAGGTCGTCCGACGTCCCGCTCGCCACGGCCACGACGGGGGTGCGGAGCGCGACGGCCTGCTCGGCGACGAGGTCGAGGTTGGAGCCGGCGGAGAGCCCGACGACCTCGAAGCGGTCGCGGTTGCGCTGGACGAGGTCGATGGCCTGCGTGCCGATCGAGCCGGTCGAGCCGAGCAGGACGATGCGGCGGGGGCGCGCCGAGGTGTCAGTCACCCCGGCATTCTCCCGCAGGCCTTGGCACTGCGGTCAGGCGGTCACTCCCCTCGACCGGAGCAGCTCGTCGCGTTTGAAGGCGTAGGCGACGGCCCAGGTCATGCGCAGGCGGTACATCCGGATGTCGTCGCCCCACGAGTACGGGCTGCTGCCGTAGTGGGCGGTCCAGTGCGCGTCGACCTCGTCGCGGTCGGGCCCCGGCTCGATCAGCTCGGCCCTGCCGTGGCTGAAGAGCGCGAGCTCCTCGCCGTCGACGTGCGCGACGCTCACCGCAGGCCGCGCCGCGAGGTGCTTCGCCTTGGCCGACGTGCCGGAGGTGCCGAACGTCCACGTGCCGTGGAGGAAGTGGCCGTCGAGGGCGCTGATGCGTGGCTCGCCCGCCGCGGTGACGGTGGCCACGGAGAGCACCTTCATGCCGGTGAGCAGCGCGACGAGCTGCTCGGCCGTCAGGGTGCGGTCGTCGTCGATGATGCTCCGCAGGTGGCCCGACGCCTTGGCGTGCGAGGCGTCGAGCAGGGCCTGGAGCGCGGCCGTCTCGTCAGGTGTCTCGAGCATCCTCCGACGCTAGCGCTGAGCACCGACGACGGACCTGATCGTCCGTGCTGATCTCGGCGGGCCACCTCACCACCACATGGCCTCGCTCGCGGCATAGAAGCCGTCGTCGGTCCACATCCGCCACGGCCCGACGTCGTAGCCGGCCGCAGGTGCCGCGACGTGCGGTGGCAGGAGCAGGACGCTCGACGGGACGGACGGGCGGGCGCCGACGGCGTGGGCGGCGCCCGGTGCGGACGGGTCGGAGGCCACCGGTGGCAGTGGCGCCCCGCTCGTCGGCGGGCCCGACGGGGGCGGGAGGTCCGGCACCTGGCCCGGCGGCAGGAAGCCGGTGCTCGGGTCACGCTGCGGGACGACGCCGGCCTCGGCGAGGTTCTTGACGACGGCGAGACGGGTGGCCATGAGCGCGGCGATCCCGGAGCCGTCGACGACGCGACCGGGCCCGGCGGGGAGCCAGCCGGTGAAGGTCTCGGTGAGGCGGGCGCCGACCGCGCACGGCTCGACCGTCGTGACGACGTCGGCCTCGTGGGAGGAGGTGAGGTCCCGCTCGACGGTCCGGCCGGGCTCCGACGCCGGGGCGACGAGCGAGACCGAGGCGGCTCGGCGCCCGTCGTCGTGGCGGTGCACCGCGAGCACGTGCTCGCGACCGGGCTCGTCGGCGAGCTCGAGGCGCACGAGCTGCACGAGAGACGGCTTGAGCAGCTGCTCGGACGACGGCTGCTCGAGCAGCTCGCGGAGCCGGTCGGGGGCGACGGCGACCTCGACCGAGGCCGTCTCGTGCACGGGCAGGACCCCGGGGCCGCCGGCCGTGGCGACGCCGTGTTCGACGAAGCCGCTCGCCATCGCCTCCTCGACCGGTCCGTCGGCCGTCGGGTCCGCCGTCCGGCTGCGCGGGCTCCCCTCGACGTCCGCCTTGAGCCCGAGCAGCGCCCGCGCCATCCAGGCCCGGGCGAACTCCGCCACGGGGTCTGAGGGTGCGAGGCCGTCGAGCCGCTGGGCGACGACGCAGCCGCCGTCGAGCGGCTCCACCGTCGTCGTCAGGGTGAGCGCCGTCGCACCGTCGGCCGACCGGGACACGACCTGGACCCCGTGCTCGACCGCGACGACGGTGCTGAGCCCGACCCAGAGCCGACCGTTGGACCGCCGCCAGACCCCGGCGAACTCGGGCAGTCCCGCCGGGCCCGCGGCCGGCAGGGCGAGCACCCGCACGCAGTCGACACCGAGCTCGGCCCCCGGCCCGGGGGCGACGAGGTGTGGCCAGACCTGCTCGGGTGGGCGCTCGACGAAGACCCGGTGACCGACGTCGCGCGCCACGACCGCGGGTGCCGGCTCGTCACGCCGGCCGCCCCGGTCTCCGAAGAGGCCGCGTAGAAGGCTCACGTGCCGCAGTCTCCCCCAGCGGCGCGGCGCCGTCAGAGGATTCGGACCATTGCCTCCTCGGGCATGATGACGACGTGAAGACGCTCGGCTCGCGCCAGGTCCTCCTCGGCGTGCTCGCCGTGGCCGTCGTCGTGCTGGCCTGGGTCGTCGTGCGCGCCGCGCAGGGTCCGTCGTCCCCGGCCGCGCCCTCGGCCCGCGGCACCACGGCCGGGGGTCCGGTCGTCAGCGGCACCCCTGCGACCGGCGACGCCGACCCCGTCTCGGGCCTGCCGTGGGTCGCCGAGTCGGCCCTGCCCGCGCAGGCCCGCGAGACGATGGCCCTGATCCGCGCCGGCGGCCCGTTCCCCTACCCCCGCAGCGACAACCGGACCTTCGACAACCGCGAGCGCATCCTGCCGCCGCACACGAGCGGCTACTACCGCGAGTTCACCGTCGTGACACCGGGATCCGCCGACCGCGGGGCCAGGCGCATCATCACCGGCAGCAGCGGCGAGCGATACTGGACCGACGACCACTACGCGTCGTTCAGCCGGGTCAGGGAGGGCACGTGACGACGTTCCTGGGCCCGCACAGCGAGGCCGACGACCACATCGCCCAGCTCGCCTGGCTCGGCCACGACGTGCGCCTCGTCTCGGGCGGGGACGACAAGGCAGGCGTGCTCGACGCCTTCGCGGCCGGGCTCGCGCTGCCCGACTGGTTCGGGCACAACTGGGACGCCCTGCTCGACGCGCTGCGCGACCTCGACGGCGCCCGGGGCGTGCCCCTCGAGCTCGTCTGGGACCACGCGGCCACCCTGCGCGAGCACGACCGCGGGGCCTACGACACCGTCCTCGAGATCCTCGAGCAGGTCGCCGACGAGCGCGACGACCTGTACGTCACCGTCATCACCCGCTAGCCGGCGAGACGGCCGGGCGCGCGTATGTCGTCACGCCACCCGCGCGCGACGGAGCGGGCGCGCGGACGCGACGGGACGGCATACGCCATCGGGTGGGACGGCTCAAGACACGAAGACCCGGTCGTCGATGAGCCGCTCGGTGACCTCCTGGCCCTCCGTGTGGAAGCGGCCGTGCTCGAAGTCCTTGGCGAACTCGAGCTCGACGTGGGCCTTGCCGTGGCGGTTCTTCTCGACGCTGACGACCGACCAGCCGCGGAAACGCTGGATGTTGCCGAGGTTGTAGACGAGGTGCTCTCGCGAGACGACATCGACCTTGTCGTTGACGATGAGCACGACGTCGGCCTCGAAGGCGAGCGCCGACGAGCCGCGCAGGTCGTGCGTGCGCATCCGGTGTCCCGCGGCGAGCGCCTCCTTGTCGGCGGCCGAGATGGCGACGACGGGCACGCGGGCGGAGAGGGCCAGGTCCTTGAGCCCCTCGGCGACGGCGGTGATGCGCTCGTCCTCCTCGCCCCGGTCGGCGGGCACCTTCTGGATGTAGTCGAGCAGCACGAAGGGCGCCTGGCCCGTCGCCTCCGTGACGCGGTCGACGGTCGCGCGGATCGTGTCGAGGGTCGTTGTCGCCCCGGACGACTCGTGGATCTGGAGCCGGTCGCCGTAGCTGCCGAGCGCCGCGAGGGCGCGTCGGCCGCCGGGCAGGCTGCCCAGCACGGTGTCGAGCGAGCCGCCGTGGTCGGCCGTCTCGAGCGCGCGCCGCACGTCGATGACCCCGGCCACCTCGCCGGGGTCGCCCTCGGCGGCCTCCATCGAGATGAGCCGTTCGAGCAGCGTGTGGCTCTCGTGCTCGTAGGACAGGACGAGGGCGGTGGCGCCCGCGGCGACGACGTTGCGGGCGAGCTGGAGGCCGATCGTCGTCTTGCCGTGGCCGGCCGGCCCGCCGAGCAGGACGAGCTCACCGGAGCGCAGGCCACCGGTCAGGACGGCGTCGAGCGCCGGGAAGCCGGTCGACCACACGCGCGCACCGGCCGGCGACCCGCGTCGCAGCACGTCGTCGGTCTCGCTGAGCAGGGCGCCGAGCGGGCGCAGGGACCCCGCGTCGCGGGAGCCGGCTGGTGTCACCATGGGCAGATTGCACCACAGGGCGGCAGCGTGCCGGGCCGGTTCGGTGAATGTCCCGAAAGCGCGTGGGCTGCCGGCCCAGCCGTCGTCAGAGGGCGATGCCGACGTACTTCGTCTCGAGGTACTCGTCGATGCCCTCGAAGCCGCCCTCACGCCCGACGCCGGACGCCTTGACGCCGCCGAAGGGGGCGGCCGGGTTGGACACGATGCCCTGGTTGACGCCCACCATGCCGTACTCGAGCGCCTCGCTCATCGTGATGGCCCGCGAGAGGTCCTGGGTGAAGAGGTAGGCGACGAGGCCGTACTCGGTGTCGTTGGCCAGGCGGATGGCCTCGGCGTCGGTGCGGAAGGTCGTGACGGGCGCGACCGGTCCGAAGATCTCCTCCCGGGCCATGTCGGCGTCGGTCGGCACGTCGGCGAGCACGGTCGGCTCGTAGAACCAGCCGGCACCCTTCGGGGCCGAGCCGCCGACCAGGACCTTCGCGCCCTTGGCGACGGCGTCGTCGACGAGGGCCGACACCTTGTCGCGGGCCTTCTCGTCGACGAGGGGGCCGACGTCGACGCCCTTCTTCGTGCCCTTGCCGAGCGTCAGCGCACCCATCCGGCGGGCCAGCTTGGAACTGAACTCGTCGGCGAGCGACTCGTGGACGTAGAAGCGGTTGGCCGCGGTGCACGCCTCGCCCATGTTGCGCATCTTGGCGAGCATCGCGCCGTCGACGGCCCGGTCGACGTCGGCGTCCTCGAAGACGAGGAACGGGGCGTTGCCGCCGAGCTCCATCGAGACCCGCAGGATGCCCTGCGAGGCCTGCTCCATGAGCGAGCGGCCGACGGGCGTCGAGCCGGTGAAGGTCAGCTTGCGCAGGCGCGGGTCGCGGATGAGCGGCTCCATGACGTCGCCCGTCGTCGCGTGCGTCGTCATGACGACGTTGAGCACGCCGTCGGGCAGCCCGCACTCTCGGAGCAGCTCGGCCAGCGCGAGCATCGTCAGCGGCGTCTGGCTGGCCGGCTTGACGACCATCGTGCAGCCGGCCGCGATGGCCGGGCCGATCTTGCGGGTGCCCATCGCGAGCGGGAAGTTCCACGGCGTGATCATCAGCGTCGGGCCGACGGGCTGCTTCATCGTCATGAGCCGGGTCGCCCCGTTGGGAGCCGTCGACCAGCGCCCCGAGATGCGCACGGCCTCCTCGGAGAACCAGCGGAAGAACTCGGCACCGTAGGCGACCTCACCCCGGCTCTCGGCGAGCGTCTTGCCCATCTCGAGCGTCATGAGCATCGCGAACTCCTCCGCGCGCTCGGTGATCTTCTCGTAGGCCGCCCGCAGCAGCTCGCCGCGGTCGCGCGGCGCCGTGCGGGCCCAGTCGGCCTGCGCCGCCACGGCGGCGTCGAGGGCGGCCCGGCCGTCGGCGACCGAGGCGGCCGCGACATGGGTCAGCACCCGACCGCTCGACGGGTCGTCGACCGCGATGGTCTGCCCGTCGCTGCCGTCGCGCCACTTCCCGCCGATGAGCAGGCCCTTGGGCACCGAGTCGATCACTGACTTCTGCGTCACCGCTGCCATGCCTGGAACCCTATTCCTGTCGTCGTGTCCACCGTCGGCCCCCTGTCCCTGCGAGTGCTGCTCAGCGTTCGTCGATGCCCCACGGGGAGCCATAGCCCTCGGGATTGGCTGCCGCGAGCAGGTCGAGGAACGGGACGGCGTCGAACGCCTCGGGACCGAGGACGCCGGCCCCCTTCCACGTGCCCCGGGCCAGCAGCTCGAGGGCGACGACGGGGTTGACCGCCGTCTGCCAGACGACGCACTGCGCATCGTAGGCCGCCATCGTCTCGGCGTTGTCGACGACGTGGTAGAGGTACGTGCGCCTGGGCTGACCGTCCTTGCCGGTGCCGGTCACGAAGAGGCCGGCGCACGTCTTGCCCGTCATCCGGGGCCCGATGGTCGCGGGGTCGGGCAGCGCCGCCGCGACGACGTCGCGGGGCGAGACCTGCACGCCCTTGACGGTGATCGGTTCGGTGCGGTCGAGGCCGAGGGTGTTCAGGACCTTGAGGATGCCGATGAACTCGTCGCCGAGGCCGTACTTGAAGGTCACCCGCCTGGCGTCGACCCAGCGCGGCATGAGGAGCACCTCCTCGTGCTCGACGTTGACGCACTCGACCGGCCCGATGCCCTCTGGGAAGTCGAAGACCTCGGGCTCGCTGAACGGCGCGGTCGTGAACCAGCCCCGGTCCTTCTCCCACACGACGGGCGGGTTGAGGCACTCCTCGATCGTCGTCCACATCGAGAAGCTCGGGGCGAAGACCTCATTGCCGTCGTCGTCGTGCACGACGAGGTTGGCGCCGTCGCGCGTGCCGAGCTCGTCGATCTCGCTGAAGAGGTGGTCGGCGGCGTAGCGGGCGAAGACGTCGGAGAGCCCCGGCTCGACGCCGATGCCGACGAGCGCGAGGCGACCGTCGGCCTCCCACTCCCCTGCCACGGCGAACTGCTCGTCGCCGAGCATGACGCCGACCTTCTCATAGGGCTGCTCGGGATGCCGCTGCGACAGGCTCATCGCCATGTCGAGGTAGTCGGCCCCGGCGGCCTTGGCGCCCGTGAAGATCGGCATGTTGAACTTCGGGTCGACGGCGTTGAGGACATGGGTCGCCCCGTGCTCGCGTGCGAGCGCCATCACCGCCTCGGCCGACGAGGCGTCGACCTGGGCCGCGACGAAACGAGCCTCCCCGGGATGACGACCGGCCACGGCCGCGACAGTGCGCTGGGCGCGCGTCACGTCGTAGTCGGCGACGACCCAGCGCTCGAAGAAGCCACGCTCGGCGGCGATGCGCGCGGCGGCGTCACCGACCCCGCCGGAGCCGATCATGAGGACACGCAAGACAGTTCACTCCAGAGAGTCAGGCCGCGGCTCCACGCCGCCGACTGCCGATGACCTGGGCAGCGACGACGCAGAGGACGGCGATGAGGAACATCGAGAACCCGATGACGTTGGCCTGGGCCGGGATGCCACGGGTGTAGGACACGTAGACGAACTTGGGGAAGGTCGTCTCGTTGCCGGAGACGAAGTTCGTGATGATGAAGTCGTCGAAGGACAGCGAGAAGGACAACAGCGCAGCAGCGACGATGCCGGGCAGGGCCAGCGGGAAGGTGATCCGCAGGAACGCCGTCCGGGGATTGGCGTAGAGGTCCGACGCCGCCTCCTCGAGGCGGGGGTCGAGACTCTGCAGCCGCGCCTTGACGGTGACGACGACGAAGCTGATGCAGAACATGATGTGCGCGATGACGACGGTCCAGAAGCCGAGATCCATCCGGAAGCCCTGGATGAAGATCGTGAGCAGGCTCGCCCCCAGCACGACCTCGGGCGTGGCCATAGGCAGGAACACGAGGACGTTGGTCGAGCCGCGCCCACGGAACGAGTAACGCACGAGGGCGAACGCGATGAGCGTGCCCAGGATCGTCGCCACGAGCGTCGCGATCGCCCCGATCTTGATGCTCTCCACGAGTGCCGGGCACACGCCGGGAGCGCCACAGGGATTCGCCCAGTGCTTGAGCGTCGGGCTGCCGTCGGGGTTCCATGTGAGGTTGGACCGACGGTAGTTGTTGAACGAGAACACGAACGTGTAGAGGACGGGCAAGAAGAGATAGACCAGCACACCGACCGCGATGATCATCGCCAGGTGCTCGCTGACCCACGAGCGGGCGCGTGTCACAGGACCTCCTCCGTCCCGAAGCGGCGGACGTACCCGAGGACGAGCACGAGGATGAGGAGCATCAGGCTGATCGACAGGGCGGCGGCCGTCGGGAAGCCGCCCAGGACGGTGAAGAACTGGCTGTTGATGACGTTGCCGACCATCTTGGTGCTCGTGTCGGACCCGAGCAGCTCGGCGTTGACGTAGTCGCCGGCAGCGGGGATGAAGGTCAGCAGGGTGCCGGCGAGGATGCCGGGGGCCGCGAGCGGGATCGTCACGGTGCGCAGGTTCGTGAGCCGGTCCGCGTAGAGATCGCGACCCGCCTCGAGGAGTCGTGGGTCGGCCCGCTCGAGGCTGGTGTAGATCGGGAGCACCATGAACGGCAGGAAGTTGTAGGTCAGGCCCGCGACGACCGCCACCCACGTCTCGGTGATGTGGCCACCCGGAAGCAGGTGCAGGGCGTTGAGCGTGCGTGCGAGCGGTCCCTCGTCGGCGAGGATCTGACGCCAGGCAATGGTGCGCAGGATGAACGAGGTGAAGAACGGCGCGATGACGAGGATGAGCATCACGTTGCGCCAACGCCCGGCCTTGAACGCCATCGCGTACGCCAGCGGGAAGGCGACGACGAAGCAGAGCAGCGTGGCCAGGCCCGCATAGAGCAGCGAGCGCAGGAAGTGGACGCCGTAGCTTCTGAGTGCGTCGACGTAGTTTCCGACGTTGACGTCGCGGTAGTAGTAGCCGGGCGCCCCGGGGTACTGCGACTGGAGGCTCGCCGCACCGAGCTGCACGAGGGGGACGATGAAGAAGAGCGTCAGCCAGAGCAGACCGGGCACCAGGAGGAGATAGGGCATCCACCTGCGACGCGTTCCACCTCGACGTGGCGGCGTCAGCTGCGGGTCACCTGCCTCATGAGCCGTCGCCGCGATGGCGGTGGTCATGCTCCGTCCTCGACGAGCGCGGCCTGGCGACCGTCCTCGTCGACAGGCACGCCGAAGGCGTGCGTCGGGTCCCAGGAGAGCCAGACGTCGTCGCCCGGACGAAGGCTGATCGGGTCGACGTCGAGATTCTGCTCGTAGACGGTCCAGCGCGCCCCGCTCGGGACGGTGACGAGGTACTGCGTGGCGACTCCCGTGAACGACACGTCGGTGACCGTGGCGCGCACGTCGTTGCCGCTGCCATCGGGCTGGGACTCGTGGATCCGGACCTTCTCCGGCCGCACCCCGAACATCACCTCGCCGTCCTGGATGTCGGAGCGCCGTTTGGGAATCCTGACCTTGGTGTCGCTGACCTCGGCGATGATGAAGTCACCGTCGCTGCCGTGGATGCGCCCGACCCCGAGGTTGGACTGACCCACGAAGTTGGCCACGAACGCCGTGCGCGGTAGGTCGTACAGCCGCTCGGGCGGTCCCATCTGCTCGATGCGCCCACGATTCATCACGGCGACGGTGTCAGCCATCGTCATGGCCTCCTCCTGGTCGTGCGTCACGTGGATGAACGTCAGGCCGACCTCGCTCTGGATCCGCTTGAGCTCCACCTGCATCTGGCGGCGGAGCTTGAGGTCCAGCGCGCCCAGCGGCTCGTCCAGCAGCAGCACCTCCGGCTGGTTGACGACGGCCCGGGCGAGAGCCACGCGCTGCTGCTGTCCTCCGGAGAGCTGGACCGGCTTGCGACCGGCCAGGTGGGACAGCTGGACGAGCTCGAGCGCGTTGTCCGCCAGCTGCATCGCGTCCGACGCCTTGCGGCGTTTGGGTCCGAAAGCGACGTTGTCCCGGACCGTCAGGTGCGGGAAGAGCGCGTAGCTCTGGAAGACCGTGTTGACCGGGCGCTCGTGCGGCCGGGTGCCGGTGAGGTCGGTCTTCCCGATGAGCACCCTTCCCCCCGTGGGCTGCTCGAGTCCGGCGACCATGCGCAACGTCGTCGTCTTGCCGCACCCCGACGGCCCCAGGAGGGCGAAGAACGAGCCTCGCGGCACGACGAGGGACAGGTCGTCGACCGCCGTGAAGTCGGAGAACGCCTTGGTGACGTTCTCGAGGACGAGGTCACCGTGCGCCTCGCGCGTGTTCGTGGCCATCAGTTGCCCACCGCCTGGTTCCAGATCTGCGAGAACTTCTGGTCCTCGGCCGGTGACAGGGCCCGGAAGCTTCGCGTCCGGGACCTGAGGTACTCCTCGGTGGGGAAGATCATCGGGTCGTCGACGAGCGTTGGGTCGATCTTCTTCATCTGCTCCTGGGCTCCCTGCACCGGGCAGATGTACGCGACGTAGGCGGCTACCTTCGCGGCCACGACCGGGTCGTAGTAGTAGTCCATGAGCCGCTGGGCGTTGCGGCGGTGGCGCGACGTGATGGGGACCATCATGTTGTCGCTCCAGAGCGTGCCCTTGGACTCGGGCAGCACGAACGTCCAGTTGTCGTCCTTGGTGTTGGCCTGGAGCTGTGCGATGTCGCCGCTCCAGACGATGCCGGCGATCGCGTTGCCGCTCGTGAGGTCCTGGAGGTAGGAGTTGCCCTTGATCCGGCGGATCTGCCCACTGGCCAGCTGCTTCGAGACCTCGTCGACGCCCTTCTGGAACTGGGCCTCGGTGAAGTTCTGGGAGATGTCGACGCCCTGCCAGAGCATGATGAGCCCGACGGTGTCGCGGAACTCCAGCAGGGCCGTGATCTTGCCCTTGAGGTCGGGAGCGAAGAGGTCGTCGAGGGTCTTCAGCTCACGACCGACCTTGCCCTTGTGGTAGCCGATGCCCGCGAAGCCGCTCTGCCACGTCAGGGAGTTGGTGCGACCCGGGTCGAACGAGACGTCCTGGAGGATGGGCCGCAGGTTCGAGGCGTTGTGCATCCTGATGAGCTCGAGCGGCTGGACGAACCCCTGCTGGATCATTCGGTTGGCCATCCAGTCGGTGAAGACGAAGATGTCCCGGTCGATGTCCTGTTTGGCCTGCAGTTGGGGCGCGATCTTGGTCGCGTACGTCTCGTTGTCCTCGATGTCCTCCGAGTAGGTGGCCGTGATGCCGGTCTTCTTTTGGAAGTCCTCGAGGGTCGGGTAGGTCTTCGTCTTGTCGTCGTAGTCGAGGTAGGCCGTCCAGTTCGCGAACTTCACGACCTTCTCGGTGTCGGAGACGTCCTTGGGCAGCGTCAGTGTCGGCGCACTGCCCGTCGAGGTCGGGGGTTCTGGCGGCGCGCACGCCGAGAGCCCGAACGCGGCGAGTCCCGCTGCGCCGCCCCCCAGCAGTCCGCGTCGCGACAGACCCGATGTGGCGGCCATGGAGGCCAGGGCACGGATCCCGGGATCCGAATGGGGTCGACGGCTGTTCACGCCTTCTCCTTCACGTGCTGGTGAACGCACCCGGTCCGGGTGGACCGGGCGTCCGGACGTCGGTGTCCGTCGGTGCTGCTGCCCCCGTGGATGGCCACTCGTGGCGCCCGCTCAGGACTCGATGTTGGCCATGACGTGCTTGATGCGGGTGTAGTCCTCGAGCCCGTACATGGACAGGTCCTTGCCGTAGCCGCTGTGCTTGAAACCCCCGTGCGGCATCTCGGCGACGACCGGGATGTGGGTGTTGATCCAGACGCACCCGAAGTCGAGCCGCTTGCTCATGCGCATGGCCTTGCCGAAGTCGCGCGTCCACACCGACGACGCGAGGCCGTACTGCACGCCGTTGGCCCACGCGAGCGCCTCGGCCTCGTCGCTGAACTGCTGCACCGTGATGACGGGTCCGAAGATCTCGTTCTGGATCTGCTCGTCGTCCTGGCGCAGGCCGGCGAGCACGGTGGGCTCGAAGAAGTAGCCCTCGCCGAGGCCCTCGACGCGGCGGCCGCCGGCCTCGATGCGGGCGTGGTCGGGCAGGCGGTCGATCATGCCGCCGACGTGGGCGACCTGGTTCGGGTTGTTGACGGGGCCGAAGAGGGCGTCGGGGTCGTCGGGCATGCCGACCTTGGCCGAGCCCTTGGCGTACTCGGCGAGCGCGGCGACGAAGTCGTCGTGGATGCGCGGGCCGGCGAGGACACGCGTCGCGGCGGTGCAGTCCTGCCCGGCGTTGAAGTAGCCACCGATGGCGATGCCCTCCACGGCGGCCTCGATGTCGGCGTCGTCGAAGACGATGACCGGCGCCTTGCCGCCGAGCTCGAGGTGGACGCGCTTGAGGTCGCGCGACGCGCTCTCGGCGACCTGCATGCCGGCGCGCACCGAGCCGGTGATGGCGACGAGGGCAGGCGTGCGGTGCTCGACGAGCATGCGGCCGGTCTCGCGGTCGCCGGTGATGACGTTGAAGGTGCCCTCGGGCAGGAACTCCGAGGCGAGCTCGGCGAGGAGCAGGGTCGTCTCTGGGGTCGTGTCGGAGGGCTTGAGGACGATGGTGTTGCCCGCGGCGAGCGCCGGGGCGATCTTCCACATCGCCATCATCATCGGGTAGTTCCACGGCGTCACCTGGCCGACGACGCCGATCGGCTCGCGGCGGACGAAGGACGTGTGGCCCTTCATGTACTCCCCCGCCGACTTGCCCTCGAGCACCCGCGCGGCACCGGCGAAGAAGCGCAGCTGGTCGAGCATCGGAGGGATCTCCTCGCTCTGCGTCAGCGCGTGCGGCTTGCCGGTGTTCTCACCCTCGAGGCGGATGAAGTCGTCGGCCCGGGCCTCGATGGCGTCGGCGAACTTCAGCAGGGCGGCCTGCCGCTCGCCGGGGGTCGTGTCGCCCCACGTCTCGAAGGCGGTGGCCGCCGCGGCATACGCCCGGTCGACGTCCGCCTGGGAGCTGACGGGGGCCGTGGCCACGACCTGTGCGGTGGACGGGTCGACGACGTCGGTCGTCGCGTCGCCGTCGGGGTCGACGTACTGGCCACCGATGAAGTTGCGGAGCTGGCGCGGCTGCGAAGTCATGCGGGAATGCTAGACGCAGACCTTCGCAATCGTGAAGACTTGTCGAGATAAATCTTCGGAATCAGTTGTGCGGGGACTTGCCAACAGCGTGTTCCACAGGTCAGTATCGCCCCATGACGACGATCCGAGGTGTGGCCAACACCGGGGGAAACGGGGCCAAGAAACCCTCGGTCAATCTCGACGACGTGAGCAAGACCATCATCGAGCTCCTCCAGCACGACGGACGCAAGTCCTACGCATCCATCGCCCAGGAGGTCGGGCTCTCCGAGGCCGCGGTCCGCCAGCGTGTGCAGCGACTCCTCGACGCCGACGTCATGCAGATCGTCGCCGTGACGGACCCGCTGCAGGTCGGCTTCCAGCGCCAGGCGATGGTCGGGCTGCGGGTGTCGGGAGACATGACGTCGGTCGCCGACGCGCTGACCGACATGGAAGAGGTCTCCTACGTCGTCACGACGGCGGGGAGCTTCGACGTCCTGGCCGAGGTCGTCTGCGAGAACGACACCCACCTGCTCGAGCTGCTCACGACCCGCATCCGCCCGCTCCCGGGCGTCACGGCGACCGAGACGTTCGTCTACCTGAAACTCAACAAACAGCTCTACAACTGGGGTACACGATGAGCATCAACCCGAACGAGGTCTGGGAACCCACATCGGACCACCGCACGCCGATGGGCACCCTGCACTCCGAGGCCGCCCGCGACCACCTGTGGATGCACTTCACGCGCCACTCGGTGTTCGAGGACCGGACCGAGGGCGGCCTCGGCCACACCGTGCCGATCATCACCAAGGGCCAGGGCTGGAAGATCTGGGACGACCGCGGCAACGAGTACATCGACGGACTCGCCGGCCTCTTCGTCGTCCAGGCCGGCCACGGCCGTGAGGAGCTCGCCGAGGCGGCCGCCAAGCAGGCCAAGGAGCTCGCGTTCTTCCCGCTGTGGAGCTACGCGCACCCCAAGGCGATCGAGCTCGCCGAGCGGCTCGCGAGCCACGCCCCCGGCGACCTCAACCGGGTCTTCTTCACGACGGGTGGCGGCGAGGCCGTCGAGACCGCCTGGAAGCTCGCGAAGCAGTACTTCAAGCTGACC
Organism: Terrabacter sp. 2TAF16; assembly: GCF_052115065.1. Lineage (NCBI taxonomy): Bacteria > Bacillati > Actinomycetota > Actinomycetes > Micrococcales > Intrasporangiaceae > Terrabacter > Terrabacter sp. 2TAF16. Next base: position 256,243 of record NZ_JBFRFZ010000005.1, read on the forward strand.
GGCAAGCCGACGAAGCACAAGGTCATCTCCCGCGCCGTCGCCTACCACGGCACCCCCCAGGGCGCCCTGTCGATCACCGGCATCCCCGCGGCCAAGGAGATGTTCGAGCCGCTCGTGCCCGGCGCGCACAAGGTCCCGAACACCAACCTCTACCGCGCCCCCGAGCACCTGCAGGGTGACGAGAAGGCCTTCGGCCGCTGGGCCGCCGACCGCATCGCCGAGGCCATCGAGTTCGAGGGCCCCGACACCGTGGCAGCCGTCTTCCTCGAGCCGGTGCAGAACTCCGGTGGCTGCTTCCCGCCGCCCGCCGGCTACTTCGAGCGGGTCCGCGAGATCTGCGACGAGTACGACGTGCTCCTCGTCTCCGACGAGGTCATCTGCAGCTTCGGCCGCATCGGCTCGATGTTCGCGTGCGACGACTTCGGCTACGTGCCCGACATCATCACGTGCGCCAAGGGCATGACGAGCGGCTACTCCCCCATCGGCGCGATGATCGCGAGCGACCGACTCTTCGAGCCGTTCAAGTCGGGCACGACCTACTTCCCGCACGGCTACACCTTCGGTGGCCACCCGGTCTCCGCCGCGGTCGCGATGGCCAACCTCGACATCTTCGAGCGCGAGGGCCTCAACGACCGGGTCAAGCAGAACGCCCCGATCTTCAAGGCGACGCTCGACAAGCTGCTCGACCTGCCCCTCGTCGGTGACGTCCGCGGCGCCGGCTACTTCTACGGCATCGAGCTCGTCAAGGACAAGGCGACCCGGGAGACGTTCAACGACGCCGAGTCCGAGCGGCTGCTGCGCGGCTTCCTCTCCAAGGCGCTCTTCGACGCCGGCCTCTACTGCCGTGCCGACGACCGCGGCGACCCCGTCATCCAGCTCGCGCCGCCGCTCATCATGGGCCCCGAGCAGTTCGACGACATCGAGTCGCGGCTGCGCTCGGTGCTCACGGAGGCCGAGAACCACCTCTGACCCCACCCTTCCCGACTCCGTGCGTATGCCGTGGGGGTGTCGCCGGCCACGAAGCCACCCGTTCGCGGGTGGCTTCGTGCGTGTGCGGCTCGGACCGTCCGGAACGCTGGTCCGTGCCGTTCGTTGGGGTAGGTATCCGACGAGTGCGACGCCGACGCACCGCCGACGAAGGAGAAGACATGGGATTCCTCGACAAGCTCCTGGGCCGTGAGCCCCTCCAGCAGCAGCAGCGAGCCCAGCAGCCGCCCACGGGAGCGCCGTATGCCGTCCCGCCGCCGCACGGAGGCGCGTCGTCCGAGGACGAGCGGGCCATCGCCCGCTACAAGTACCTGCTGCGCACCGCGCCGCCGGAGGACATCGAGAGGGTGCACACCGAGGCCTTCGCCAAGCTCTCCCCCGAGCAGCGCCAGATGGTCCTCCAGCGCCTCAACGAGGACCTTCCCGAGGGTGAGCGCCCGCGCAGCGACCAGCCGGCTGACCTCGCCCGCAGCGCGACCCGCGCCGAGATGAGCCGTCCCGGCTACCTCCAGGGCGCCTTCGGCGGGGGTCGAGGCGGCATGGGCGGTGGCATGGGCATGGGCGGCATGATCGCCGGCTCGATGCTCGGCACCATCGCCGGGGTCGTCGTCGGATCGGCGCTCGCCGACATGATGCTCGGGGGCTACGACTCCTCGCCCGAGGCCCAGGAGGCCGGCGACGCGACCGCCGACGCGGGCGACGGCGGCGATGCAGGAGACGCGGGCGGCGACCCGGGCGATGCCGGTGGTGACGCGGGCGGCGACGGCGGCGGCTCGGACTTCGGCGACTTCGGTGGCGGGGGCGACTTCGGTGGTGGCGACTTCGGCGGCGGTGGGGACTTCGGGGGTTTCTGACCCACTCCGTAGCCAGGATCGACGCCCGGCGTTCGGTTCCCGTGGTCCCCGACGCATTCGTGGCCACGGAACCGGGTGCCGCGCGTCTGTGCGCCGACACGCCCCCGGTGTCGGGTTCGTCCAAGACGGGGACGCTCGGCACGAGCGATGCTGACCTCTCACCGTCACCGACGAAAGGGATCCCGATGGCCATCGCCGCCCTCAAGATGCTCACCCTCGACAGCTCGGACGCGCGCCGCGACGCCACGTTCTGGTCGACCGTGCTCGGCTGGGAGGTCGCGCACGCGCAGGACGAGTACGCCATGCTCACCGGCCCCGGTGGCGTCGCCCTGGGCCTCGGACTCGTCGACGACCACGAACCGCCGGCGTGGCCGAACGAACGCGGCACCAAGCAGTTCCACCTCGACCTCGCCGTGGACGACCTCGACGCGGCGGCCGCAGAGTGCGTGGCGGCCGGGGCGACGCTGCCCCACGAGCAGCCGGGAGAGACGTGGCGCGTGCTGCTCGACCCGAGCGGTCACCCCTTCTGCCTCACCCAGGCCGCCAACTGGGGCTGAGCTTCCCCCACCCGAGCGCGTGACAGGACTCGCCTGAGCGCGCAACACCACTCGAGTGGCCCCGTCGTCACACGAGCCCCACGTGACCCACTGCGCGGTACGCAGCACGGGCCAGAGGTTGGGACGACGGGGCCACTCGACAAGAGCCGGGGGCGCCCGGCTGCGGTCAGACGCCGACGAGCCAGTGGAAGAGGGCGGCGATCCCGAGGATCACCGGGACCGATGCGAAGGTGCTGACGAAGATGACGTCACGGGCGAGGTTGACCTCGCGTCGGTAGCGGACGGCATACGTGAAGATGTTCTGCGCCGTCGGGAGGGCCGCCGTCACGACGACGGCGAAGAGCGCCTCGCCCCGTAGTCCCAGCGCCAGGCCGACGCCGAGCGCGATGGCCGGCATGAGGAGGGTCTTGAGGACGACGATCGTCCACACGTGCTCGGCGGTGCGCCCGGTCGCAGGGCGGGGTCCGCGCCGCAGCGAGATGCCGAACGCGACGAGCATCGACGGCACGGCCATCGCGCCGAGCAGGTCGATGGGCGCCGCGATGACGCGTGGGAGGTGGATGTCGAAGACGGCGATGAGCAGGCCGGCCACCGCACCGAGGGTGATCGGGTTGCTGAACATCCGGCGCAGGCTGCGGCCGAGGGTCGGGCGCTCGCCACGGGCGTCGCTGTCGAACAGCGCCATGTAGACCGGTGTGATGATGAGCAGCTGCATGAGCAGCGTCGGCGCCACCCATGCGACGTCGCCGAGGACGTAGAGCGCGATCGGGATGCCGAGGTTGCCCGCGTTGACGTATGCCGCCGAGAGGCTGCCGATGAGCCGTGACCCGAGCGTCCCTCCCGCCCAACGGAACCGGGCGATGAGCAAGTAGAGCCCGACGACGATCGCAAAGCTGATGAGCGACGTGACGAGGTTGGCCGACAGGACGGCGTCGAGCGAGGTGCGCTGCATGACGGTGAGCAGCAGCGCCGGCGACGCGACGTGGAAGGCGAGGCGCGAGAGGTTGACCTGGGCGGAGTCGTCGAGCACCCGACGGTCGGCGAGGAGCCAGCCGACCGCGACGATGATCGCGATCGTCGCGAATCCCTCGAGCACGCCGACCATGCCGCCGATCCTGTCAGCCGCGGACGACGTGACGTCGCCCGGGTCCGCTCCTCGGCCACCCGGCCGGGGCAGGATGGGGCACATGGAGATCGAGACGCTCGACGAGCTGGACGACCACCTCGCCTCCGACGGACCGCTGCGCGGACTGCGGCTCCAGGACCTCGACCTCACCGGCTACGGCGACCAACTCGCGGCCCGCGGAGACCTGACCGGCCTCGTCGTGCTCGGGGGCACGGTGCCGGTCCCGGTGGCCGAGGTGCTGCTGACCCGGGGCGCGATCCTCTTCCCCGGCATCGCCGACGCCCCGGTCGACCCGTGGCGCGGCCTCTACTTCCCGACCGACCTCTACGCCGGTCTCGAGCACGGCTACGCGGCGACGCCCGACGCGAAGGCGTACGCGTGGTTCGTCGACGCGCGGCTGCGCACCGACGCGTACGCCACCCTCGTCCGCGCGATCCACGACGACTCGGTGACGGACGAGCTCGACGAGTTCGTCCAGGGGCGATCGGTCGTGGGGATCATGGGCGGCCATGCGCTGGAACGGGACTCAGCGGCATACGCCGGCGCGGCTGGGCTGGGGCACGCGCTCGCCGAGGAGGGACACCTCGTCGCGACCGGTGGCGGTCCGGGGGCGATGGAGGCCGCCAACCTCGGCGCGCTGTGCCGGAGCGCAGCCGCCGTCGAGGAGGCCGTCGGTCTCGTTGCGAGCGTCCCGGGCTTCCGGCCCGACGTGACGGCGTGGGCCACGACAGCGCTCGCCGCACGGCACGACATCGTCGGGGACGAGCTCCAGGCGCCGTCCGAGACGCTGGGCCCGTCGGCCCGGTCGCTCGGCATCCCGACGTGGTTCTACGGTCACGAGCCGCCGAACGTCTTCTGCGACGTCATCGCGAAGTACTTCTCCAACGCGATCCGCGAGGAGGGGCTGCTCGCCCGGTCGAACGGCGGCATCGTCGTGCTCGACGGTGCGGCCGGCACGGTGCAGGAGATCTTCCAGGCCGTGACGCCGCTCTACTACGCCCCCGAGGGCGCTCCCCTGCCTCCCCTCGTCCTCGTCGGGCGCGAGCACTGGACCGAGCGCGTGCCGGTCTGGCCGGCCCTGCGCGCCATCGCCGCCGGTCGCCCGATGGAGGCGGCGGTCCACCTCGTCGACTCCGTCGACGAGGTCCTCCCCCTGCTCCCTGCCCCTCCCGGCTGATCGCGACGGCCCCACCAGAGGTGCGCCACGGCGCAGTTCCGGGGGCCTTCGACACCAGGTTCCCCACCAGAAGTGCGCCACGGCGCAGTTCCGGCGGCCTTCGACACCAGGATCCCCACCAGAAGTGCGCCATGGCGCAGTTCCGGCGAGGGCGGTGGGTCGTAGGGTCAGGAACCGCGCAGGACGGGGGTCAGGGTCTCGAGGACCGAGGCGTCCTCGATCGTGGCGGGCACGGCCGGCGCCTTGCCGTCGGCCAGCTCACGCATCGTCTTGCGCAGGATCTTGCCCGACCGAGTCTTGGGCAGGCCGGCGACGATGTCGACCTGGTGCAGGGCTGCCACGGCCCCGACCTCCGACCGCACCCGGGCGACGAGCTCGCGCTTGATCCGGTCACCGTCGGCCTCGGCGTCGACGCCCGACTTCAGGACGACGAGCGCGCGCGGCACCTGTCCCTTGAGGTCGTCGTGGACGCCGATCACGGCACACTCGGCGACCGCCTCATGACCGGCAAGGGCCGCCTCGAGCGACCCGGTCGAGAGGCGGTGGCCGGCGACGTTGAGGACGTCGTCGGTGCGACCCATGACGTAGAGGTAACCGTCCTCGTCGAGGTGGCCGCCGTCCCCGGTGAGGTAGTAGCCGGGGTAGGCCGACAGGTAGGAGCTGACGTAGCGGTCGTCGTCGCCCCACAGCGTCGGCAGCGTGCCGGGCGGCATCGGCAGCTTGATGCAGATGGCACCCTCGGTGCCGGCCTCGACCTGCTCGCCCGTCGCGTCGAGCACCCGCACGTCGTAGCCCGGCACGGCGACCGTGGGCGAGCCGGCCTTGACCGGCAGCAGCCCGATCCCCACGGGGTTGCTGGCGATCGGCCACCCCGTCTCGGTCTGCCACCAGTTGTCGATGACCGGCTTGCCGAGCGCGGCGGAGGCCCACTCGTACGTGTCGGGGTCGAGCCGCTCACCGGCGAGGAAGAGGGCGCGGAAACGGGAGAGGTCGTGCGCGGCGACCTTGGACGCCGTCGAGTCGTCCTTCTTGATGGCGCGGAAGGCCGTCGGCGCGGTGAACATGCAGACGGCGCCGTACTCCGCGATGACCCGCCAGAACGCACCGGCGTCCGGGGTCCCCACGGGCTTGCCCTCGTAGAGCACCGTCGTGGCGCCCGTCAGCAGGGGCGCGTAGACGATGTAGGAGTGCCCGACGACCCAGCCGACGTCGCTCGCGGTGAACATCGTCTCGCCCGGGGCCACGTCGTAGAGGTTGGCCATCGACCACCGCAGAGCCACCGCATAGCCACCGCAGTCGCGGTAGATGCCCTTCGGCTTCCCCGTCGTCCCGGACGTGTAGAGGATGTAGAGCGGGTCGGTGGCTGCGACCGTGACGCACTCGCTGCCCTCGCTGGCCGCGTCGCCGGACTCGAAGTCGGCCCAGTCGATGTCGCGCTCGCCGAGCTCGGCGACGAGCTGCTCGCGCTGGAGCACGACGCAGCGCTCGGGCTGGTGTGCAGAGCGGCGGATGGCCTCGTCGAGGAACGGCTTGTAGGGCACGACGCGGCTCGGCTCGACGCCGCACGACGCCGACAGCACGACCTTCGGCGCGGCGTCGTCGATGCGCGCGGCGAGCTCCTGCGGGGCGAAGCCGCCGAAGACGACGGAGTGGATGGCACCGATGCGGGCGCACGCGAGCATCGCGATGACGGCCTCGGGGACCATCGGCATGTAGATGACGACCCGGTCGCCCTTGCCGACACCGAGCCCACGCAGCCCACCGGCCACCGCGCGCACCCGCTCGAGCAGGACGACATACGTCAGCGTGCTCTTCGTGCCCGTCACCGGCGAGTCGTAGTGGATCGCGGGCTGGTCGCCGCGCCCGGCGGCGACATGGCGGTCGACGGCGTTGAAGCAGACGTTGAGCTCGGCGTCGGGATACCACCGGTAGAACGGCGGTCTCGAGTCGTCGAGGATGCGCGTCGGCGGCGTCACCCAGTCGATGCCCTCCGCGGCCGCACGCCAGAACCCTTCCGGGTCGCGCAGGCTGTCGTCGTGGATGCGGTGGTATGCCGTCGAAGCGCCGTCGCTCATGGCCTCACTGTGCCGCCGGTGGCGCCGCCGCGCCAGAGTCGGTGCGCCGAGGTGACGCATCTGACAGACGAGCGGTCGTGATCGCGACGCACATCACGGCGGCAACGAGGCACAGCGCGCCGGCGACGTACCAGGCGAGGTCGTAGGTGCCGAGCTGGTCGCGGACGAGACCCGCCCCGAGGGCCGCTGCGGCGGCCCCGATCTGGTGCGAGGCGAAGACCCAGCCGAAGACGATCGGCGCGCGCTCGCCGTACGCACTGCGACACAGGGCGATCGTCGGGGGCACCGTCGCGACCCAGTCGAGGCCGTAGAAGAGGACGAACGCGAGCATGTTGACGTGCATCGAGTCGCTGAAGAGCGCCGGCAGCAGGAAGAGCGAGCCGCCGCGCAGCGTGTAGTAGGCCGCGAGCAGGATCCGTGGGTCGACCCGGTCGGTGAGCCAGCCGGAGAAGACGGTGCCGACGATGTCGAAGACGCCGACGAGGGCGAGGAGGCCGGCGGCGGTCGTCGTCGGCATGCCGTGGTCGTGGGCGGCCGGGATGAAGTGCGTGCCGACGAGGCCGTTCGTCGAGGCACCGCAGACGGCGAAGCTGCCGGCGAGCAGCCAGAACACCTTGGTGCGGGCCGCGTCACGCAGGGTCGCGAGGGCCAGGTGCGCCGGGTGGCCCGTCGGCCGGGGCGGACGACCGACCGGGGTGCCGGCCGGGGCGCCGTAGGCCGTGATGCCGAGGACGCTCGGGTGGTCGTGCAGCTTCCAGAGCACGAGCGGGACGACGGTCAGGGCGGCGGCCGAGGTGACGACCGCCGCGGTGCGCCAGCCGTGGTTCTCGGCGAGCCACGCGAGGACGGGCAGGAAGATGAGCTGACCCGTGGCACCCGCGGCCGTGAGCACGCCGGTGACGAGGCCCCGCCGCTCGACGAACCAGCGCCCCGTGACGGTCGCGACGAGGCTCATCGCCATGGCGCCGGTGCCGAGGCCGACGACGATCCCCCAGCACAGGACGAGCTGCCACGAGGCCGTCATCCAGATCGGCAGGAGGGAGCCGACGCTGACGAGCACGAGGGCGACGGCAACGACCCGCTGGATGCCGAGGCGCTCCATCAGGGCCGCCGAGAACGGTGCCGCGAGCCCGAAGAGGACGAGGTTGACCGACACGGCGCCACCGATGACGCCCATCGACCAGCCGAACTCCTCGTGGAGCGGCGTCATGAGCACGCCCGGCGTCGAACGGAAGCCGGCCGCGCCGATGATCGTCAGGAAGGTGACAGCAGCGACCCACCAGGCGGGGTGGATCCGGTGGCCGGATCGGCTCGGAGTGACGGCAGGGTCGGGTGGGGCGTCGTCGGGGACGTCGGCGCGGCGGTCGGTCAGGCTCACGGACCCACTGTGCAGGATCGGAGTCCGTCGCGACGAGTGGCCGGAAGGACATGATGTGCAAAGATCTGGCCATGACCGCCGCGCTCCCGCGACCGCACCGCGTCGCCGTCCTCGCCCTCGACGGCGTCGTGGCGTTCGAGCTCGGGCTGCCACACCGCTTCTTCAGCGCGAGCGCCCTCGACCCCGGCTGGCCCGGCCGCCTCACCGGCGCTCCCCCGCCCTACGAGGTGTCGATGTGCACGCTCGACGACGGACCCGTCATGACGTCGGCCGGCTTTGCCGCTCTGCCGACCCACCCGAACTCCGTTGTCGCGCAAGCTGACACGGTCGTCGTTCCGGGCATCACGAACACCCCCATCGTCACGCGGGGCGAGCTGCCCGCCGACCTCGTCGCGCTCGCCGGCAGGGCCCGTCCCGACGCGCGGTGGCTCTCGATCTGCACGGGCGCCTTCGTCCTCGCGGGCCTCGGCAAGCTCGACGGCCGCGAGGCGACGACCCACTGGGTCTACGAGGACCTCTTCCGCCGCCACTTCCCCACTGTCCACCTCGACCCCGACGTGCTCTACGTCGACCACGGCGACGTCCTCACCTCCGCCGGCAACGCCGCGGGCATCGACCTGCTCCTCCACGTGCTGCGGAGCGACCTCGGCACCGAGGCCGCGAACCGGGTCGCCCGTGGCGCCGTCGTCGCGCCGTGGCGGGCGGGCGGGCAGGCCCAGTTCATCGAGCGGCCGGTGCCCGACGCGTCCGACGCGGGCACCGGGTCGACACGGACGTGGGCCCTCGAGCACCTCGACGAGTCGATCGGCCTGGCCGACCTGGCCCGGCACGCCGGGACGAGCGTGCGCACGTTCACCCGCCGCTTCCGGGAGGAGACCGGCGAGACGGCGGGCACCTGGCTCGCGCGGGCTCGCGTCGACCGGGCCCGACACCTGCTCGAGACGACCGACCTGCCCGTCGACCGGGTGGCCGCCGCGGCCGGTTTCGGCACGAGCGCCTCGCTGCGCCAGCACCTCGCGGCCGCTGTGGGACTCTCGCCCCTGGCCTACCGTCGCACCTACCGGGCGGAGCCGGCCTGAACGGCCACGTCCGCGCCGGCCAGGCCCGCGCGCGCCGCAGCACCCGGCATACGACCCCTCGTCAGGTCGCGAGCGGCAGGTGCGGGTGCTTCGGCGAGCGGCCCTGGAACGACAGGATCGCCGGGTTCTGGATCTCGCCGTCCCGGATCTCGATCGCCCGCCGGACCGTCGAGTTCGCGTCCCAGGCCTCAGGCCCGCCCATGACCGTCGGCAGGAAGGGCAGCAGCGCCTCGCTGATCTCCCACGTGGCGGCGTCCCAGAGGTAGGACGGGCTGTGGTCGACGGCGTAGTAGAGCACGTGGTCGCCGACGAGGAAGGTGGGGTCGGTGAAGGTCGTCGGCTTCGCCCAGCTGAAACCCATGCCCTCGTCGCACGACACGTCGATGACGATGCTGCCCGGCGTCATCCGCTTGAGGTCGTCGTCCGTCATGAACGTGATCGGGGCGTCGGTGTCCTGGAGCACGCAGTTGACGACGATGTCGTGCTCGGCGAGGAACTCCCCGAGGGCCACCGGGCCGTCCTCGGTGACCGCGTGGCTCACGCGCGCCGTCGTGTCGTCGGTGTCGAAGTGCACGATCCTGGCCGAGTGGATCGGCGACGCGACAGCCGCCTTCTGACGGTGCGTCAGCACGTCGACGTCGCCGATCCCGAGCGCCTTGAGCGCGGTGACCGCCCCGCGGGCCGTGGCGCCGAAGCCGATGACGACCGCGCGGCGCTGGGGGCCGTAGTCACCGGTGATCCCCGCGATCTGGAGGGCATGGAGCACCGAGCAGTAGCCGGCGAGCTCGTTGTTCTTGTGGAAGACGTGGAGGCTGAACGAGCCGTCCTTGTTCCAGTGGTTCATCGCCTCGAAGGCGATGAGCGTCAGCTTCCGGTCGATGGCGACCTGCGTCAGCTCGGCGTCCTGCACGCAGTGCGGCCAGCCCCAGAGCACCTGCCCGACCCGCAGGGCCGAGATGTCACTGAGCAGGGGCTTCGGCGCGAGGATGACGTCGCACTGCGCGACGAGCTCCTCGCGACTGAGGAACCCGCCGACGTAGCGCTCGAGCTGGTCGTCGGACACGCCGTGCCGCTCGCCGTAGCCGGTCTCGAGGAAGATCCGCCCGCGCAGCTCCTCGGGGATCCGGTCGACGTGCTTGGGGTGCAGTGGCAGCCGGTGCTCGTTCTCCTTGAGCGACCGGGCCATGACGCCGAGGCTGAGCTGGACCATGCGAGGACCTCCTGGTGGGCCGCCCCGTGCTCTGCCCGGCGACTCGTCACCAGTGCCCGAGCCGGGCACGACCCCGCCAGCGTACGCGGGTGAGCCGGATGACGCGCTGAGCCGGCCGCAGGCCTCGTCGAGTCGTCGAGTCGACGGGTCAGGCGGTCGACGCGGCGAGCTGGCCGCAGGCCCCGTCGATGTCCTGGCCGCGGGTGTCGCGGATCGTCGTCGGGATGCCGTGGGCACGCAGGCGCTCGACGAAGTTCTGCTCGACGCCGGGCCGGCTCGCGGTCCACTTCGAGCCGGGCGTCGGGTTGAGCGGGATCGGGTTGACGTGCACCCACCCGCGGCCCCGCCGGTTGAGCTTCTCGCCGAGCAGGTCGGCGCGCCAGCCCTGGTCGTTGATGTCGCGGATCAGGGCGTACTCGATGGACACGCGACGGCCGGTCGCCTCGAAGTAGCGGTAGGCGGCGTCGAGCGCCTCGTCGACGGACCACCGGGTGTTGATCGGGACGAGCTCGTTGCGCAGCTCGTCGTCCGGGGCGTGCAGGGAGAGCGCGAGGGTCACCGGGATGCCCTCGGCCGTCAGCTTGTCGATGCCGGGGACGAGCCCGACCGTCGACATCGTGATGCCGCGGGCCGACATGCCGAGGCCGTCGGGCGCGGGGTCCGTGAGCCGGCGGATCGCGCCGATGGACGCCTTGTAGTTGGCGAGGGCCTCGCCCATGCCCATGAAGACGACGTTGCTGACGCGCAGCGGCGCCTCGCGGTCGTCGTCACCGCCCCCGGCGAGCTCACCCCGTCGCAGCGCCCGGGCCGCCCAGACGACCTGCTCGACGATCTCGCCGGCGGACATGTTGCGGGTCAGGCCGGCCTGGCCGGTCGCGCAGAACGGGCAGTTCATGCCGCAGCCGGCCTGGCTCGAGATGCAGATGGTGACGCGCTTGGGGTAGCGCATGAGCACGGACTCGACGATCGCGCCGTCGTGCAGCCGCCACGCGTACTTCATCGTCTGACCGTCGTCGGCGACGCGCTGGACGATCGGCGTCAGCAGCGTCGGGAGCAGGCCTGCGGCGAGCTCGGACCGCACGGCCTTCGGCAGGTCGGTCATCTGCTCGGGGTCGTCCTCGAGCCGCTCGAAATAGTGGGTCGAGAGCTGCTTGGCCCGGAAACCCTTGTGCCCCAACGACTCCACGGCCTCTTTGCGCTCGGCCGGCGTGAAGTCGGCGAGGTGCCGCGGCGGCTTGCCACGACGGGGCGCCTGGAAGGTCAGCTGCCCCGGCACGGGGCGGGCGGTCGTCGGCTCGGGCAGCACGACGGGCGCCGGCACGGACGCGGGCTCGGTGGCGGACTCGGAGGCGGACTCGGAGGCGGGGGCTGGGGTGTCGGTCATCTCCCCTCCAGTCTCTCAGGTGGAGTCAAAACGGGTCGGCCGGGCGCGGTGGCCAGCACCGAGGCCGTATGCCGCCCTCCCGCAGCCGGTGCCCACGCCCGGTGCCCACGCCCGGGGTCACGCCTGGTCACGTCGGCGGTCTCGAAGGGTCACGCCTGCGCGCGCTGCTCGCTGACCGCGTTGCCGCCGTCGACGACGAGGACCTGGCCCGTGACGTAGGACGCCTCACGGCTGGCGAGGAAGGCGATCGCCGCGGCCACCTCGTCGGCGCTGCCTGAGCGACCGAGCGGTGTGGCCCGCCCGTCGCGCGCCTCCTCGTCGGTCTGCGAGCCGGTGGCGACCCAGCCCGGGGCGACGGCGTTGACCGTCGTGCCGTGTGGGCCCTCGTCGACCGCGAGGGCCCGGGCGAGCCCGACGAGCGCGGCCTTGGCCGTGGCGTAGGCGACCTCGCCCCGCATCGCCATGACGCCGCCGGTGACACTGCTCACGAGCACGAGACGGCCTGCCCCGGACACCCGAAGGTGCGGCAGGGCGGCCCGGCTCACGAGATAGGCGGTGTCGAGGTTGCGGGCGAGTGAGCCTCGCCAGCGCGACGGGTCGGTGGACCGCAGGTCTCCGCCGAGCGGGTCGGGGTCGGCGGCGCTCGTCATGCCGGCGTTGTTGACGACGACGTCGAGGCGACCGTGCTCCGCGAGGCAGGCGGCCACGAGCGCGCCGGCCTCGGGTTCCCGGGTCAGGTCGCCGACGTGGCCACTGGCCGTCACGCCGTCGCGACGGAGCTCGGCGACGCGCTCGTGCACCCGGTCGGTCGTGGCCGCGACGACGACGGCGGCACCGAGGCGGCCAAGCATCCGTGCGGTGGCGAAGCCGATGCCGCTCGCGCTTCCGGCACCGGTCACGAGCACGACCCGGCCGGTCTGGTCGAAGGGCGTGGCCTCGGAGCCGGACGCCCGGTCCGCGGCCACTCGCTCCGCGACCACCCGGTCAGCCCGGCTTGGCGGCGAGGAGCGTCAGCACGGCCCAGACGATGGGGGCCACGACGACGAGCGAGTCGAGCCGGTCCATGACACCGCCGTGACCGGGAAGGACGTTGGACATGTCCTTGATGCCGAGGTCCCGCTTGATGAGCGACTCCATGAGGTCGCCGACCGTCGCGGCGACGGCCACCCCGACACCGAGCGCGATCCCGATGACCCACGAGTGGTCGAGCAGGAAGTGGACGGTGAGCGAGCCGGCGACGACGCACAGCAGCACCGAGCCCGCGAAGCCCTCCCACGACTTCTTGGGGCTGATGGTGGGCGCCATGGGGTGCTTGCCGAAGAGGACGCCCGCGGCATACCCGCCGACGTCGCTGCACACGGTCGTGATGAGGAAGACGAAGAGACGAGCGACGCCGTCCTCCGGGGCGAGCAGCAGGATGGCGAAGCCGACGAGGAACGTCGGGTAGGTGGCGATGAAGATGCCGCCGAGGACGTCGCGCCCGGCTCCGTCGAGGCGTCCAGTGCCGCGCCAGAGCACGACGGCCAGGCACGTCAGCGACCAGGCCACGACGAGACCGGCAGGCCCGTGGACGAAGGCCGCCCACAGCATGACGACCATGCCCACGACCGGTGGGACGAGGGGAGCCCGGACCGCGGCGTGCCGCAGGGCCGCCCGCAGCTCCCAGATGCCCACGGCCACGGCGAGCGCGACGAGGACGATGAACGACTCCTTGCGGATGAGCAGGGTCGCGACGATGAGCGCTCCGAGGCCGACACCCACCCCGATGGCCGCGGGCAGGTTGCGTCCCGCGCGGCTCTGCTTCTGCTCGATGACCTCCTCGGCGGCGAGGCCGGCGAGCTCGTCGAGCGCAGGGTCGTAGGGGACGGGCTCGAGCGGCCCGGCCCCGCCGTCGCCGGCCTGGGCCGCGGGTGCGGGGTCCACGGGGTCCGACGGGGAGTCTGTCGTCATCATCGGTCGAGCATCGAGGTCACACCTCGAGCAGCTCGGCCTCCTTGGCCTTGACGAGTCCTTCGACGAGGTCGGTGTGCTTCTTGGTCAGGCCGTCGAGCTCCTTCTCGGCACGCGACCCGTCGTCCTCGCCCACCTCGCCGTCCTTGACGAGCTTGTCGAGGTCGGTCTTGGCCTTGCGACGGATGTTGCGCACCGAGACCCGCGCCTCCTCGGCCTTGTGGTTGGCGAGCTTGATGTACTCGCGGCGGCGCTCCTCGGTCAGCTCCGGCATGACGCAGCGGATCTGGTTGCCGTCGCTGCTCGGGTTGACGCCGAGGTCGGAGTCGCGGATGGCGCGCTCGATCTCGTGCATCGCCGACTTGTCGAACGGGATCACGAGGATCGTGCGGGGCTCGGGGTTCTGGAACGAGGCGAGCTGCTGCAGCGGGGTCGGCGCGCCGTAGTACTCGACCGTGAGCTTGTTGAACAGGCCCGGGTTGGCGCGCCCGGTGCGGATGCCCGCGAAGTCCTCCTTGAGGACCTCGACGGCCTTGTCCATCTTCTCCTCGGCCTCGAACATCGTCTCTTCGATCATGGCTCTGGCTTCCTCGTCCCTCGTTCGTGGGGTGCTGCGGGGGTGGTGCAGGGGTGACAGGTGGTTCGGGTGCTTCGCGGTGGTCGTGCTCGCGCGCGGCAGGTGCCGCGGCGCTCAGGCGTTGGTGACCAGCGTGCCGATCTTCTCACCGAGCAGGGCGCGCGTGATGTTACCCGCGCCTTCCATGCCGAAGACGACCATGGGCAGCTTGTTCTCCATGCAGAGGCTGAAGGCCGCCGCGTCGACGACCTTGAGCCCCTCGACGATGGCGTCCTGGAACGTGACCGTCTCGAGCTTCTTGGCGTCGGGGTTGGTACGCGGGTCGGCGTCGTAGACACCGTCGACGCCGTTCTTGGCGATGAGCACGGCGTCGCACTTGATCTCGAGGGCGCGCTGGGCGCTGACCGTGTCGGTCGAGAAGAACGGCATGCCGGCGCCGGCGCCGAAGATGACGACGCGGTGCTTCTCGAGGTGGCGGATGGCCCGGCGCGGGATGTACGGCTCGGCCACCTGCTGCATGGCGATCGCGGACTGCACCCGCGTCTCGATGCCCTCCTTCTCGAGGAAGTCCTGCAGGGCGAGGCAGTTCATGACGGTGCCGAGCATGCCCATGTAGTCGGCACGCGTGCGGTCCATGCCGCGCTGCTGGAGCTCGGCGCCGCGGAAGAAGTTGCCGCCGCCGATGACGACGGCGACCTCGACGCCCCCGCGCACGGCGTCGGCGATCTGCTTGGCGATGCCGGAGACGACGGCCGGGTCGAGGCCGATGCTCCCGCCCCCGAACACCTCACCGGAGAGCTTGAGAAGGACCCGGTGGAAGGGGGTTGTCTGGGCGTCGGTCATGGCGCAGGGCCTCCTCGTGGGCAGCGTTCCGGCGGTCGGTCGATCTTTCCACATCCGGCGGACATCGGCCGCATCGGGTTCAGGCGGTTCGGACCTCGGACAGCAGGCCCGGCAGCACGGCCGCGAGGCGGGCGTAGTCGTCCTCGTCGTTGTACGGCGCGGCGGCCAGCCGCACGTAGCCGCGCCCCTCGAAGGCCACGGGCGGCACGACGAGCCCGACGGCATACAACCGCTGCCACAGGGCCTCGGCGTCCTCGGTCGTCGTCGCCACCCCGTCGGGCAGCGCAACGAGGCGCAGGCACGGGGCGGAGGGTATGCCGCCGTGCGGGCCGCCCGTGCCGAGCGCGTCCCGCACGAGCTCGGCCCCGCGCAGGAGCAGGTCGGCGTTGCATCGGACCTGTTCCCAGCCACCGAGGGCGGCCCAGGCGGCCAGGCCGTCGGGCACGGCCACCCACGACGAGTGGTCGACGGTGCCCTGGAGGTCGAAGCGCTCGGGGAAGGGCAGCCCGTGGCTCCACGAGGTGACGAGCGGACGCATCGTGTCGCGGTGCTCGGGAGCCACCCAGAGCGTGGCGGCGGCGCGCGGCGTGTAGGCCCACTTGTGCAGGTTGCCCGCCCAGAACGCCACCCCGAGAGCCTCGACGTCGAGGTCCGGCAGGGCTCCGGGCACGTGGGCGGCGTCGACGAGAACCGGGACGGGTGCGACGGCGGCTGCCACCTCGGCGACCGGGAGGACGAGGGCCGTCGGGGAGGTGATCTGGTCGATGACGACGAGGCGGGTGCGGTCGGTCACGGCGGCCGCGAAGGCCGCCACGACGTCGTCCGGGTCGCTGTCGACGCCGAAGCCCGCCGTCCGCAGCGTCGCACCGCGCGCCTCGGCGGACCAGCCGGCCGTGAGGTAGCCGTGATTGCCGACGACGACGTCGTCACCGGGGCCGATGCCGAGACCCTGGAGCACGACCCCGACAGCCTCGGTGACGTTGCGCACGAGGGCGGTCGACCCCGCCGGCACGCCGAGGAAGGTCGCGGCCGCCTCGCGGGCACCCGAGAGCGTCACGGGGAGCTCGTCGCGGAAGGCCCGCATCGGCGCCCCCTCGATGCGGGCCCGGGCGCGGTCCTGCGCCTCGCGGACCGATCGGGGCACCGCCCCGAACGCACCGTGGTTGAGGTGGGTCAGGGCCGGGTCGAGCTCGAACAGGTCGGCGATGTCGCGGCGCACCCGGACATCCTGCCTCAGCGGTTGAGACCGCCCGACATCAGGCCCGGGCACCGCGCCGCCTCGGCGGGGGTCATCGGCGCGACGTCCACGGAGGCCTCCCGGGAGCGGCCGAGGTTCCACGACAGGGCGTCCTCGCGGGAGGCACGTGCCGAGATCGTCGACGGGAGCACGATGCAGGCCGAGACGTCGCGCGGCAGGCCGGCGACGATCGCCGGGGTGGCGTCCGCTCCCAGCGTCCGGAGGTAGGCCGCGTCGAGCTTGCCCGTCGCCTGGTAGCGGTCGATGTTGCGCTGTGCGACCCACGCCTCGGGGTTGGCCAGGCCCCCGACGAGCACGATGGCAACAGCAGAGACGAGTGCGGCCCGCGGCAGCCACCAGCCCGAGAGACGCACCCCGGCGACGAGGACGAGCACGACGAGCAGGCCGAGCCAGAGCTCGAAACCGTCGACGAGCACCCGGAGCAGCGTGAAGCCGTAGGCCTGCTGGTAGAGGTCCATCCGGTGCAGGGCCGAGGCGACGACGACGAGCGTCAGGGCGCACAGCGCTCCGAGCGCGACCCGCAGCACGAGACGCTCGCGGGACGTCGAGCGTGGCGCCTTGCGGACCGCGAGCGCCACGGTCGCCAGGGTGAGCACCGTGGCGGCGGTGAGCTGGCCGAAGCCCTGGTGGACGTACTCGGCATACGTCAGGCCGGTCGTGCGCTGGACGTAGTCGTGACCGCCGAACAGCGCCGCGGCCTGGGCGACGACGAACGCGGCGAAGAGGGCGACGACGAGGCCGACGGGCACGACCCACTCCCAGAGCCGGGCCACAGGGCGACCCTCCGGCAGCGCGACCCGGTCGACGCGCGGCGGGTTGAGGGCGACGTAGGCGGCGGCGAGCAGGGCACCACCCATGACGAAGCCGACGAAGAAGCGGAAGGTCAGCCCGTCCCACGCGAAGTGCGGCACGATCGCCTGCGCCCACGAACCGAAGACCGCGTCGCCGGAGGCGAAGAGGCCGCCGAAGACGACGAGCGCGACGAGCGAGATGGCGGCCGTGCGCACGACCGGCCACACGACGTTGATGCGGCTCGTCGCGGCGACGGTGCGCCCGAGCAGCGGCAGTCCGCGCACGGCGGCGAGGGGCCAGGAGGCGAGGCCGGCGACGACGGAGAGGAATCCCCTGGCGTCGGTGAGGGCCGTGGTCAGCACGACGACCCCGAGCATGACGGAGATGACCGTGAGCCACTCGGCGGCTCGCAGCACCGAGAAGGAGGCGAGGCCGACGCAGAGCACGCTGCTCACCGTGGTCCAGCGGCTGGCACGGTGGCGCGTCGAGCGCCACAGCACGACGCCGCCGAGCAGGAGCACTCCGAAGAGGGCGACCCCGATGTCGCGGTAGGGCAGCAGGACGGCGGACAGCACGCCGACGCCGACGCAGAGCAGCAGCAGGCGCACCTGCGGCCCGAGGCCGGCCTCCGGCCAGAGGTCGCCGAAGAGCGAGTCGACGACGGGCCTGGGCGCCCCCACCGGAACGCCGGCGTATGCCGTCGGGCGCCCCTCGGAGCCCGGGCCGCCCGGCGCTCCGGCCGGGGTGGGTCCCGCCGCGGCGGGGAGGGGTGCGGGCACGGTGGGCTCCTGGGTGTCGGGCGCCACGGCGGGCGCGGTCGCGTCGGTGGTGACGGTGGAGATCGTGGGGATCGTGGGACCGGAGGGGACCTCCGCGAGGCCCTCGGTGGCAGACGGCGACGTGCGGGCAGGGGTGCGGGGCAGGACGGCCCGGAGCCGGGCGCCGTGCTCCCCCTCGGGGGGCGAGACCGCGGAGATCGACCCGCCGTGCAGCTCGCACACCCAGCTCGCGATGGCGAGCCCGATGCCCGTGCCTCCCCCGGCGTCGTCGCCCGACCCGAAACGGTCGAAGATCCGGTGCACGTGCTCGGGCGGGATGCCCGGTCCCTCGTCGGCGACCATGAGCCACCACCGGTCCGGGCCGTCGGGCCCCGCGCTCACGGTGACCCGGCCACCGGCCGGGCTGTGCCGGTCGGCGTTGTCGAGCAGGTTGGCGAGCAGCTGCGCGAGGCGGGCCGCGTCCCCGGTGACGCGAAGGTCCGCGGGGACGTCGACGACGTGGACGGTGCCGCGCCGGGAGACACCGGCCTCGGCCACGGCGCCCTCGACGAGCTCGCGGACGTCGACGTCCGCGAGTGCGAGCGGAGCGCGACCGCCGTCGACGCGGCTGAGGTCGAGCAGGTCGCCGACGAGCGTGCCGAGCCGCTCGGCCTGGGCCAGCGCGGTGCGCAGGACGGCGTCGTCGGGGCGCACGACACCGTCGACGAGGTTCTCGAGCAGGGCCTGCTGGGCGGCGAGCGGTGTGCGCAGCTCGTGGGACACGGTGGCGACGAGCTGGCGTCGCTGCTGGTCGGCGCCGGCGAGGTCGGCCGCCATGGTGTTGAAGGCGTCGGCGAGCACCCCCACCTCGTCGGCGGACGTCGCCGTGACGCGCTGCGAGTAGTCCCCCGTCGCCATCCGCGACGCCGCCGTCGTCATCTCGCGCAGCGGTGAGGTCATCCCGCGAGCCAGCCACTGGGTGACCCCCAGGGCGGCGGCGACCGTCACCGGGAGGGTGAGCCAGCCAGGCACACCGGCCCGGTCACCGATGACGGACACGAGCGACGCGGCCACGATGCTGGCCGCGACGAGCAGACCGAGCTTGGCCTTGATCGAGCGGATGCCGTCGAGGGGCCGGTCGGCGTTCACGGCCGCGCCTCGTCGGGCGCCTCGGGGGTGTCGTCGTGGTCGACGGCCTTGCCGGCCTCGACGGCCTCGCCGGCCTCGCCGGCCTCGAGCGCGTAGCCGACGCCGTGGACGGTGCGGACGCGGTCGGCCCCGATCTTGGCGCGGAGGGACTTGACGTGACTGTCGAGGGTGCGGGTGCCGCCGGCGTCCGCCCAGCCCCAGACCTCGCGCATCAGCCCGTCGCGCTCGCGCACCGCCCCCGGCTCGGCCGCGAGGGCCAGCAGGAGGTCGAACTCGAGCGGCGTCAGGTGCACCTCGCTCCCCCGTGCCGAGACGCGGCGCGCCCCGCGGTCGACGGTCAGGTCGCCGACGGTCAGCACCGGCGGCTGCTCGGCGGCCAGCTCGCGCGCCCGCTCGACGCGACGCAGCAGGGCGCGGATGCGGGCGACGACCTCACGCATGCGGAACGGCTTGGTGACGTAGTCGTCGGCGCCGACGCCGAGACCGACGAGCAGGTCGGTCTCGTCCGCGCGCGCCGTGAGCATGAGGACCGGCACCGGGCGCTCCCCCTGGATGCGTCGGCACACCTCGAGCCCGTCGAAGCCGGGCAGCATGAGGTCGAGGACGACGAGGTCGGGGGCGTGCTCCGCGTGGGCGGCGACGGCGCCCGGCCCGTCGAAGGCCTGGATGACCCGGAAGCCTTCTGCCACAAGTCGATCCGTGACGGCCTGGTTGATCGTCGGGTCGTCCTCGACGACGAGCAGCACGGGAGCGCTGGCGCTCGAGGACGGTGTGGCATACCCCTGGTTCATGCCCCTGAGCCTAGGAGCGGGCGCACGGGGGGCGAGGGTGCGACGTGTGGAGATCGTGTGAAGGCCGGCCGGGCCCACACCGGCCCGACCGGCCGCACCCACCCACCACGGTGGCTCAGATGAAGAGCAGCTGCGCGCCCTCCGTCAGCTCGATGAAGTCCGAGGCCGAGATGATCCCCTCGACGTCGTCCCGGAGGTCGCCCTCGGTCAGGTGCTGCATGTCCGCCGACATCCGGCAGGCCCACAGGTGCCCGCCCGAGCCGACGATCTGGTCGAGGAACTCCGGGACCTCGGGCACGTCGAGGTCGGCGATGGCCTTCTTCATCTGCGACGTGGCGAGGTGCGTCATCCCGGGGATCCCGCCGAGTCCCTGCGGCAGGTGCGTCGCGGTGTTGCCGAGCATCGTGAACTTCAGGTCACCCGAGGTCTTCTTGTTGATCATGTCGAAGCCCCAGAAGGTGAAGAAGAGGTGCGTCTCGACGCCCTCACCCAGGGCCGCGTTGGCGAGGATGAGGCCCGGGTAGGCCATGTCGAGGTTGCCCTTGCTGCAGATGATCGCCAGTTTGCGGCCCTGCGACTCGGGCGCGTCGAACCTCGGCACGAACGGGGTGGTCTGGTCGGCGTGCGTGGTCATCACACACATCCCTTCGGCTTGGGCAGCCCCGCGACGTAGGCCATCTTCTTGGCCGGCTTGCCGGGGAAGAGGTCGAAGAGGGACTTGATCGGGGTGCCGGTCTGCGTGCTGACGCGGCGGAGGGTCGCGGTCTCGCCCTGGTGGGCGAAGTCGTCGCGGAGGAAGCGGACGAGCTTCCAGTGGTCGGCCGTCAGCTCGATCCCGATGAGCCGGGCGAGCTCGGTGCCGAGGTCGTCGGACCACTGGTCGGGACGGGTGAGGAAGCCCTCGTCGTTGACCTCGACGGCTTGGCCGGCGATCGTCGTGGTGGGCATGGTGACGCTCCTTGTGTGTGTCTGGTCGAGCTCAGGCGACGGAGACCTTCCCCGCCATCGACATCTGCGCGGGCAGGCCGAGAGGTCGTCCGGGGAGCAGGAGGTTCCAGTAGATGTGGCGGAACGCGAGCTTGCCGACGTGGTTGGCCCGCGACTCCTTGAGCAGGGTCATCGGACCCAGGTGTGGCAGCGGGAACGTGCCGGTCAGCGGCTCGGTGTCGTAGTTGAAGTCGAGGAGCATCGCCTTGCCGCCACCGGACTCGACGAAGCAGTTGGCGTGCCCGTCGAAGGAGTGCTTCATGGCCTGCCCGCGAGCGTGCTCGACGAAGTTGTCGACGAACACCTCGACGGAGAAGTGCGCGACGGAGCCGGCCTTGGAGGTCGGGATGGTGCTCGCGTCGCCGAGGACCCAGATCGCCGGGTGCTCGGTCGAGCGCATCGTGTGCTTGTCGACCGGGACGTAGTTGAGCTCGTCGCCGAGTCCCGACCGGGCGACGAAGTCGGCGCCCATGTTGAGCGGGATCGTCACGAGCTGGTCGTAGGCGACCTCGCGCTCGTCGTAGGACACGATGACGCGCCGCTCCTGGTCCACGTGCTCGACCATGAAGTCGGTCTCGAGGGTGATCCCCTTGTCGGCGAGCAGGTGGCCGAGCTCGCGGCTCGCGACCGGCTTGGTGAAGGCGCCGTCGAGCGGGGTCACGTAGACGATCTCGGAGCGGTCGCGCAGACCCCGGCGGCGCAGGAAGTCGTCGGCGAGGAAGGCGAACTCGAGGGGCGCCACCGGGCACTTGATCGGCATCTCGGTGACGTGCACGACGAGCCGGCCGCCCGAGAAGCCGGCGAGCGACTCGCGGAGCGCCAGGGCGCCGTCGTAGGTGTAGAACTCGCCGACGCTGCGGTGCCACTCGGCCCCGAGCATCCCCGGCGTCTGGTCGGGACGGGGGCTCGTGCCGGAGGCGATGACGAGCTCGTCGTAGACGAGGGTGCGCCCGTCGAGGAGCGACACCTCACGGGCCTGCGGGTCGACGCGGTCGACGTCGCCGAGCACGAGCTCGACCCCCTCGGTGATGAGCCCGTGACGGGTCCTTCTGACCTGCTCCGGCTCGATGAGCCCGAAGGGCAGGAAGAGGTAGCCCGGCTGGTAGTCGTGCAGGTCGTCCTTGTCGACGACGGTGATGCGCCACTCGCTGGTGGGGAGGCGGTGCCTCAGCTTGTTCACGACCATGGTGCCGGCCGTGCCCGCTCCCAGGACCACGAGGGTTCTCATGGTGGTGGTCATGCTCCAAAAGTACCCCCGCGGGTATCAGGAGCGCTGTGAGCCACCAGACAGAAGGACTGTGAGGTGCGAGACAAAGGCTTGCCTCACAAGCGATTTCGCCGACATCGCTGTCAGCCGGACCCCAGTCGTCAGTCGGTCTTGAGCCACCGACCGAAGAGCCGGGTCACGAACGGGAGGAAGACGTAGGTCATCCACGGCGTCGCGAGCAGGGTCGTCACGAGGACGCGCAGGACGACGGGCCAGTCCCCGCTCCACGACGAGAGGAGGTACGACAGCGCCAGACTGGTCGGGAAGAAGGCGATCCAGATGACGCTCGCCTGCTTCCAGCGCGGCGGCGCAGGCGGTCCCACCGGTCCGGTCGCCCCGGCCTCGTGCACCGACGACGACGCCGGCTCGTCGAACCAGCCCTCGATGCCGGTCCGGTACTCCGTGCGGCGGTGCTCGACGAGGTCGGCCGCCGAGCGCAGCCACCGCAGCCGCTCGGGCGACCGCTCCCACGTGTCGAGGTGGGCGCGCGAGTCGAAGCGGTAGAGCATGTGCCAGTCCTCGGTGCCGGACCGCACCCATCCGGCGCCGAGGAAGCCCTCGAAGTGCTCGGCCATCGAGGTCCCGGCGTGGACCCAGGCCTGCATGAGCAGCTCGTCCTCGGGGGCCACGCGACGGGTGATCGAGACGGTCAGGGGGCCGTCGACCTCGGCAGCGGCCGGCGTGTCGGTGCTCGTGCTCATGGGACTCCTCCTGGGGTGGGTCCGGAGCGGCCGGTGACGGCCCCGGAACGCGACGATGCCGGCCGCCCCGGAGGGGGCGACCGGCATACGTCGTCGTGATGCGCGGGTTCTGCGCTACGCGTGCCGCGAGGGCACGAGTGGGGTCAGGACCTCACTGGCCGACGCGGAAGCGCGCGAAGGACGTCGCCGTGGCGCCGCCCTCCTCGAGCACCTTGCCGACGGTCTTCTTGGCGTCCTTGGCGAAGGCCTGCTCGAGCAGGACGTTCTCCTTGAAGAAGCCGTTGACGCGACCCTCGATGATGCGGGGAAGGGCAGCCTCGGGCTTGCCCTCCTCCTTGGCCGTGGCCTCGGCGACGCGACGCTCGTTCTCGACCGTCTCGGCCGGGACCTCCTCGCGCGTCAGCACCGTGGGGCTGAACGCGGCGATGTGCATCGCGACGTCGCGACCGACGGTCTCGTCGCCACCCTCGAGCGCGACGAGGACACCGATCTGCGCGGGCAGGTCGGGGCTCGTCTTGTGGAGGTAGGACACGACCTTGTCGCCCTCGAGGCGCGCCACGCGGCGGACCTCGATCTTCTCGCCGATGGTGGCGTTGGCCTCGTCGAGCAGCTCCTGGACGGTCTTGCCGTCCTCGAGCGTGCTGGCGAGGAGCGAGTCGGCGTCGGTGGCGCCGGCGGCGACGGCCTGCGTGAGGACCTGGTCGGCCAGGGCGATGAACTTCTCGCCCTTCGCGACGAAGTCGGTCTCGCAGTTGACCTCGACCAGGGTGCCGACGCCGTCGGTGGCCGAGGCCGCCACGAGACCGTTGGAGGCCGAGCGGCCCTCACGCTTCGTGACGCCCTTGAGGCCCTTGACGCGAAGGATCTCGATGGCCTTGGCGCGGTCGCCCTCGGCCTCGTCGAGGGCCTTCTTGACGTCCATCATGCCGGCGCCCGTCTGCTCGCGCAGCGCCTTGATGTCAGCGGCGGTGTAGTTCGCCATGCTCTGTATCGCTCTTTTCGTCAGTGGAGATTGACTCGTGTGGTGCGGCTGGTGCGGAAGACCGTCAGGCCTTCTCGGCACCGGCCGTCGCCTCGGCGGGGGCCTCGGTGGCCTCAGCGGCCGGAGCCTCAGCAGCCGGAGCCTCAGCGGCCGGAGCCTCCGTGGCGTCAGCGGCCGGAGCCTCGGTCGCCTCGGTCGCCTCGGTCGCCTCGGCGGCGGGCGCCTCGGTGGTCTCCGTGCCGGCGGCGGCGTCGGCGTAGAGCTCGCGCTCCCACTCGGCCAGCGGCTCCTCGGCCTGCGCGTCGCCACCGGACTTGCCGGACGAGCGCTGGACGAGACCGTCGGCGACGGCGTCGGCGATGACCCGCGTCAGCAGCGTGACGGAGCGGATCGCGTCGTCGTTGCCGGGGATCTTGTAGTCGACCTCGTCTGGGTCGCAGTTCGTGTCGAGGATCGCGATGACCGGGAGGCCGAGCTTGCGCGCCTCGTCGACGGCGAGGTGCTCCTTCTTGGTGTCGACGATCCACACGGCCGAGGGGACCTTGGCCATGGTGCGGATGCCGCCCAGGGTGCGCTCGAGCTTGATCATCTCGCGCTTGAGGATGAGCAGCTCCTTCTTCGTGTAGCCCGAGCCGGCCACGTCGTCGAAGTTCAGCTCCTCGAGCTCCTTGAGGCGCGTGAGGCGCTTGGAGATCGTCTGGAAGTTGGTGAGCATGCCACCGAGCCAGCGGTGGTTGACGTACGGCATGCCGACGCGCGTCGCCTGCTCGGCGATGGGCTCCTGGGCCTGCTTCTTCGTGCCGACGAAGAGGATGGTGCCACCGTGGGCGACCGTCTCCTTGACGAAGTCGTACGCGTTGTTGATGTACGTCAGCGACTGCTGCAGGTCGATGATGTAGATGCCGTTGCGCTCGGTCATGATGAAGCGCTTCATCTTGGGGTTCCAGCGACGGGTCTGGTGCCCGAAGTGGACGCCGCTCTCGAGGAGCTGGCGCATGGTGACGACGGCCATGCCGTGTTCTCCCTTGGTTCGATGTTGTCAGTTGTGCGTGGGCGCCGACGCCCGGCGGTCACGTCACAGACGTGGCCCGGCGGGCGGCATACGACCTCACTCCTGGCGCCTGACGCACCCCGCCCCGCCGCGAACGGTGGGGACTGCCGTGGTGTGACCCGGTCCGGCGGACCGGCAGAAGACGCGCGAATTACGGTCCGTGCGACGAGCACACGGGACCGCCGACCATCGTACGTCCTGACCCGGGTTGTGGAGAAATCGTGGCGACCCGACAGAATGGCCCGCATGGCGCACTGGGTGGAGACGATCCCGGCCTTCGTCGTCCTCTCGGTGGTGCTCTTCCTGCCCGGCTGGCTCGTCGTGCGCGCCCTGGGCGCGCGGGGTCTCGAGGCTCTGGCCGTCTCCCCGGCGGTCTCCGTCGGCATCATCGCCGTCTGCGCGACGCTCGCGCAGCGGGTCGGGGTGCGCTGGGGGCTGCTGCCGCTCGTCGTCGTCACGGCGATCGCCGTGGCCGTCGCCTGGCTCGGGATGCGGCTCTTCGGCCGCCACGACCCGGAGCTCGGCGCGGCCCGCCGTCTCCTCGGCCGGCCGCGGCCCGACGCGGTCGTCGCCATCGCCATCGGGGCCGTCCTCGCGCTCGCCACGATCCTCCCGGCGATCGGGCGACCCGACGAGCTCGTCGACTCCCCCGACGCCGTCTACCACCTCGGGCGCATCAAGACCTTCCTCGAGACCGGCAACTTCTCGATCGCCAACCCGACCTTCTACCCCAACGGCTTCCACTCCTGGATCGCGACCAGCCTCGTGCCCGGGGTCGCCGACGTGCTGCCCGGCACCAACGTCGCGACGATCGTGCTGGCGGCCCTCGTGTGGCCGGTCGGCTGCGTGGCCCTCGTGCGCCACGCGCTCGGCACCTCCCGCCTCGTGACGTATGCCGCCGGGTTCGCCTCCGCAGCCTTCATCGCCTTCCCGACGATCCTCCTCGGCTGGGGCGTCCTCTGGCCCAACCTCATGGCGACGGCGCTGACCCCCGGCGCGCTCGCCCTGATGCTCCAGGCCGCGCGGTCCGGGCGCATCGGGCAGTGGCTCGCCTTCGGCGCCGCCCTGCCGGGCCTCGCCCTGATCCAGCCCAACGCGCTCGTGGCCCTCGTGCTCTTCGCGCTCGTCTGGTTCGTCACCGCGAGGGTGCGGGCCGGACTGCTGCACCACGTCTCGTGGTGGGTCGTCGCGCGCGACCTCGCGATCGTCGCCGTCGTCGGTGTGGCCGGGCTCGTGGCGGCTCCCGTCGTGTCGGCCCAGCTGGCCTCGACCCAGTCCTACGAGTGGAAGGACCGGGTCTCGGTCTGGACCGCCCTCGTCGAGGTCGTCGGCGGCCGGCTGCAGATCCCCGACGTGCTCTGGGGTCTCGTCCTGCTCATCGCCCTCGGGATCGGCTGGATCGCGCTGCGCGCCAGGGCCGCCCTGCCGGTCGTGGCCATGTGGGGCGCCGTCGTCGTCCTCTACGTCATGGCCGCGTCGTCGACGATGTCGTGGACCTCCCTCATCACGGGCTACTGGTACAACGACAAGGTCCGGCTCGCCTCGCTCGCCGCCGTCCCCGGCGTCGTCCTCGTCGCCGCGGCCGCCCCGGCCCTGCGCGAGCTGCTGCGCAAGGTGCCCGGCCTCGGGTCGCGGCCCGTCGTCGTCGGGCTCGTCGCGGTGCTCGTCATCCCGGTCCTCACGCTCGGGCTCAACGGCGCCACCCGCGAACGGATGCTCACCGGCTTCTTCCAGCCGGACGAACCGAAGAAGGTCATCCTGTCGTTCGAGGCGCAGGACTCGCTGCGCCGGCTCAACGCCCTCATCCCTCCCGGCGAGGGCGTCGTCGGGCGCCCCGAGAACGGCTCGCCGCTCATGTGGCCGCTCTTCGGGACCAACACCCTCTACCGCTCGATCCCGATCCCCACGACCGGCGACGAGATCGTCATCGGCACCGGCTTCGACGACATGGCGAACCGGCCGGACGTCTGCGCCGCCATGGCGCGCCACGACATCCGCTGGGCCATCGACTCGACGCACGTCTACTGGCTCGACCGCCCGGAGCGCTCGTCCGGGCTCAAGGACCTCGCAAACGTGGACGGCGTCGAGCCCGTGCGGACCGACGGCGACTACACGCTCTACCGCGTCACCGGGTGCGGGCTGGGCGCCGCGGCGGCCTCCTGAGCCGGCCGGACGGCATACGCCTCGGGTCTGCCTCGCCGACTCGTGGACGGCGCGTAACACTCTCGGCCCGCCCGCGATGGTGGGGGTGGAGATCCCACACGGACCCCCTGACCGGGTGGGATCTCCACTCACGTCCGCGGCAAAGGACCCCTCCACAGCCGCCGCAGGGCGCAGAGCCCCCGCCCGGTGCCCCGGCGGGGGCTCTCCCCCGTCCTCGGGTCGGTCGTGGCTACGCTCGGAGCCATGAGCTCGCCGCTGATCTCGCGCATGCAGCCCTTCGGGACGACGATCTTCGCCGAGATGTCGGCGCTCGCGACCCGGACCGGCGCCATCAACCTCGGGCAGGGCTTCCCCGACACGGACGGGCCCCGCGAGATGCTCGAGGCGGCGAAGGCTGCGATCGACGGCGGCCGCAACCAGTACCCGCCGGGGCCGGGGGTCCCGGAGCTCCTCGAGGCCGTCGCCGCGCACCAGCAGCGCTTCTACGGGATCTCGCTCGACCCCGCGTCGCAGGTGCTCGTCACCGCCGGTGCGACCGAGGCGATCGCGTCGGTCGTCCTCGCCCTCTGCGAGCCGGGCGACGAGGTCGTCACCTTCGAGCCCTACTACGACTCGTATACCGCCACGATCGCTCTCGCGGGAGCGACCCGCCGCACGTCGGTGCTCCGCTTCCCCGACTTCGCGGTCGACGAGGTGTCGCTGCGGGCAGCCTTCTCCCCCCGGACCCGTCTCGTGCTGCTCAACACGCCGCACAACCCGACCGGCAAGGTCTTCACGCGGGCCGAGCTCGATCTCATCGCGTCGCTCGCGCGCGAGCACGACGCCTGGGTCGTCACCGACGAGGTCTACGAGCACCTCGTCTTCGACAACGCCGAGCACGTGCCGATGGCGACCCTGCCGGGCATGGCCGACCGCACCATCACGATCAGCTCGGGCGGCAAGACGTTCTCGGCCACCGGCTGGAAGGTCGGCTGGCTCTCGGGTCCCGCCGAGGCGGTCGCGGCGGCGCGCACCGTCAAGCAGTTCCTCACCTACGTCGCGTCCGGACCGTTCCAGCCGGCCGTCGCCCTCGCCCTCGGGCTCGGCGACCAGGTGTATGCCGGCCTGCGGGACTCGCTCCAGGCCAAGCGCGACCTGCTGTGCTCGGCGCTCGAGGCGTCGGGCCTGCAGGTCGCCCGCCCGTCGGGCACGTACTTCGTCATCGCCGACGCCGCTCCGCTCGGTGCCGTCGACGGGCTGGAGTTCGCCCGCCGACTGCCGGACCTCGCCGGGGTCGTCGGGGTGCCGGTGTCCGTCTTCCACGACGACCAGGAGGCGGCGCGCACGTTGGTGCGGTTCGCCTTCTGCAAGAAGGACGAGGTGCTGCTCGAGGCCAGCCGCCGCCTCGCCGCCGCCGGCACCCGAACCGCCTGACCGCCCCATCGCCCGCCCAGTCGAATGAGCGCCCCGTCCCACACGAGTGAGCGCGCAATCACACTCGAGTGGCCCCGCCGTCACACCTGACCCAGTGGAGTCAGCGGCCGGTCCTACTCCACTCGAGTGGCCCCGCCGTCACACCTGACCCTCACGTGACGGCCTTTCCACAGCCACCGGGCGAATGGGCTGGTCATCCACAGGCAGACGAGGACACGTCGCACGACTGCGGTTGCGGGACGAGCATGACGGGATGTCCATCGGGTCAGCACTGCTCAGCGCCGTCCTTGCCGTTGCGTCTGTGTCCGGGGCGAGTGCGGCGCCGTTCGCCCCCGTGGGCATGGCGGGTGCCCGGCCGGCCACTCAGGTCGCGTCGAGCCCCTCGGCTGCTCGGTGGGGGTGGCCGTTCGACCCCGAGCCCGAGGTGGTGCGGCGCTTCGACCCGCCCGACCAGCCGTGGCTGCCCGGCCACCGCGGCGTCGACCTCGCCGCCACGGTGGGTCAGCCCGTCCGGGCTCCGGCCGCGGGGCGCGTCTCCTGGAGCGGCGTCATCGCCGGACGTGCCGTCGTCGTCGTCGCGCACGGCAGCGGCCTGAGGAGCACCTTCGAGCCGGTCGCCGCGGTCGCACCCGTCGGCACCGCGGTGGGCCGCGGTGACACCGTCGGCGTCCTGACGGGAACCCCGGGTCACTGCGCCCCTGGCACCTGTCTGCACTGGGGCGTCCTCCGGGGCGAGACCTACCTCGACCCGCTGTCGTTCGTGGGCCGGGCGCCGGTCGTCCTGCTCCCGCTCACCTAGGAGCCACCGGCCCCCGGTCACGCTCGAGGATGGGCCTGCTCGTAGCTGCGGCGGAGCCGGTCGACGGAGACGTGTGTGTAGATCTGCGTCGTCGCGAGGCTCGCGTGGCCGAGGATCTCCTGGACCATCCGGAGGTCCGCGCCGCCCTCCAGCAGGTGGGTGGCGGCGCTGTGACGCAGGCCGTGCGGACCGAGGTCCGGCGCATCGGGCAGGTGCGAGAGCAGCTCGTGCACGGCGGATCGGACCTGCCGTGCGTCGACGCGCCGGCCCCGGCGTCCGAGGAAGAGCGCAGGTCCGGAGTGCTCACCGACGAGCCTGGACCTGACCGCCAGCCACGCCTCTATGGCACGCGCTGCCGGGGCACCGAACGGCACGATCCGCTCCTTGGCGCCCTTGCCCATGACCCGCACGACGCCCTGTGCCAGGTCGAGGTCGTCGATGTCGAGCGCTGCGAGCTCCCCCACGCGGATGCCGCTGGCGTACAACAGCTCGAGCACCGCGCGGTCGCGCACGTGGATCGGATCCTCGTCGTCGGCTCGGGTGGCGGCGAGGTCGAGCATCTCGCTGGCCTCGCCCTGACGAAGGACGCCGGGGAGCGTGGCGTGCCGCTTGGGTGCGACGAGGCGCAGGGACGGGTCGGTGGGGATGCGACCGGTGTGTTCGGCCCACCGGAGGAAGGTGCGCGCGGACGCAGCGCGGCGCGCGATCGTCGCTCGGGCAGCGCCGGCGTCGGCCTGGACCCCCAGCCACGCTCGCAGGTCCCCGATGCGCAGGTCACCGATCTCGTCGATCCCGCGCGTCGCCGCGAACGTCAACAGGTGCCGGACGTCGCCGAGGTAGGCACGCCGGGTGTGGACCGAGCGACCCCGCTCGGCGCCGAGGTGACGGGCGTATGCGTGGAGCAGCTCGGCGTGCTGCTCGAGCACGTCCGGCACCGCCTTGACCACATCCGTCACTCCCGCACCATCGCAAAGCGCCGGTGGTTAGGCAAGTACCGCACCGCGTCGGGAGCGAGGGCCCGGGCTCGAGTCCGAGGCGCGCCCTCCTCGAGTGAGACCGGGCGTTCACTCGAGTGGCCGCGTGACCCGACCCGTCACTGACCGCCTCGGGACCCGTGTGGCGGAGCGGCCACTCGAGTGGGACTGGGCCGCTCACTCGAGTGGGACTTGGCGCTCAGTCGGGCTTGGCTGGGCGGGGCTGGGGGCGTTTGCGCCAGGTGCCGGCCGACTCGGTCACGAGGCCCTGCCGCTCGAGGCGTCCGAGCGCCGCGCGGACCGTGAGCGGCGCGAGGGCGACCTGGCGGACGACGGCGTCGAGGGTCAGGCCGGAACGGAAGGGCACGACCTCGAGGACCGAGGCATCGAGAGGTGGCAGGTCGTCCTCCGGGCGGACCGGCCCGCGGACCGGCTCGCACGCGTCGTCGCCGAGGTCGCCCACGAGGTCGATGACCTCGTCGGCACTCGTGACGAGGACCGCCCGGCCGTCGCGGATCTCCTGGTGACAACCGGCCGACGTCATCGACGTCGTCGGACCGGGCACGGCGCCGACGTGGCGGCCGGCCTCGATCGCGTGCTTGACGGTGTTGCGCGACCCGGAGCGCAGGTCGGCCTCGACGACGATCGTGCCGCGCGTCATCCCGGCGATGAGCCGGTTGCGGGCGAGGAACCGGGACTTCATCGGCGCCGACCCGGGTGCCACCTCCGACACGACGAGTCCGTCGCGGGCGATCCGTGAGATGAGGGTGGCATGCGCCGCGGGGTAGGGCCGCTCGACCCCTCCGGCAAGGACGGCGATGGTCGCTCCGTCGACGGCCAGGGCACCGCGGTGGGCACTGCCGTCGATGCCGAACGCGGCGCCGGACACGACGCTCCATCCCCTCCGCGCGACGCCGGCCGCGAGGTCAGCAGCGACCTGCTCGCCGTAGCCGGTGGCGGTCCGGGAGCCGACGATCGCGACGGAGCGCTCCACCGTCTCGGCAAGGTCGAGTGGTCCGCGGACCCAGAGGCAGTAGGGCGGTACGGGGATCTGCGCGAGCCGCTCCGGCCACTCGTCGTCGCCGGGCACGACGACCCGCGCGCCGACCTTCGCCGCGATGTCGAGGTCGCGCTCGGTGTCGAGGGTGGCCAGCCGGGCGCGGAACCGGGTCAAGGTGCCCCGGCCGGCGCGGATGCGCTCGAACGTCCCGACGGCCCCGAGCTCTTCGACGAGACCGGGCACCTCCTTGTCGCACGGCTCCGCGAGACGCGACAGCGCCGCTCGGGCGAACCGCTCAGCGTCCACGGCGCACCCCCGCCGTCGAGACCACGCGACCGTGAGGCGCCCAACGGCGCCGGCCTTGCACGTTCATGCGGCCACCCCGGCCCGGTGGCGCAGTGACAGTGCGAGGTCGACCTCCTCGCGCCCGGGGCGTTGGAGACCCATGACGTCGGCGATGGTCCAGGCGCAGCGCAAGGTGCGGTCGTAGCCGCGGAGGCTGAGCGAGCCGCTCTCGAGGGCGCGGTCGAGGGTCGTCGTGGCCGAGGTCGGGAGCCGCCACGGCCGACCGCGCAGGACCGAGCCCGGGACGTCGGCGTTGACCCCGCGACGACGCTCGAGCACCTCGCGCCAGCGCTCACTCTGTGCCTCACGCGCCCCGGCCACCCGTGCGGCCACCGACGTCGTCGACTCACCCGCGGGTGCCCCCGCCATCGACAGGCCCGGAGGCTGGACATGGACCTGCAGGTCGACCCGGTCGAGGAGCGGCCCGCTCAGCTTGCCGAAGTAGGAGCGGCGCATGAGCGGCGTGCACGTGCAGTCGAGACCCTTGCCCCACCCGTTGCCGCACGGACACGGGTTGGCGGCGAGGACGAGCTGGAAGCGCGACGGGAACGTCACGGTCTCGTGCGCGCGGGCGATGGAGACGGACCCGCGCTCGAGCGGCGTGCGCAGCGACTGCAGGACCCCCTTGTCGAACTCGGGGGTCTCGTCGAGGAAGAGGACTCCTCGGTGGGCCTGGGTGATGGCGCCGGGCCGGATGTGTCCGCTGCCGCCACCGATGACCGCGGCCTGTGACGCGCCGTGGTGCGGCGCGACGAACGGGGGTCTCGAGATGAGTCGCACGTCCTCACCGGCGCCGAGGGCACCCAGGACGGAGTGGATCGCCGTGACCTCCATCGCCTCGGCCTCGTCGAGGGCCGGCAGCAGTCCCGGCAGCCGTTCGGCGAGCATCGTCTTGCCCGCACCGGGTGGACCGGCGAGCAGCAGGTGGTGACCGCCGGCCGCCGCGATCTCGAGCGCCAGCTTGGCGTCGGCCTGCCCGACGACGTCGCTGAGGTCGCGCACCGCCTCGGGAGGCGGCGGCACGACGAGCGGCACCGGGACCTCGTCGACGCCACGGCCCTTGCCCAGCGCGTCATAGCGCCGGACGAGCTCGGTCACGTCGGCCACGGGGTGGACGCGGACGCCCGAGACGAGACGGGCCTCGCCGGCGTTGCCGACGGGGACGACGACATGACGCACCCCGGTCATCGCGGCCGCCCGGACCAGGGGCAGCACGCCGGGGACGGGTCGCACCGTGCCGTCGAGACCCACCTCTCCGATGTGCACGAGGTCGCGCACCACCGTGGGTGGCACCAGCCGCATCGCGGCGGCGACCGCGACGAAGATGGCCAGGTCGAAGCCGGTGCCGATCTTGCGCTCCCCCGCGGGCGAGAGGTTGACGGTGACGCGACGTTGGCTGACCGGCATGTCGTCGATGCGGGCGGCGGCGGCCCTGATCCGGTCGGACGACTGCTTGACCGCCGAGTCCCCGAGCCCGCTGATCGCGAAGCCGGGCAGGCCGGGCGTCACGTGCGCCTCGACGTCGACGACGAACCCGTGCACCCCACGCAGCCCGACCGACCGCGTGCGGCCGAGGCCGGTGCCCATCAGCACACCCCGCGCAGGTGCTGGAGGCTGGCCCGTCCCGAGCGCGGCCGCAGGATCGAGATGACGTCGATGCGCAGGGCAAGTCCCCGCGCGAGCTCGTCGTGGTCGTCGCGCCAGAGCCCGGCCAGCCGCCGCAGCCGACGCTGCTTGCGCCACGTCACGGCCTCGAACGGCGCGCCGAAAGCCTCGCTCGTGCGGGTCTTGACCTCGCAGACGACGAGCTCGCGGCCGTCGACGGCGACGACGTCGATCTCGCCGCGCGCGCAGCGCCAGTTGCGGTCGATGACCGTCAGGCCCTCAGCGAGCAGGTAGCGGCACGCGAGTCGTTCGCCGTAGTCGCCGAGGGCACGGGTGGAGAGGTCCATGACGACCACCCTCCCGGCGCCCACCCGGCGAGGACACCCGTCAGCGCCAGGCTGTGGACGGCATACACGATCGGCGAGGGGGTGTGGACGAAGCCCGACGGCTCAGCTGAAGTCGCCGTTCTCCGGGAGCTTGATGTCGGGCTTGGGCAGCTCCTCGACGTTGACGTCCTTGAACGTCACGACGCGCACGTTCTTGACGAACCGCGCCGGCCGGTAGATGTCCCAGACCCACGCGTCGGCCATCGTGACGTCGAAGAAGACCTCTCCACCGTCGGAGCGCACCTTCACGTCGACCGAGTTGGCGAGGTAGAAGCGGCGCTCGGTCTCGACGACGTGGGTGAAGAGGCCGACGACGTCGCGGTACTCCTTGTAGAGCTGGAGCTCCATCTCGGTCTCGTACTTCTCGAGATCTTCCGAACTCACCTGATCGCCGTCCCTGTCTGCTCTGCCGTGATGGGCGCCGGAGCGAACGACTCCGTCCCCTCATTCAACACCTCGACCGGCCCGCCCACGTACACGCCGGGCAGGCGCCACGAGCGCCGGTGCAGCTCGCAGGGCCCCAGACGCGCCAGCGCGTCCATGTGCTCGGGCGCGGAGTAGCCCTTGTTGAGCGACCAGCCGTATGCCGGGTGGTCGGCCGAGAGGGCCACCATCATGTCGTCGCGCTCGACCTTGGCCAGCACGCTCGCGGCCGCGACCGAGGAACACTTCATGTCGGCCTTGATCATCGTCGTCACCGGCGGCGTGGTCGGTGCGGAGTCGTCGGCGAAGGCGAAGAGCCCCACCTCGGTCGGCGCCGTCAGCCAGTCGTGGTTGCCGTCGAGGATGACGAGGTCCGGCACGACGCCGAGGCCCGCCAGGGCCCGCATCCCGGCCAGGCGCAAAGCACCCATGATGCCGATCTCGTCGATCTCGTCAGGGCTCGCGTGCCCGACGGCGTGGGCCACGGCCCAGCGCTGGATGCGCGGCACGAGCACCGTTCGAGCACGCTCGGTCAGGAGCTTGGAGTCCTTGACGCCGATGGGCGCCGAGCGCACCGTCTCGTCGATGACGACGATGCCGACGCTGACCGGCCCGGCGAGCGCGCCGCGGCCCACCTCGTCCATGCCGGCGAGGAGTCGGTGACCGGATCGCTGCAGGGCGCGCTCGACGCGCAGCGACGGTTTCTTGGAGGGAGCGGGGCGTGCCATGGCGTAGCTCGAGCGGATCAGCCCGCCGCGGCCTTCGTCGTCGTGGCGCTCGGCTTGCCGCTCTGGCTGGGGTTGACCGTGGCCTTCTTCGTCGGGGTCGTCGACGGCGTCGTGGGCGTCGGGACCTGCGAGAAGGTGCGCTCGGGGACGCCGAGCCACGTCACGTGGTCGATCGGCCAGACGACGAAGAGGGCGCGACCGACGATCTTGTCCATCGGCACGGAGCCGGTGGCCCCGGTGCCGTCGTCGTGCCAGCGGCTGTCGGAGGAGTCGCTCCGGTGGTCGCCCATGACCCAGACGCGCCCGGCGGGGACCGTGATGTCGAACTTCTTGCCCTCACTCGGGTAGTCGCCGGGCTTGACGTAGGGCTCGGTGATCTCGACGCCGTTGACCTTGAGCTTGCCCGTGTCGCCGTCGGCCTGGACGTGGTCGCCCGGCAGGCCGATGACGCGCTTGATGAGGTGGTTCTCGGAGTCCTCGGGCAGCAGGCCGACGAAGACGAGGGCGTCGTGGAAGGGGCCACCGACGGTGCTGTGCTGCTCACCGAGGTCGCCGAGCCACGGGGTGGGCACGCCTGGGTCCTCGAAGACGACGACGTCGCCGCGCTTGAGGTCGAGCGGTCCGGGTGTCAGCTTGCTGACGATGACGCGGTCGTCCTTGACGAGGGTGTTCTCCATCGACCCGGACGGGATGTAGAAGGCCTGGAAGAGCCACGTCTTGACGACGAAGGAGAGCGCCATCGCGAGGACGACGACGATGACGAGCTCCTTGACGCCGGCGAAAAGGGTCGCGCCGAAACCGCGGGGCTCGTCGTCGTAGTCGTCGTCGAGGTCGTCGTCGTCGAGGTCACCGTCGATGTCGTCAGCACTGCGCCCGCGCGTCGGGTCTTCGGGGCGTCCGGTGTACTGCGACATCACTCACCATTTCGTGGGACGGAGGCAATTTGTCCTTGGTCGACCGATCCGAGCCGACCGAGCGGCCAGTATCGCACCCAAACCTTGCCGATGATGTCGTCCCCCGGCACCATGCCGCCCCCCGGATCTCCGAGGTGCGCACGGGAGTCCGCGGACGAGCCGCGGTTGTCGCCCATGACCCAGAACCGGTCGGCGGGCACCGTCACGTCGAAGGTCAGGGCGCTCGGTTTCTGGCCCGGAGCGACGTAGGGCTCGCTGACGGCGACGCCGTTGACCTCGAGCCGTCCGTCGGCCGAACAGCACCTGACGCGGTCGCCCGGCAGACCGATGATCCGTTTGACGTAGTCGGTGGGCTGGCCCTTGCCGGCCAGGCTCTCGACGGCCTCGACGAGGGTCTGCACGATACCGCGCTCGGGCACCCGCAGGTTGAACGCCTGGGAGGCGTCGAAGACGATGATGTCGCCGCGCTGGAGGTCGGCCGGCGCGGTGGTGCGGCTGACGAGGATCCGGTCGCCGATGAGGAGCGTGTCCTGCATCGACTCGCTCGGGATGCCGAAGGGCGTCACGAGGAGGGCCCGGACGACGACGATCGCGAGGAGGAGCAGAGCGGGTCCGAGCAGCCACCGGTGACGTCGCGCGGCGGCATACGCCGCGTGGGTGGCCCGGCCACCGCCGCGCCCTGACGTCGACGTCGCGACGTCCCCCGGACGCGACGAAGGCGCGGCGGACCCCGCCTGCTGGGACGTACCGGATCGTTCCGGAACGGCCCGCTCGGGGTCCACCGCGCCTCGCGTTACTGGACGGACGTCTGCGTCAGCAGGTCGTCAGCTCTTGGCGCCGGCCTTGGCCGGGATGCTGTCGCGCTTCTCGCGGATCTTGGCAGCCTTGCCGCGCAGACCGCGCAGGTAGTACAGCTTCGCGCGACGGACGTCACCGCGGGTCATGACCTCGATCTTGTCGATGACCGGGGTGTGCACCGGGAAGGTGCGCTCGACGCCGACACCGAAGGAGATCTTGCGGACCGTGAAGGTCTCGCCGATGCCGCCGCCGTGGCGACGGATGACGATGCCCTGGAACACCTGGACACGCGAGCGCGTGCCCTCGATGACCTTGACGTGGACCTTGAGGGTGTCGCCGGCGCGGAAGTCGGGAACGTCCGAGCGCAGCGATGCCGCGTTGATGTCGTCAAACGTGTGCATGATGCTTCGCTTTCCTGGGTGCCACAGGCCACCTCGTCACAAAGGTGTGGGTCGCGTCCGTCGGGCCGCGTCGAGTCACCGGTGGATCTGGTCGAGCTGGTGGTGACCCGACTCCCCCTGTGGCAGGGGCCGTCGTGTGCCGGACACAAGGAGCAAGTCTGCCAGAGCACACGGCATACCAGAAATCGGCGGCGGTGGACGCCGGCCCTCGGTGCCCTAGCGTGGGCCCGTGGACGTCTCCCCCGGCTGGCCCGTGTACCTCTGTCTCGCCGTCCTGCTCGTCGTGACGCTGCTCGCCAACCGGCTGAGCGGCGTGGGTCTGGGACGCCAGTCGGCGATCGCCGGAGCCCGGGCTGTCGTCCAGCTCTCCCTCGTGGCGCTCGTCATCACGGCGGTGGTCGGGTCGCTGGGGCTGTCGTTCCTCGCCGTGGGCGCCATGTTCGCGACGGCGGTGGCGACGACGTCCAAACGGGTCGGTGCGCCACGCACGTGGCCGTGGGCCGCGGCCGCGATGGCCTGTGGCGTCGTCCCCGTCGTCGCCATCGTGCTCGCCACCGGCGCGGTCCCGCTGACGGGGATCGCCGTGATCCCGGTCGCCGGCATCGTCATCGGCAACACGATGACGGTGCACACGCTCGTCGGGAGGCGCACCTTCGCGGCGCTGCGCGAGGAGCACGGGCAGTACGAGGCGTCGTTGTCCCTGGGACTCACGTCGAGCCAGGCCATCGACGAGATCATCGCCCGACGGGTGCCCGAGGGCATCCTGCCGAGCCTGGACCAGGTGCGCACCTCCGGCATCGTCACGCTGCCCGGCGCCTTCATCGGCGTCATGCTCGGTGGCGGCAGCGCCGTGCAGGCGGCCACGGCACAGGTGCTCGTCCTCTTCGCCATCATGGCAACGCAGTCGATCACGGCCGGCGTGCAGGCGGCGCTGATCCGCCGGCGCCTCCTGCTGCCCGCCGACCTCGGCATGGCCCTCGTCTCCTGAGGCAGGCCCCCCGTCCTGAGGCAGGCCCAGTCCTGAGGCACGCCCCCACCGTCAGCGACGGCGGCGCTTGACGAGGGTGACCGCGCCCGGGATCGGCGCGACCGCGTCGACGAGGCGGTAGCCGGCCTTCTTGTACATCCGCAGGTTGTCGGTGCTCCGCGCGCCCGTGTGCAGCGTCAACGTGCGTATGCCGTCCGGCGCCGTCGACTCGGCGTGCTCGAGGAGGCGTCGGCCGAGCCCACGACCCTGGAGGTCCGGGGCGACGCAGAGGCGCCCGACGAACCAGTCGTCGTCGGACGCGCCCGCGCTCGTGCGGACGGCTCCGACGAGGCGGCCGCCGCTGCGTGCCACCCACGTCTGCGTCGTGTCGAGGCTCGCCCGGACGTCGTCGAGGCTCTCGTGCAGGGCCGGGATGTCGAGCGTGTCGTTGGCGACGGCCTCCTGGACCCAGCACGCGCGCATGAGCACGGCGAGCTCGGGCACGTCGCCCGGCGCCGCAGCACTGATGACGACGTCACCGCCGTCGGGGGCGGCGTGCGAGGCGTGGAGCAGGTCGGGCCGCCGCTCCGCGGTGCGTGCGAGCCGCTGCTCGTGCCGCCAGGCCGCGATGGCGCCGTGGTTGCCCGAGAGGAGGACCGGCGGGACGTCGCGGCCGCTCCACGAGGCGGGCTTGGTGTAGATGGGGTACTCGAGCAGGCCGTCCTCGTGCGACTCCTCGACGAGCGACTCGGCGTTGCCGATGACGCCGGGCACGAGCCGGCCGACGGCCTCGACCATGGCGAGGACGGCCACCTCGCCGCCGTTGAGGACGTAGTCCCCCAGGCTCACGACCGACACCTCGAGCCCGAGGTCCTCGCGGGCGTGGTCGTAGACGCGCTCGTCGATACCCTCGTAGCGTCCGCACGCGAACGCGAGCCACGGCTCGTCGGCGAGCTCGCGCGCGAGCGCCTGCGTGAACGGCTGGCCGCCGGGCCCGGGGACGATCAGCCGGGGCTTCGCCTGCGACGGGTTGTCCTGTGCGAGAACGTGGTCGAGCGCCTCGGACCACGGCTGGGCCTTCATGACCATGCCGGCTCCCCCGCCGTACGGGGTGTCGTCGACGGTGCGGTGCCGGTCGTGCGTGAAGTCGCGCAGGTCGTGGACGCGGACGTCGAGGAGGCCGTCCTCGCGCGCCTTGCCGATGAGCGACAGGTCGAGCGGGGCGAGGTAGTCGGGGAAGATCGAGACGACGTCGACGCGCATGGCCGGACGCCTGGGCGGACGCGGGTCGAGCACGGTCACTCGGTGCCCTCGCGATAGAGGTCGAAGAGGCCGGGCGGCGGGTCGACGACGACGTGGTCCTCGGCGACGACGGGCACGATGCGCTTGACGAACGGGACGTAGGCCGTGACGCCGTCGGTCAGGGTGAGGACGAGCCGATCCTGGGCGGGACCGATCTCGAGGCCGCTCACGGTGCCGACCTTCTCGCCGCTCGGGTCGCGGGCCTCGAGCCCGACGAGGTCCTCCTCGTAGAAGGCGTCGTCCTCGACCTGAGGGTTGGACTCCGGCAGGACGAGGCGGGTCCCGCGCAGGCTCTCGGCGCCGACACGGTCGGGGATCTCCTCGAAGGTGATGAGCCAGATGCCGCGGTGCACGCGCGTCGACGCGATGGTCAGCGTGGTGGGCACTCCGGACCCCGGTTCGGCCTCGGTCTCGATGACGGTGCCGACCGCGAAGCGGGTCTCGGGGTCGTCCGTGTGCAGCTGGACGGTCACCTCTCCACGCAGACCGTGGGGCTTGCCGATGCGGGCGAGGACGACGTTCATGGGCCGAATCCTCTCAGGTTTGGGGGCGGTCGGAGACCGGTGCGCGAAGGTCGGGCGCGGGGACGCGAGAGGGGCGCCCCGGTGGTCCGGGACGCCCCTCTCGGTGACTCTGTCGGAGTCGGCGCTCAGCGCACGCGGTCGGTGTCGACGATGTCGACGCGCACGTTGTTGTTGCCCGCGAGGGCGCCGACGACGGTGCGCAGCGCGCTCGCCGTGCGGCCGGAGCGGCCGATGACGCGGCCGAGGTCGTCGGGGTGGACCCGGACCTCGAGCAGCTCACCGCGGCGCAGCTCCTTGCGGACCACGACGACGTCCTCGTCGTGGTCGACGATGCCCTTGACGAGGTGCTCGAGCGCCTCCTCGAGCATGCTCAGGCCTCGGCCTTCGCGGCGTCGTCGCCGGCAGCCTCGGCCGGAGCCTCGGTCGCCTCGTCGGCCTTGGGCTCGTCGGCCTTGGCCTCGTCGGCCTTGGCCTCAGCCTTGGGCTCGGCCTTCTTGGCGGCCTTCTTGCGCGGCGTCGGGCCGTCGGTGCCGGCGTCGGTCTTGCCGCCGGCAGCGGCGATCGCAGCCTCGTAGAGGTCCTTCTTCGGGGTCTTCGGCTCCTTGGTCTGGAGCTTGCCCTCGTCGACGATCTTGATGAGCGCCGCGACGGCCTCGGTCGGCTGCGCGCCCTGGCCGAGCCAGTAGTGCGCGCGCTCGATGTCGATGTCGATGAGCGACGGCTGCTCGGTGGGGTGGTACTTGCCGATCTCCTCGATGGCACGGCCGTCGCGCTTGGTGCGCGAGTCCATGACGACGACGCGGTAGAACGGTGCACGGATCTTGCCCATGCGCTTCAGACGGATCTTGACTGCCATGGTGGCGGTCTCCTCAACCAGTAGTGAGCGCGGCGAGACCGGCTGGGTTCAGCCGGGGTGCCGACGCTCGGTGTGTAGGCGTCCGGTCCAGCCGGAAGGGGCCGGACGGGTACAGCCCTCCATTCTGCCAGACCCGAAGGGGTGCTCCGGACACGCACCCCGCAGAGAGCAGCGCGCGACCCGTCCACCCCGATGGCGTATGCCGTCCGCGCCCTCAGGCGTGGGCGGCGCGGACCGCGAGGGCGTGGCGCACGACCTCACGCCGGGACACGTCGGTGGCGCCCTCGAGGACAGGCACCCCGGAGGGCTCGAAGCCCGCGCGGGCCAGGCCCATCCGCAGCTCCGGCCCGTCGAGCCGGCACTCGACGACACCGCCGACGGGTGAGACGCGGAGCAGCTCGAAGAGCGTGGCCGGGCTCTCGACGATGGACGCGGTGTAGAGCGGGATGCCGAGCTCGGCTGCCAGGGCCGAGGCCAGGCTCGTGCCGCCGTAGGCGCCGAAGCCCGTGGACCCCGAACCGTTCACGACGCAGGCGATGCGGCGGTGGCCGTGCGACCGGTAGGGCACGGCCGGCCAGTCGGTGGACAGGAGGGTGAAACGGTCGTGGTCGCGCCAGTCCCGGCGGCCGTCGATGCCGGGCAGGTGCAGGAAGTCGCGCGAGAAGCCCTCGTGGACGAAGCCGAGCGAGCGCACGAGCCCGGCGGAGCGGTGGTTGGCCGGCTGGATGTTCGCCTCGACGCGGTGCAGGCCCATCCCGTGCGGCTGGTCGGCGAAGACGAGGTCGAGCGTGAGGCGCAGCCCTTCGACGAAGAGTCCGCGGCCGGCATACGGGTCGTAGGAGTCGTAGCCGACGGTCGCGCTGCGGAAGGCTCCCTCGACGACGTTCGCGACGTTGATGCGCCCGACGAGGCCGTGCGAGCCCTCCGGGTCGAGCGCGTGCACCATGAAGGTGCGGTAGGTCGGCGACTGGTTGTCGAGGACGACCGGCAGGTTGTGCGGGTTGGGCATGGCGAAGTCCGCGAGGCGCCGCTCCGAGAGGGTCACGGCTGCGGCATA
The DNA here is from genome assembly GCF_052115065.1 of Terrabacter sp. 2TAF16. Classification (NCBI taxonomy): domain Bacteria; kingdom Bacillati; phylum Actinomycetota; class Actinomycetes; order Micrococcales; family Intrasporangiaceae; genus Terrabacter; species Terrabacter sp. 2TAF16. Next base: position 297,831 of record NZ_JBFRFZ010000005.1, read on the forward strand.
CGACTCGATGTCGGCCGTCGACGGGGGACGCACCTCGACCCGCTCGCCCACGGCGGTGAGCGGCGCCTCGTCGGCGGCGGGCCCGGGCAGGTGCTCAGGCGACAACGCGACCTCGCAGCACGACACCTCGCGGGTCGCCGACGACGGTGACGTCGGCGATCGGGTCGGCGGCGTAGACGACGAGGTCGGCGTCCTCTCCCTCGACGATGCCGGGGCGTCCGAGCCACTCGCGCGCGCCCCACGTCGCGGCCGCGACGACCTCGGCGTTCGTCAGGCCGGCCTTGGTCAGCTCGACCATCTCCTGCGCGACGAGACCGTGCGGGAGGCTGCCGCCGGCGTCGGTGCCGACGTAGATCGGCACGCCGGCCTCGTGCGCCGCGCCGACCGTGGCGTAGCGCCGCTCGTGCAGGTCGAGCATGTGGCGGTGGTAGTCGGGGAACTTCTCCTTCGCCGGCTCGGCGAGGTCGGGGAACTGCGCGATGTTGACGAGGGTCGGCACGATGGCGATGCCCTGGGCGGCGAAGGTGTCGATGGAGTCCTCGCGCAGGCCGGTCGCGTGCTCGATGCAGTCGATGCCGGCGGCGGCGAGGTCGCGCAGGGACTCCTCGCCGAAGCAGTGCGCCGTGACCCGGACCCCCTCCTCGTGCGCAGCCGCGATGGCGTCGGCGACGGCCTGCCGCGACCAGCTCGGCGCGAGGTCGCCGACGTCGCGGTCGATCCAGTCGCCGACGAGCTTGACCCACCCGTCGCCACGGTGCGCCTCGAGCCGGACGTGCCGGACGAGCTCGTCCTCCTCGACCTCGTGGGCGTAGTTGCGGATGTAGCGCCGGGTCCGGGCGATGTGGCGGCCGGCGCGGATGATCTTGGGCAGGTCGTCGCGCTCGTCGACCCAGTGCGTGTCGCCGGGCTGCCCCGCGTCGCGGATGAGCAGCGTGCCGCGGTCACGGTCGGTGATCGCCTGCTGCTCGGCCTCCTCGCGCGGCACGCCACCGTGCGGTCCCAGACCGACGTGGCAGTGGGCGTCGACGAGACCCGGCAGCACCCAGCCCTCGAGCGTCTGCACGTCGCTTCCGTCGCTCGGCGGCGTGAACGAGACACGCCCTCCGATGACCCACAGCTCGTCGACGACGTCGTCGGGACCGACGAGCACCCGACCGCGGACGTGGAGCACCGGTGCACTCATGGCACCGACCCTAACCTCCGTCGCGCGCCAGATCCGTGAGGACGTCCGCCCAGTGCGCCAGGAGCGTCGCGAGGTGTCCGGCGCCCTCCCGGACGACGAGCCGCGACGTCGGCAGGTGGGCGTGCAGCCACTGCCCGTGCTCGAGCCCGACCGTCCGGTCACGGTCGCCGTACCAGAGGTGGACCGGGGCGCGGACGTCTCCGAGGTCGACGTCCCAGCCGGCCGTGAAGGCGAGCGCGTCCCGCGACACCCCGCGGTAGGACGGCACGCCGGGGCGACCGCTGCCGGTCCACGGCTCGAGGATCTCGGGCGAGACGAAGCCGCCCACCCGGACCTTCGCCCGAGCACCCGGTCCGCTCCCCCGCCCGCCGTCGGTCATCGCGCCGTCCTGGAGCGCCACCGCCTCGTCGAGATGCCCGGCGAGCGCCGCGCGGACCGCGGGGTCGGCCGCCGCGGACGGGTCGAGCTCGAGCAGCGGCCCGACCCCGGCGACGATGCCGACCACGCGAACGCGCTCGGGCAGGACGGCTGCGGCCGCGACGGCATACGGCCCTCCCCCGGAGACGCCGAGCACGGCGAAGGCGTCGATCCCGAGCGCGTCCGCGACCGAGCCGGCGTCCGTCCCGACGGAGGTCAGTGACGTGGGTCCATCCGTGGAACCGCCGTAGCCCGGACGGGAGAACGCCACCAGCCGGACGCCGGCGCGGGAGGCCGCGCCGTCGCCGAGCGCGGCCTGCAGCCGGCCGCCCGGGGTACCGTGGAAGAAGACGAGCGGGGTGCCCTGCGGGTCACCTCCGAGCCACACGTCGAGACGCCGCCCGTCGGGCAGCCGCACCCGCGAGCGTCCGTCGGTGGTGACCACGCATCGAGCGTATGCCGCCCGGCTGGCACCGTCACGGGCGTCGGGTCGCGCTCCGGCCGGGGACCGCTCAGGCGATCGAGGCGACGACGACGAGCGACACGGCGAGCTGCACGGCCGCGGCCACCATCGAGGCCGGGTGGAAGTCACGCTGCGTCACGAGCTCGGCCATGGGGTCGTCGTGACGACTCGTCAGGACGCGCCTCCGACGCCGCGCGGGCACCGTCGGCCTCGGCCAGTCCAGAATCTTGCGGGGTCGGCCAGCCGGCCGACGCCCGCGGTCACCCGCGGCCTCGTCGGGCCGTTCGTGACCGGTCAGCGACCGCCGAGGAACTTCTCGAAGCCCTTGGGCAGGTTCGACGGGTCGAAGCCGGCCAGCGGGTCCTCGTCGGCGCCGTCCGCACCGTTGGCGGCGGGGGCTCCGAAGGCGCCGGCCGCCGACGCGGCGCGCCCGGAGGCGGCCTTCTCCGCGGCGGCCCGCTCCTCGGCGGCGCGCTTGGCGGGGTTGCCGCTCTTGCTCTTCTTGCGCTGCGGCTGCTGCTGCTTGCCGCGCTTGCCCGTGCCGGGGATGCCGGGCATGCCCGGCAGGCCGCCCCCGCCGCCGCGGGCCATCGACTTCATCATCTTCTGAGCCTGGCCGAAGCGCTCGAGGAGCTGGTTGACCTCGGTGACGGTGACGCCGGAGCCCTTGGCGATGCGGGCGCGGCGCGACCCGTTGATCTGCTTGGGGTGGGTGCGCTCGAAGGGCGTCATCGAGCGGACCATCGCCTCGACGCGGTCGAACTCGCGGTCGTCGAAGGCGTCGAGCTGGTCACGCATCCCCTGCATGCCCGGCATCATCTTGAGCATCGACTTGAGCGAGCCCATCTTCTTGATGGCGTTCATCTGCGAGAGGAAGTCCTCGAAGGTGAAGTCCTCCTCGGCGAGGAACTTGCGGGCCATCTCGTCGGCCTCGCGCTTGTCGAACGCGCGCTCGGCCTGCTCGATGAGCGTCAGCACGTCACCCATGTCGAGGATGCGGCTCGCCATGCGGTCGGGGTGGAAGACCTCGACGTCGGTGACCTTCTCACCGGTCGAGGCGAACATGATCGGCTCGCCGGTGATCTCGGCGACCGACAGGGCGGCGCCACCACGGGCGTCGCCGTCGAGCTTGGACAGGACGACACCGGTGAAGGCGACGCCCTCGTGGAAGGCCTGGGCCGTCTCGACGGCGGCCTGGCCGATCATCGCGTCGATGACGAAGAGGACCTCGTCGGGCGAGATCGCCGCGCGGATGTCGGACGCCTGCTGCATGAGGTTGGCGTCGACCGCGAGACGGCCGGCGGTGTCGACGATGACGACGTCGTACTGCTTGGCGCGGGCCTGCTCGATGCCCATCCGCGACACGGTGACCGGGTCGCCGAACGACTGGGTGCCCTCGCCGGAGTCGAGGACGGCGTCGTGTCCGCCCATGTTGCCGCGCTCGGGCGCGAAGACGGGGACACCGGCGCGCTCGCCGACGACCTCGAGCTGGGTCACGGCGTTGGGGCGCTGGAGGTCGGCGGCGACGAGGAGGGGCGTGTGGCCCTGGTCCTTGAGCCACTTGCCAAGCTTGCCGGCGAAGGTCGTCTTGCCCGAGCCCTGGAGGCCGGCGAGCATGATGACCGTCGGCGGCTGCTTGGCGAAGCGGATCGTGCGCGTCTGCCCACCGAGGATGGCGACGAGCTCCTCCTGCACGATCTTGACGACCTGCTGGGCCGGGTTGAGCGCCTGGCTGACCTCGGCACCGAGGGCGCGCTCGCGCACCGACCCGGTGAACCGCTTGACGACGGGCAGGGCGACGTCGGCGTCGAGCAGGGCGAGGCGGATGTCGCGGATCGTCGCGTTGACGTCGGACTCCGTGAGTCGGCCCTTGCCGCGGAGGTTCTTGAACGTCGCGGTCAGGCGGTCAGACAGGGATGCAAACACCCGGCAAGGTTATCCGCTCCGCCGACCACTTCCGACTCGGTGGCCTCCCTGGGGGCGACGGCGTAGGCCGCCGCGTAGGGTCGCGCAGGTGAGTGACCCCAGTGCCCTGCCGTCCACGACCCCGCCGTTCATCGACAAGATCGCATGGATCCACCTCGAGGAGCGCCGGCTCCTCACGGCCCGCAACGCCGGCCGGGACCGCTTCTACTTGCCGGGTGGCAAGCGAGAACCGGGCGAGAGCGACCTCGAGACGCTGGTCCGCGAGCTCGACGAGGAGCTCGCGGTGTCCGTCGACCCGGCGACCGCGGCCCACGTCGGCACGTTCGAGGCGCTCGCCGACGCCCGCACGGACGGGCTCGTCGTGCGCCTCACCTGCTACACGGCGACGCACACCGGCGCGCTCGTGCCGTCTCGGGAGATCGACGAGATCGCCTGGCTGACGGCCGGCGACGGCGACCGGGTGTCGGCTGTCGACCGGCTCGTCCTCGTCCACCTCCACGACGCCGGCCTGCTCGACTGACGGGTCAACCAACAGGACGCTCGCCCGCGGCCACGCTCGGTCGGCCGCCGGAGACGCCGTCGTTCCGGTTGGTTGACCCGAGGGGTCAGTCGGCGTCGCAGGTGTCGATGATCATCGCGACGGCCTGGGCGGCCCGGGCGGGCGCGAGCTGGCCCCCGCCGAACTCGGTCACGTAGAACGTGTCGAGCGTCTGGCCGGCATACGTCGCGATGTGTGCGGAGCGCACCGACAGCGACGCCCGGGCAAGCGTGATCCCGATGTCCTGGAGCAGTCCGGGACGGTCGGTCGCGCGGACCTCGACCACGGTCGCGCTGTCGGACGCGCTGCTGATGACCATGGCGCGCGTCGAGTCGACGGAGCCCGAGCCGGGGCTGCGCACCCCGCTCGACTTGCGCCGCTGGAGCTTGCCGAGCGGTGATCGGTCCCCCTTCGCGACGCGGACGAGGTCGCGCGAGATGACCTCGGGCAGCGGGGTCTCGCTGCCCGGTGAGTCGACCCACCACTCGTTGACGGCGAGGCCGTCGATGGTGCGGACGATGGCCGAGCGCACGACGAAGCCGTGCGCGGCGAGCAGCCCGGCCGTGTCGGCGAAGAGGCCGGCACGGTCGCGGTCGATGATGTCGATGCGGTGGGCGCCACCGAGGGATGACACGGTGACGTAGGGCTCTCCGGACGCGATGCGGTCGAGCGCGTCGCCCCCGAGCGGCAGGGTCTCGATCGGTTCCACGACGAGAGGCCCCTCTCCTTGGGTCTGGGTGGTCAGGGCGGTGCGGCAGGCCTGGTAGAGGCGCTGGACGAGACCGGCGCGCCAGTCGCTCCAGGCCTTGGGGCCGGCGGCCGACGCGTCCGCCTCGGTGAGGGCGCGCAGGAGGTCGAGGGTCATGGCCGACCCGTCGACGGCCTCCGAGAGGGCGGCGATGGTGGCCGGGTCCTCGGGGTCGCGGCGGGTGGCGAGGTCGACGAGGGTGAGGTGCTCGCGCACGAGCCGCACGATGGTCCGGCGATCGGCGTCGGTGACGCCCATCCGCTGCAGCACCGTGTCGGCGAGCTCGGCGCCGGTGACGCTGTGGTCCTGCGACCCCGGCACCTTGCCGATGTCGTGGAGCACCGCGGCGAGCATGAGCAGGTCGGGCCGGGCGACGTCGCGGACCATGCCGCTCGCCGCCACGACGGTCTCGATGAGGTGGCGGTCGACCGTGTGCCGGTGCACGGCGTTGCGCTGCGGGCGGCTGCGCACGGCCTTCCACTCCGGGATCCACCGCTCGACGACGCCCGCGAGGTCGAGGCCCTCCCACACGGTGACGAGCCCGGGGCCCGCCGCGAGCAGGTCGGCGAAGAGGTTGCGGGCGACCTCGGGCCAGGGCTCCGGCAGGACCGGAGCGGTGGCGGCGAGGTTCTTCAGCGTCGTCGGCGAGAGGGGTATGCCGCCGCGTGCAGCCACGACGGCGGCGCGCAGCGGGGTGATCGGGTCGGACGACAGGTCGGCGGACGGCCCGAGGACGGCCTCGCCGTCGTGCCGGTAGAGGCCGTAGCCGAGGGGTGCCAGCTGCGGACGGCGGGGGCCGACCCGCAGGGTGCGGGCGCGCTGGGACTGCATGGCGCGGCGCAGGGTGCCGTCGACGGCATACGCGATGGTGCGTGCCGACGTCGAGAGGTCGGTGAGGAGGTCGTCGGCGTCGGTGTAGCCGAGCAGCGCGGCGCACGCGTCCTGGTCGTCGCGGGTCAGCCGGTCCCTCCCGCGCCCCGTGACGACGTGGATGGCGTCACGCACGTCGAGGATGCGCTCGTAGGCCTCGTCGACCTCGCCGTGCGGCCGATCGGTAAGCCAGGCGGCCGTGAGGGCCCGCAGCACCGACATGTCGCGGAGGCCGCCGTGGGCCTCCTTGAGGTCCGGCTCGATGAGGTGGGCGAGGTCGCCCTGGCGGGCGTGGCGCTGGATCACCGACTCCTGCATCTCACCGAGCCGGGTGCGGGCGTTGGCCCGCCAGTCGTGCGCCACCGTGGACCGGGCCGCGTTGACGACGTCGGCGTCCCCGGCCACGTGGGTGAGGTCGAGCAGCCCGACCGCCGCGGAGAGGTCGTCGGACGCGACGGCCCGGCAGTCGGCCACGGTGCGGACACTGTGGTCGAGCCGCACCCCGGCGTCCCAGATCGGGTACCAGAGCTTGTCGGCGAAGGCGCCGACCTCCTTGCCCGACAAGCCTCGTGGGTGGTGGACGAGGACCAGGTCGTAGTCGCTGAGCGGTCCGCCGTCGCCGCGGGCGAGCGAGCCGACCGCTGCGAGGGCGACACCTTCGTGCCGACGCCCCGCGCACGCCTCGCGCCAGAGCTCCTGGAGCCACCCGAACCCGAACTCCGCGAGCGCCCGGCGGCGGGTCTGGCCCGCGCCGGGCGTCGCGAAGGTTCGGGTGCCGGCGAGGTCCAGACGTCGTGAGGTCACATCCGTCATGTCAGGTCTCGCCGTCCCCTTGAGTCGCGTGTGGTGTTTCTTCGGTGCTGCGGGTGGACCGTCGACGCTCAGAGAGCGTCGACGCCCCGCTCGCCGGTGCGGACCCGCACGACCTCCTCGACCGGGACGGACCAGATCTTGCCGTCACCGATGCGACCGGTCTGGGCCGCCTTGAGGATGACCTCGAGGACGTCCGCGGAGTCGACGTCGTCGACGAGGACCTCGAGGCGCACCTTCGGCACGAAGTCGACGGTGTACTCGGCGCCGCGGTAGACCTCGCTGTGGCCGCGCTGGCGGCCGTAGCCGCTGGCCTCGCTGATGGTCATGCCGGCCACCCCGAAGGCCTCCAGGGCCTCCTTCACCTCGTCGAGCTGGTGGGGCTTGATGATGGCGGTGATGAGCTTCATGCGGAGGCCTCTTCCTTGGGCGCCTTCTCGGCGGACGGGGCGGGTGCGGTGGCGGTGTGGCCGGCGACGACACCGGTCCGGGATCCACCGAAGGAACCGAAGTCGTACCCGGTCTCGGCGTGCTGGGCGAGGTCGATACCGCTGGTCTCCTCCTCCGGCGTCACCCGGAAGCCGATCGTCTTGTGGAGGGCGAGACCGATGAGGTAGGTGACCACGAAGGAGAACACCAGGACGGCCAGCGCACCCTCGAGCTGGGCGACGAGCTGCGAGCCGCCACCGCCGTAGAAGAGTCCCTCGTTGACGTCGAGCCCGGCAGCACCGGTGGGGCTGCCCTTGGTGGCGAGGAAGCCGATGAGCAGGGTGCCGATGAGACCACCGACGAGGTGGACGCCGACGACGTCGAGGCTGTCGTCGAAGCCGAGCTTGAACTTCAGGCCGACCGCGAGCGCACAGCCGACACCGGCGACGAGACCCACGATGAGGGCACCGATGGGCGAGACCGTGGCGCAGGCCGGGGTGATGGCGACGAGGCCGGCGACGACACCGGAGGCCGCGCCGAGCGAGGTCGCGTGACCGTCGCGGAGCTTCTCCGTGAGGAGCCAACCGAGCATGGCGGTCGCGGTCGCGGCGAGGGTGTTGACCCAGACGCCGGCAGCCTGGACACCGGCGCCGAGCGCCGAGCCGGCGTTGAAGCCGAACCAGCCGAACCAGAGGATGCCCGCGCCGATCATGACGAGCGTCAGGTTGTGGGGACGCATCGGGTCACGCTTGAAACCGATGCGCTTGCCGAGGACGAGCGCGAGGGCGAGGCCCGCCGCACCGGCGTTGATGTGGATGGCCGTGCCGCCGGCGAAGTCGTAGGCACCGGCGCCGCCGAGGAAGAGGCCGTCGGCCTTGTTGGCGATCCAGCCGCCCGTCTCGGCCGCGTAGCCGCTGAAGGCGAACACCCAGTGGGCCGCGGGGAAGTAGACGAGGGTGGCCCAGACGACCGTGAAGATCGTCCACGTGCTGAACTTCGCACGGTCGGCGATGGCACCCGAGACGAGGGCCACGGCGATGATCGCGAAGACGACCTGGAAGGCGACGAAGGCGGTCGCGGGGATGCCGCCGGCCGCTGCCGTGCCCGCCGCGGCGTCAGCCGGGACGTAGCCGTAGATCTGGTCGATGACGCCACTCAGGCCGAAGTGCGTGAAGGGGTTGCCCATGAGGCCACCCCCGATGTCGGGGCCGAACGTCTGGCTGTAGCCCCAGAGGATCCACACCGTGCCGACCGTGCCCATCGTGATGAACGACATCATCATCATGTTGAGGACGCTCTTGGTGCGAACCATGCCGCCGTAGAAGAGGGCGAGACCGGGGGTCATGAACAGGACCAGTGCGGCCGCTGCCAGGACCCACGCGGTGTTCCCGCTGTCGGTGAACGGCGCGTCTGCCGTCACGAAGGTAAGTGCGCTCATGGCGAGAACGATGGACGGGCCGAATTTCGGGTGACCGCGTCGTTTGTTACAGCCGTGTCAACAACCGGTGGGGGTTGTTAGCGGATGGTTTCCCGCACCGTGGGCGTCCAGATCGTGGACTCCCCCGTTCGTCCACCGGACGCCGAGCACGTATGCCGTCCGGCACACGTGCTCGGCGTCGTGGGCCGGGAGCGCGCGTCGTCACATGACGATGGCGTCGACGAAGGCCTCGGGGTCGAAGGGGGCGAGGTCGTCGGGGCCCTCGCCGAGGCCGACGAGCTTGACCGGCACACCGAGCTGGCGCTGGACCGCGACGACGATGCCGCCCTTGGCGGTGCCGTCGAGCTTGGTCAGGACGATGCCCGTGACGTCGACCGCCTCGGAGAAGACCTTGGCCTGCTGGAGACCGTTCTGCCCGGTCGTCGCGTCGAGGACGAGGAGCACCTCGTCGATGGGGCTCTGCTTCTCGATGACGCGCTTGACCTTGCCGAGCTCGTCCATGAGGCCGACCTTGTTGTGGAGGCGGCCGGCGGTGTCGATGATGACGACGTCGACCTCCTCCTCGATACCGGCTTTGACGGCGTCGAAGGCGACGGCCGCAGGGTCGGCGCCGTCCTTGTCGGACCGCACGGTGGCGACCCCGACGCGGGCCCCCCACGTCTCGAGCTGGTCGGCGGCTGCGGCACGGAAGGTGTCGGCCGCACCGAGCAGGACCTCACGGTCCTCGGCGACGAGGACGCGCGCCAGCTTGCCGACCGTCGTCGTCTTGCCGGTGCCGTTGACGCCCACGACGAGGATGACGGCGGGGCGCTCGCCGATGCGGCTGCTCGCGATGCGGCGGTCCATGTCGGGCTGGACGAGGGCGAGCAGGTCGTCGCGGAGCCAGCCCCGCACCGTGGCCTCGTCGGTGGTGCCGTCGATCTTGACGCGGGTGCGCAGCGAGTCGACGAGCTCGGTCGTGGCCTCGACGCCGAGGTCGGAGGAGATGAGGGTGTCCTCGACCTCTTCCCAGGCCTCCTCGTCGAGCTTGCCACGGGAGAGCAGCGCGAGCAGTCCCTGGCCGATGGAGGAGTTGGACCTGGCCAGACGGGCCCGCAGGCGCTGCAGGCGACCCCGTGCGGACTCCGGTCGCTCGAGGGTCGGCTCGGGGGCCGGCGTCGGCGCCGTGGGAGCCTCCGGCTCGAGCGTCGTGGTCGCGGGCGGGCCTGCGGGCGGAGCGACGGTGTCGGTCGAGTCGGCGGGCGGCCGGCGGTCGAGGTCCTCGCCGGGCAGCACCGGACGGGTCGGCGGGGCCTCGCGCTCGACGGTGCGGCCGCGGCCGCGCACGAGGCTGACGCCGTAGGCGACCGCGCCGACGAGGATGGCGACGCCGATGATGACGTATGTCCAGACAGTGTCCACGTCAGCCATCCAACCACGCTGGCGTGGAGGTCCCGGACGCCGCGATCACGACCTCGATCACGGCCCCGGGCACCCCGGGACGCGGCTCGGCCACCGGCAGTGGCCGGTGGCCGAGGAGGGTGGGCAGGCGGTCGGGCGCGACTAGTGCGTGCGGGCGCGCGGACGACCGAGGGTGCCTGCACGGCGACGTGCCGAGCGTGCGACCCCTTCCCCCTTGGCGGTGAGCAGGTCCCGGCCGCCGCGGTGCGCAGGCACCGCGACGACGCCGACGACCGCCACAGCAAGCACGGTGACGACGAGCATCGAGATGACCAGGTAAACCATGTGACAAGAGTGACGCATGTGACCCCTGTGACGCAAATAGCACAGAGTGACGATTCCGCAACACGACAGCCCTGCCTCTTCCGAGGTTTCGCGCGCTCGTGCGTGGAGCGCGCGATCCGGCCCACAGGCGCGGGAAGGATCACCCGCCTGGGGCGCGTTTCGCGCGCTCAGGTCACGAGCGCGCGAAACATGGAGGCACGCGGACATGGAAGGGCGGGAGCGCTGCGCCCTTGCCGGCGGGCTGGGGGGCGTATGCCGTCGGGTCAGGCGGTTCGGTCGGCGACGTCGCGCAGTCGCTGCGACACGACGGTCGTCACGCCGTCGCCGCGCATGCTGACGCCGTAGAGGGCGTCGGCGATCTCCATCGTCTTCTTCTGGTGGGTGATGACGATGAGCTGCGAGCTGTCGCGCAGCTCCTCGAAAAGGGTGATGAGGCGGCCGAGGTTGGCGTCGTCGAGGGCGGCCTCGACCTCGTCCATGATGTAGAAGGGCGAGGGCCGGGCCTTGAAGATGGCGACGAGCAGCGCCACGGCCACGAGCGAGCGCTCACCACCGGAGAGCAGCGAGAGCCGCTTGATCTTCTTACCGGGCGGGCGAGCCTCGACCTCGAGACCCGTCGTCAGCATGTTGGACGGGTCGGTGAGGACGAGACGCCCTTCGCCACCCGGGAAGAGTCGCTGGAAGACGCGCTCGAACTGGACCGCGGTGTCCTCGAAGGCCTCGGCGAAGACGCGCTCGACGCGCTCGTCGACCTCCTTGACGATGTCGAGCAGGTCACGCTTGGAGTTCTTGAGGTCCTCGAGCTGCTCGGTGAGGAACTTGTGCCGCTCCTCGAGCGCCGTGAACTCCTCGAGCGCGAGCGGGTTGATGCGACCCAGGGCGTTCAGCTTGCGCTCGGCCTGGCGCAGCCGCTTCTCCTGCGCCTCGCGGACGAACGGGACCGGATCGGGCTGGGGCGCGTCCGGATCGGCGTCGGGGTCGGGCACGGCCGGGACGAGCTGGTGCGGGCCGTACTCCTCCACGAGGTCGGACGGCGAGATGCCGAGCTCCTCGACGGCCTTCGTCTCGAGCTGCTCGATGCGCAGCCGCTGCTGGGTGCGGGCGACCTCGTCGCGGTGGACCGTGTCGGTGAGCTCGCGCAGCTCGGCCTGCAGGGTCGCGATGTCACGGCGCACGACGGCGAGCTCGGCGTCCCGCTCGGTGCGCTCGGCCTCCCCAGCGGCGCGGGCGCGACCCGCCTGCTCGGCCGACTCGGCGAGCAGCTCGTGCGCCCAGGCCGCGGCCGTGCGGACGGCCCCGGCCACGGCGGCCTCGCGCTGGCGTCGGGCCCGCTTCTCGGCGAGGCGCTGACGGGCTTCCTCCTCGTGGCGGGCGCCGCGCTCGAGCGCGTCGGCGCGGTCCTTGAGGGCGCGCGCACGCTCCTCGCGGGTGCGCAGCGCCAGACGCAGCTCGGTCTCGGCGGCACGGGCCTCGCGGGCCACTGCCTCGAGGCGGTCGCGCTCCTCGGTCGACGGCTCGTCGGCGAAGTCACCCTCACCGCTCGCCGCCTCGAGCCGCTCGAGGAGGGCGGCGTGCTCGGTCTGGTCGGCCTCGAGGGCCGCGGTCGCGTCCGCGATCGCCTTCTCGGTGCGCTCCACCTCGGAGCGCGCGGCCCGCAGGGTCTGACCGAGCGAGCCGAGCTTCTCGGCGATCGCCGCCATCCTGGCGTCGCTCTCGTTGAGGCGCTCGAGCGCGGCCTCGACGGCGTCGGCGAGCTCGGCGCGCGTCGCGTCGGCGCCCGAGACGCGGAAGCGGGCCTCCTCGCCCTCGCGGGTGGCCCGCGCCATCGCGTCCTGGGCGTCGTCGAACGCGGCCTGCAGCTCGAGCAGGCTGGGCGCCGTCGTGCTGCCACCGCGGACCGCACCGGGGGCGTAGACGTCGCCGCCGCGGGTCACGGCCGTGACTCCGGGGTGGCTGCGAACGAGCGTGCGGGCGGCCGCGCCGTCGGGCACGAGGGCGACGCGCTCGAGCACCTGCTCCACGGCCGGGCGCACGGAGTCGGGGCACTCGACGACGTCGCGGACCCAGCGGGCGTCGCCTGTCAGAGCCGGCCATGACGAGGGGTCGACGCGGGTCGCGGACTCCGCGACGAGAAGGCTGGCGCGGCCGTTGTCGCCGTCACGCAGCGCGTCCAGGGCCGCCGCAGCGGCATCGAGCGAACCGACGGCCAAGGCCTCGGCAGCCGTCCCGAGGGCGGCGGCCACGGCGTTCTCGAGCCCGGGCTCGACGGTGACGAGCGACGCGACGGAGCCGAGGATGCGGTGGCCCTCGTCGGCGGCGGCGAGCAGGGCAGCCGCGCCGTCCTTGCGGCTCAGGCTGAGACCGAGGGCCTCGACCCGGGCGGCGGCCGTGGTGCGGGCGCTCTCGGCGGTCGCCTCGGCCTCCTTCCAGCGGGCGAGCTCGGCCTCGGCGGCGTCGAGGCGCGCGGCAGCCTCCTCGTAGGCCGTGTCGAGCCCCTCCTCGCCCTCCTCGTCCTGGGCGACGCTGGACTCGAGACGGGAGAACTCGTGCTCGGCCTCGGCGGCGCGGGCCTGGGCGGCCTCGATGGTGCCGCGCAGGCGTCCGACCTCGGCCTCGCGGGCCTCGATGCGCGAGGCCTTGGCGCCGACCTGGCCGCCGAGCTTGGCCAGGCCCTCGCGACGGTCCGCCGCGGCCCGGGCCTCGCGCTGCAGGCGGGTGGTCTCCTCGGCATGACCGCGCTCGGCCTCGGTGCGGGTCAGGACGGCGTTCTCGAGGGCGGCCTTGGCCTCGGCGATCTCCTCGAGGAGGAACGCCTCCTGCTCGCGGACGTCGGCGGCCTGGGCGCGCAGCTGCTCGGGGTCGCGGCTCTGGCCGGGGGCCTCGGGCTCGTCGTCCTCGCTCAGCAGCCGCACGCGCTCGGCGGCGAGGGACCGGGTCGAGGCCATCCGCTCGACGAGCCGGCCGAGCGAGACGTACTCGTCCTGGGCCCGGGTCAGGGCCGGACGAGCGGCCTCGGCGGCCTCCTCGAGGGTGGAGAGGCGGTGGCCGAGGTCGCCGATGGACGCCTCGACCTCGGAGCGGCGCTCGATCAGGGCGGACTCGTCGGCGACCTCCTGCTCGAGGGTCGACGTCAGCTGGACGAGGTCGTCGGCGACGAGGCGCAGGCGCGCGTCGCGGGCGTCGGTCTGGATGACGGCCGCCCTGCGGGCGGTCTCGGCCTGGCGCCCGAGCGGACCGAGCTGTCGACGGATCTCACCGGTGAGGTCCTGGACCCGGGTGAGGTTGGCCTCCATCGTGTCGAGCTTGCGGAGCGCGCGCTCCTTGCGCTTGCGGTGCTTGAGGACGCCCGCGGCCTCCTCGATGAACCCGCGGCGCTCCTCGGGGGTCGCGCGCAGCACGGTGTCCAGCTGGCCCTGGCCGACGATGACGTGCATCTCGCGGCCGATGCCGCTGTCGGAGAGCAGCTCCTGCACGTCGAGCAGGCGGCACGGGGTGCCGTTGATGGCGTACTCCGAGCCACCGTTGCGGAACATCGTGCGGGCGATCGTCACCTCGGTGTAGTCGATCGGGAGCGCGCCGTCGGTGTTGTCGATGGTCAGGGCCACCTCGGCGCGACCGAGCGGCGCCCGCCCCGACGTGCCGGCGAAGATGACGTCCTCCATCTTGCCGCCGCGCAGCGACTTGGCGCCCTGCTCTCCCATGACCCAGGCGAGCGCGTCGACGACGTTGCTCTTGCCGGAGCCGTTGGGGCCGACGATGCAGGTGATGCCGGGCTCGAGACGCAGGTGGGTCGCCGAGGCGAAGGACTTGAAGCCCTTCAGGGTGAGGCTCTTGACGTACACGACCCGAGAAATCCTTTGTCCAGCCAGCCAGCGATCCCGGTCAGCGTACTAGTCGTGGGGCCGTGCTCCGGGGAGGTGAGCGCCTGCGCGTGCTGGGACGGACGGCATACCGTGGTCGGGTGGAGGTAGAGGAGCGCGCAACGCACGACGAACACACGGTCACGACCCTCGAGCGGCTGCTCGAGGTCTACCCCACGGCGCCGGCGGCCAACAGCCTCGCCAAGGAGTCGGCGACCATCACGCCGAGCCAGGCGCGGATCATCGAGGCGGCGCCCTTCGTCGTCGTCGCCACCGTCGGTGACGGCGGCCTCGACCAGTCGCCGCGTGGCGACCGTCCCGGCTTCGTCGTCGTGCGCGACGAGCGCACGCTCGTCATCCCCGACCGCCGCGGCAACAACCGCCTCGACACCCTGCGCAACGTCGTCGCCGACCCGCGGGTGGGCCTGATCTTCCTCGTGCCGGGCCTCGGCGAGGAGCTCCGTGTGCGCGGCACCGCGGTCGTCTCGACGGACCCGGACGAGCTGGCCTGCCACGAGGTCAAGGGCGTGCTGCCGGCCTCGGTGCTCGTCGTGACCGTCGAGCGCGTCTACTTCCAGTGCGCGCGGGCGATCAAGCGAAGCCGCCTGTGGGACAGCGCGTCACAGGTGGACCCGAAGACCCTGCCGACGGCGGGGGCGATGACGCGTGAGGCCGGCGGGTTCGCCTCCGACGACGAGGCCGCGGCCTATGACGCGGCCCTCGACGCGCGCCAGGACGCGACCCTCTACTGAGGGCACCGGGGCTGCGCGGCGCCTTCCGGTACGACGCCTACGAGTCGCCGTTCGCGATGCGCTCGTGGTGGTGGATGACCTCGGCGATGATGAAGCCCAGGAACGCCTCGGCGAACACCGGGTCGAGGCCCGCGCTGTCGGCGAGCGCCCGCAGCCGCGCGATCTGGCGCTCCTCGCGCTGCGGGTCTGCCGCGGGTAGGTGCTCCTCGGCCTTGAGCCGGCCGACCTGCTGGGTGCACTTGAAGCGCTCCGCGAGCAGGTGGACGAGCGCGGCGTCGATGTTGTCGATGCTGCTGCGCAGCCGAGCGAGCTCGGCGGGGACCTCGGGCACGTCGCTCACCCGGCCAGCCTAGGCGGGTCAGCGTTCGACGAACCCGGAGATTCCGTCCCTCGGAACGCCCTGCTGCACGACCACGCTCTCGACGTGTCCCGGTCGTCTGGTCGTCGAGGGAGACTCGCGCAGCAGCGCCTCGAGCGCGTCGACGTCCTCACGGCGGCCTTGGGCGACGACCTCGACGCGGCCGTCGGCGGTGTTGCGGGCGTGACCGTCCAGACCGAGCTCGAGCGCCCGGGCTCGGGTCCACCAGCGGAACCCCACGCCCTGCACCTGCCCGCGCACGAACATCGTCACGCGCACGGGCGCGCCGGCCCCCTCGGCATCCTGCTCGTCAGCCACCCCGACACGGTATGCCGCGTGGCGCCGCAACGGGAGCCCCACGCGTACCTATGCTCACAACAGGCACGGCGGTGACTCCACTCACCGCGGCCCACGGAAGGAGCGACGTTGACGACGTCGGCGATTTCACGGGCGGCTGGCACGGGTCAGACCGCCGACACGGCCACGGGGGCCACCCCCCGATCGGGGCGTGCTCCGTCGGGACGCCCCGCTCGGATCGAGGGCCTGGACGGGCTGCGGGCCCTCGCCATCGTCGGGGTCCTCGTCTACCACCTCAACGCCTCGTGGCTGCCGGGCGGCTTCCTCGGCGTCGACGTCTTCTTCGTCGTCTCGGGCTTCCTCATCACGACGCTGCTCGTCCGCGAGCACCACCGCACCGGCCGGATCGCGCTCTCGCAGTTCTGGGTGCGACGCGCGCGCCGGCTCGTGCCCGCCCTGGTCCTCTGCGTCGTGACGAGCGTGCTCATCGCACGGGCCGTCAGCCAGGACCTCCTCGTCGACATCGGCCGGCAGATCGTCGGGGCCCTGACCTTCTCGACGAACTGGGCGGAGATCACGGCTGGCACGAGCTACTTCGGCCAGACCGCGCCGCAGCTGTTCATGAACTTCTGGTCGCTGGCCGTCGAGGAGCAGTTCTACCTGCTCTGGCCGCTCGTGACCCTCGCCCTGCTCGCGGTGTCGAGCCGGGTTCGCGTCGGGGTGGCGGTGGCCGTCGGGGTGGGCTCGTCACTGCTCATGGCCCTGCTCTTCACGCCGGGCACCGACGCCACGCGCGTCTACTACGGCACCGACACCCACGTCGTGGGGCTCATGGCGGGAGCCGCTCTCGCCTTCGCCTGGGCCAGCCCGCAGCTCGCGCTGTGGGTGGCGCCCTCGCGGTGGGGTCGCTTCGGGTCGTATGCCGTCCCGCTGGCCCTCGTGGTCCTGCTCGCCGAGATGGTCCTCCTCGACGAGCAGTCCACCGTGACCTTCCGCGGCGGGATCGTGCTCGCGTCGCTCGCGACGGCGGTCCTCGTCATGGGTGTCATCGAGCGACGCCCCGACCGGGTCACCGGCGTGCAGCGGGTCATGCGGCACCCCGTCGCGGGCTGGGTGGGCGCCCGGTCCTACTCCATCTACCTCTGGCACTGGCCCGTCATCCTGCTCGTGGCGCTCGACAACCCGTCGGCGCCCGGCACCACGTCGCACCTGTTGACGCGGCTGTGGTGCGTGCTCGTGACGTTCGCGCTCGCCGACCTCACGTTCCGCTTCGTCGAGACGCCGTTCCGCACCCTCGGCTTCCGGGGCGTGGCGACGCGGCTGCGCGGGCAGGTCTCGAGCCTGACCCGACGCACCAAGCAGGTCGTCGGCGCGGGCGTCGCCGCCCTGGCCGTCGTGACGGCGGTCATCGTGCTCACCGCCCCCGACCAGAGCGAGACCGCGCGCATGCTCGCCGCCAACGAGGCGGCCGCCGACGCCATGGCGAGCCACTCCCCCGCGACCGCGGCGCCCGGTTCGGCGGCGTCGCATCCCGTCGCGACGACCGGTGCGAGCCCGTCCTCGTCGGGAGCGGCGTCCGCCGCCCAGGCCTCGTTCACGATGCCCTCCGGGCCCGAGATCGACGCGTACGGCGACTCGATCATGGTCGGCAGCCTCCAGGCGCTGCGCTACTACTTCCCGGGCATCCGCATCGACGCGAAGTCCAACCGTCGCTGGTCCGACGGTCTCGCCGAGGTCTCCGCGCGCGGTGACGGCAACCGGCGCGCGATCATCCTCGCCTTCGGCACCAACGCCGGCGTCGACGAGGACCGCGTCAAGCAGGTGCTCGACGTGCTCGGCTCCGGCCGCATGGTCGTGCTGGTCAACATCATGGGACCGTTCGCCCGCGTCGACACCGACAACGCGACGCTCGACCTCATCGCCCGCGGGCGGCCCAACGTCATCGTGGCCGACTGGGCCGACGCCATCCGGGCCCACCCCGAGCAGGTCCAGTCCGACCGCATCCACCCGACGATCAAGGGTGCGCACCTCTTCTCCAAGACGGTGCGACAGGCCATGGCCGACCTGTCGCAGCGCAGCACCGGCAAGGCGGTCGTGCTCAAGGACCTCCCGATCCCGTGAGCGTCGGGCCGGCGCGCGGACCCTCCACGACGGGGGAGCTCCTACCGGGAGCCCGCACCGTGCGGACCATCGCCATCGTCTCGCCGGGGGCCATGGG
Source organism: Terrabacter sp. 2TAF16 (assembly GCF_052115065.1). Lineage (NCBI taxonomy): Bacteria > Bacillati > Actinomycetota > Actinomycetes > Micrococcales > Intrasporangiaceae > Terrabacter > Terrabacter sp. 2TAF16. The sequence goes on from NZ_JBFRFZ010000005.1 coordinate 315,863, forward strand.
GGCGGCCCTGGGGCGTGCCTGGGCGGCCGGGGGCACCAGGGTCGTCGCGACCGTGCGAGGACGCAGCGACCGCACGGCCGCCCTGGCCACCGGCCTGGAGCTGCTGCCCGACCTCGAGGAGGTCGTCGCGGCCGTCGACCTCGTCGTCAGCATCTGCCCTCCCGCAGCTGCCGACGCAGTGCTCCGATCCGTCATCGACGCGGCCAGGGTGACCGGTTCGACACCGCTGCTCCTCGACGCCAACGCCGTGTCGCCCGACCGGGTCTCCGGCCTCGCGGACCGGGCGGCCGCCGAGGGCCTCGACCTCGTCGACGGGTCCGTCAGCGGCGGTCCGCCGGAGCCGGACGGCGACACGATGCTCTACCTCGCCGGCGCCCGCGCGGCCGAGGTGGCTCGGGTCCCGGCCGTCGGGCTGCGACGGAGCATCGTCGGCGACCGCGTCGGCCAGGCCTCGGCCGTGAAGATGTGCACGGCGTCCGTCTACAAGGGCACGACGGCCGTCTGGGCGCAGGCCCTCCAGACGGCCGAGGCGCTCGGGGTGCTCGCGCCGGTCCTCGACGACCTCGCCGAGGAGCTCCCCGCCCAGGTCGAGGGCGCCGCCCGACGGGTCGCCGTGGCTGCGGCCAAGAGCGGGCGCTTCGTCGACGAGATGGAGAGCATCGCGGCCACCCAGCGCTCGGCCGGCGTCTCGCCCGAGCTCTTCGAGGGGATGGCCGCGGTCTATCGCCGGCTGTCAGCCACGCCGCTGGCGGCCCTCAGCCCCGAGGAGGCACGCGGCCTCACCGACCTGCGCGAGGTCCTGTCCCGACTCACCTGACGCCTCGCGCCCCGGCTGGTCGTGCGTGAGATCGCGCAGCTCGGGTGGCTGATGCACCACCACCGCGCGATCTCGCGCCCGATCTCGCGCCCGATCTCGCGCCCGATCTCGCGCCACGCCGCTCGGCTCGGCTCGGCCCAGCTCGGTCAGGCCGGCTCGACGGGGTCGCCGACCCGTAGCAGGGCATCGTCGGCAAGGGGCAGCTCCGGCGTGAGTCGGATGCCGAACCACGTGGCACCGTCCCACTTCCGGTGTCGGGCGAGGGTGCGGATCGGCTCCTTCCCGGTGCGCAGGTCTCCGCGGTCGACCGTCGTCATGACGCAGCGGTCGCACACCATCGTCGCGCGGAACGGCACGTCCCCGACGCGGACCGTCGTCCAGGCGTCCTCGGCGAACGGGTTGCTCCCGGAGACGACGACGTTGGGCCGGAAACGGTCGTGCCCCAAGGGATCTCGCGGCCCCTCGCCACGCTCGGCCGCCGTCTCGAGCAGCCAGTCGTTGAGCCGCGCGAGGGACGACTCCGACGTGACGTGGAGGGGTGCGGCGTCGGAGAGCGAGTTCCGGTCGCCGTCCGTGCCACCCATGTCCGGACGGATGGGCCGGTGCGTCTCGTCGTCCTGCCACACGAGCCGGAGCGGGCGTCCGACCCGGGCGGTCAGCCACGCATCGGCGTCGGCGCCGGCGGGGAGCGCGTGGTCCTGCCCGGAGAACGCGACGGGAACCGGCGCGGCTCCCCGGGGCGGGCCGAGCTCGAGCGCGTCCGCGCCGGGTGCGACGAGGCGCACTCCCCCGCCGTCGAGCGGCTCGGCCCTCAGGCCGAGGAGCGCGTGCTCCTCGCGCGCCGTGACCTTGGTGCCCTCCGGATCGACGACCGCCCAGCGCCGGTCGCCGTGCAGCCCGCGGGTCTCGACGACCGCCTCGTCGACCGGGACCCCGGCGAGCGACTTGACGGGGTAGACCGTCAGCGCCGTGACGTGCAGGCCGTCAGGCCCCGCCGCGGTCACTCCGCGAGCCACGCGGCATACGCGTCGAACGTGTAGGGACGGCCGAGGAAGTCCTCGACGAGGTCGGCCGCGTCGCGTCGCCCGCCCTGCGCGAGAACCTTGTCCCGGTAGGCGCCGGCGACCTCGGGGTCGAACAGGTCGCCCTTGTCGAAGGCCGAGAACATGTCCTTGGCGATGACGAGCGACCACATGTACGTGTAGTACGCCGAGCTGTAGCCGTCGAGGTGACCGAAGTGGCACTGCATGTGCGTGCCGTCGAGGTACGGGAACACCGAGTAGCGCTCCATGAGCTCGCGCAGGCGGGCCGTGAGGTCGTCGGTCTCGTTGACGTGGAAGTCATAGGAGAGCGCGGCGTAGAACATCTGCGTCCGGGCGTCGTAGCCCTTGCCGAAGTCGTCGGCCCGGCGCATCGCCTCGACGAGGTCGGCGGGGATGGTCTCGCCGTCGGCGTTTCGGGCGAAGGTGGCCAGCACGTCGGCGTCCCAAGCCCATTCCTCGAGCATCTGGCTCGGGGCCTCGACGAAGTCCCACTCGGTCGCGACGCCCGAGAAGCGCACCCACTCGGTGCGGCCGGCGAGCACGTGGTGCACGAGGTGGCCGAACTCGTGGAAGAGGGTGACGACCTCGTCGTGCTCCATGAGGCCGCGGTTGAAGTTGCAGACGAGCACGCCCTCGGCGAGCTGTGTGCCGTCGACACCGCGCGCGAGGTCGAACTGGGCCGCGTGCTTGTACTTCCCGTCGCGCGGGTGCAGGTCGAGGTGGATGCGGCCGATGCGCGCGCCGTGGAAGGAGACGTCGTAGGTCGCGACCTCCTCGTGCCACGTGCGGGCATCCTCGCGCGGCACCGGCGACCACTCGAGCCCGAAGAGCCGGCCCGTCACGTCGAGCAGCCCCTGGCGCACCGACTCGAACGGGAAGTACGTGCGCACGCGCTGCGCGTCGACGGCGAGGTCCTCCTTGCGGACGAGCTCGGCGTAGTAGGAGACGTCGGCCCCGTCGATGTCGGTGGCGTCGGGACGGTCCTGGCGCAGCCGCTCGAGCAGCACCGCCTTGTCGCGCTCGGCGCTCGTGGCCGACAGCTCGGTGATGCGGTCGACGAACTCGCCGATGGCGTCGCCACTGCCGATCATCTTGACCTCAGCGTCGTAGTCGGCCCAGGAGGCGTAGCCGAGGAGAGAGGCGTGCTCCCGGCGGACCGAGAAGATCTCCTGCAGGACGCGGTCGTTGGCCGGCCACGCGATGGTGAGGAACTCGGTGACGAGGTCCCGGCGGGCCTGCGCGTCGTGCGCGAAGGTCCGGAAGGGCACGACATCGGGGTAGTCGGTCGTCACGGTGACGAGGCCGTCGTCGCCGACCGGGTGCGCCTCGACCCAGTCCTGCGGCAGCCCCGCGAGCCGGTCGGGCGTCACCCGGATGCTGCGGACGTCCTCGCGGATGTTCTTGCTGAACTCCTGGCTGAGCAGGATTGCCCGCTCGCTCAGCGCACGAAGGCGGTCGCGGGTCTCCTCGTCGCGGTCGACACCCGAGCGACGGAAGTCACGCAGCGTCCGCTCGAGCACCCGCGTCGCGTCGGCGTCGAGGCCGCTCGCGTCGAGCCCCGCGAGGACGGCATACAGCTCGGTGTCGAGACCGAGGTCCGTGTCGAGCTTCTGCACCTGCTGGGCCACGGACTCGGCGCGCTCGCGCACGGTCGCATCCGGGTGCACCTCGGAGAAGAGCGACCCGACGGACGCGGCGTTCGACAGCGCCGTCTGTGCGTCGTTCCAGACCCGGAGCACCTCGAGCGGCTGCTTCGGCGGGTCGCTGCGCAGTCCCTCGACGAGGGACCGCGCCAGCGCGAGCTGCTGCTCGCCGCGGGCGCCGACCCAGTCGAGCCAGTCGCTGTCGAGGGGCAGGGGCAGGTGCGTGGGCTCCGTGGTCACAGACGGCACTGTATGCCGCCACCTGCCCCTCGCGTCGACCACTATTCCCAGAGCTGCATCGAGCGGGTCATGATGCCGGCCAGGTCGTCGGGTCCGACCTCGCGGGGGCTCGTCGCGAGCAGCCGCTGCTGCTTGAGCGAACCCTCCACCAAGGCGTCGACGTCCCGCTCGTCGTAGCCGACGGCCCGGAGGCCGTTCGGCATGTCGATGTCGCGCATGAGGTCGACGAGGACGCCGGGAAGCACGTCACGGGGCTCGGACTCCCAGCGGCTGCCGTGCGCCGGGTCGAGGAGCCGGGCCGCGGCGAGGTGCCGTTCGGGGTCGGACCCGAAGGTCCACCGGAACGCCTCGGGCGCCGTCAGCGCGACCGCCATGCCGTGCGGCACCATCGGCTCGTCGCTCGGGTAGCCGTCCGGGTGGAAGTCGCGCACCCGGCCGGCCACGGGGTACGCGTTGGCGTGCGGCACGTGGACGCCCGCGTTGCCGAACCCTAGGCCGGCGAACGTCGCCGCGAGCGCCATCTCGCCGCGGGCGGCCTCGTCGGAGCCGTCGCGAACCGCCGTCCGGAACGCCTTGGCCAGCAAGGACATCGACCGCTCCGACCACATGTCGGCGATCGGGTTGCTGCCGCAGTAGGGCACGCGCTCGCCGGGCTGCTTGCGCTCGTAGCTCGTGAACGGCCGGGCCGTCCAGCTCTCGAGGGCGTGGCAGAGGATGTCCATGCCGGCGCTTGCCGTCACCCCCGCGGGCTGGGTGGCCGTGAGTCGAGGATCGACGACGGCGAGGCTCGGCCGGAGCCGCACGTGGGAGATGCCCGTCTTGACCTTGAGCGAGAGCACGTCGAGGACGCAGATCGTCGTGCTCTCGGCTCCGGTCCCGGTCGTGGTGGGCACCGCGACGAGGGGCGCGAGCGGGCGGGTCGGTGCGCGACCGGCACCGACCGGCGCGTTGACGTAGTCCATGAGCTCCCCACCGTCGCTGAGGAGCAGGTCCACCGCCTTCGCGGTGTCGATGGCCGAGCCACCGCCGACGGCGACGTAGCCGTCGAACGGTCCGTCCGCTCGGGCCCGCTCGACTGCGACGAGGAGGCTCGCGTCGGTCGGCTCGACATGCGCCGAGTCGTGGACGACGACCTCGACCCCGAACCCGCGGATGCCGTCGGCGACGCGGTCGGGCCAGCCGGTCGCGAGCACGCCGGCATCGGTGACGACGAGCACCCGCGACACACCGAGCACCAGGAGGTCGTGCCCGATCTCGTCGGCCGCGCCGGCGCCGAACTTCAGCTGCGGGGCGCCGTAGGTGAAGACGGACTCGGGGTTCGCGGGAGACCACGTCATGGGCCCACCCTAGGGTGGACGCATGGCCACCGCCGCGACCGTCAGCACCCTCGTCGTAGGCGCCGGGCAGGCCGGCATCTCGCTCGTCACGGCCCTGCGCGAGCTCGGTGACACAGGGCCCGTCGTGCTCGTCGGCGCCGAGCCCGAGCCGCCCTACGAGCGCCCACCCCTGTCGAAGAGCTACCTGCGCGGCGAGCACGACCGCGGCTCCCTCGTCTTCCACGACGCCGCCTGGTTCGCCGACCTCGGGGTCGAGCTCGTCACCGGTGACCCCGTCGTGACGATCGGCCGGGACGCCTCCGGAGGGAGCGCCACGACGGCCTCGGGCCGGACCCTCACCTTCGAACGCCTCGCCCTGACGACGGGCGCGGTCAACCGCGGTCTGGGGGTCGAGGGCGCCGACCTCGACGGGGTCCACTCGGTGCGCACCCTCGCTGACGCCGACCGGCTGGCGCCTCGGCTCCGCGCCGCACGAGAGGTCGTCGTCGTCGGCGGTGGTTTCATCGGGCTCGAGATCGCCGCCGGCGCTCGGGCGCTCGGCAGCGACGTGAGCGTCGTCGAGGCGACCGACCGGCTCCTCGGGCGGGCCGTCACGCCGGTGCTGTCCGACGCCGTGCTCCAGGCCCACGAGCGCCGCGGCACCCGGATCCTGCTGCGATCCCATGCCGTCCGCCTGACCGGCGAGCACGGTCGCGTCACGAGCGTCCAGCTCGATGACGGCACCGAGCTGCCCGCCGACCTCGTGGTCGTCGGGATCGGAGCCGCACCCAGCACCGCCCTCGCCGCGCAGCTCGGCCTGCTCGTGGAACCTCGGGGCATCGTCGTCGACGAGTACGCACTCACCTCGGACGGGGTCACCGTCGCGGCCGGCGACTGCGCCGTCGGACCCAACCCGTTCGACCGCGGCGAGCCGGGCACGATGCGGCTGGAGAGCGTGCCGCACGCGACCGACCAGGCGCGGGCGGCAGCGGCGACCCTCGTCGGGCACCCGACGGCATACGACCGCGTGCCGTGGTTCTGGAGCGACCAGGGCGACCTGCGGCTCCAGATGGCGGGACTCCCGCACGGCGCGGACCGGACGGTCGTGCGGGGCGACGTCGCAGCCGAACGTTTCTCGCTGCTCAGCTACCGCGACGGGCTGCTCATCGCCGTCGAGTCGGTCGGCGTCCCGACCGACTACCTCGCCGTGAAACGAGCGCTCGAGAAGGGTATGACGATCGAAGCCGACAGCGCGGCGGACACCTCCGTCCCGCTCAAACGGCTCATCACGAGGGCACGCGGCACTCGCACATCCTGACTCGCCCGTCTTCAGTGGCTGCGCTAGCGTCGGTCGTCGCTCAACGAAGGGACTGAACGCATGCACGCACTGGCGGGTCTGCCCACGGCGGACGCCCTCATCAGCGCCAAACCGGTCGACTACGTCATCATCGCCCTCTACTTCGTCTTCGTCCTCGGCATCGGGGTCATGGCGAGGCGCGCGGTGTCCGACTCCATCGACTTCTTCCTCTCCGGCCGGTCGCTGCCGGCCTGGGTCACCGGCCTCGCCTTCATCTCGGCGAACCTCGGTGCCGTCGAGATCATGGGCATGTCGGCCAACGGTGCCGAGCTCGGCATCTCGACCGTGCACTACTTCTGGGTCGGCGCCATCCCCGCCATGCTCTTCCTCGGCGTCGTGATGATGCCCTTCTACTACGGCTCCAAGGTGCGCTCGGTCCCCGAGTTCATGTTCCGCCGCTTCGGCACCGGTGCCCACCTCGTCAACTCGATCAGCTTCGCCGTCGCGCAGCTGCTCATCGCCGGCGTCAACCTCTACCTGCTCGGCTCGATCGTGCACGCGCTGCTCGGCTGGCCGCTCTGGGTGGCGCTGCTCGTCGCCGCCGCGATCGTCCTGTCGTACATCACGCTCGGTGGCCTGTCGGCCGCGATCTACAACGAGGTGCTCCAGTTCTTCGTCATCGTGGCCGCCCTGCTGCCGCTGACCCTGATCGGCCTGCACCGCGTCGGCGGCTACCAGGGCCTCAAGGACAAGGTCACCCAGTTCGCCACGTCGGCTCCGGCGTCGGCGAGCGTCCCGTCGGCCGAGCAGCAGCTCCACTCGTGGCCGGGCCAGGCGCTCTCGGGCTTCGACTCGCCGTTCTGGTCGGTCGTCGGCATCGTCTTCGGCCTGGGCTTCGTCCTGTCCTTCGGCTACTGGACGACGAACTTCGTCGAGGTGCAGCGGGCCATGGCCTCCAACTCGATGTCAGCGGCTCGCAAGACACCCATCATCGGGTCGTTCGCCAAGATGTTCGTGCCCTTCATCGTCATCATCCCCGGCATGGTCGCCGCCGTGCTCGTCAAGGAGATCGGTGAGCTCAAGGCGGGCGGCACCCCACCGGGCGGGGCATCGGGCGAGGGCGTGAAGTACAACGACTCACTGCTCCTGCTCATGCGCGACATCCTGCCCAACGGGCTGCTCGGCGTCGCGATAGCGGGACTGCTCGCCGCGTTCATGGCCGGCATGGCCGCCAACATCTCGGCGTTCAACACCGTCTTCAGCTACGACCTGTGGCAGCGCTACATCCGCAAGGACCACAGCGACGACTACTATCTGCGCATCGGCCGTCTGGCCACGGTGGGAGCGACGGTCATCGCGATCTTCACGGCCACCATCGCCAGCTCCTTCAGCAACGTCATGGACTATCTCCAGTCGCTGTTCGGGTTCTTCAACGCACCACTGTTCGCGACCTTCATCCTCGGCATGTTCTGGAAGCGCATGACGGCAACCGCCGGGTGGGTCGGCCTGACGGCCGGCACGCTCTCGGCCGTGCTCGTCGCGTTCCTCAGCGAGGACGGCTTCGGGTCGGCGAGCCTCGGGGTCATCCCACTCAGCGGCCAGGGCGCCGCGTTCGTCGCGGCGTCCGCGGCGTTCGTCGTCGACATCGTGCTCAGCGTCGGCGTGTCGCTCGTGACCGAGCCCAAGCCGTCGTCCGAGCTGCGCGGTCTCGTCTACTCCGAGACGCCGAGAGAGGAGCTCGTCGACCCCCAGGAGCGCACGATGCCGTGGTTCCGCCGCACCCTTCCTCTGGCCGGCATCTCCCTCGGCCTCGTCATCATCCTCAACTTCTTGTTCTGACAGGAGCCTCGACATGAGTGACCAACACCGGCTCGACGCACCTGACCCGGACGGGACGCGGGGCGAGAAGCACACCGCGGGCGCCTTCGACATCCGCAACTTCATCGGCGCCCTGCTGGGGCTCTACGGCCTGATCCTCCTCGTCATGGGGATCTTCGGTGACCAGGCGCTGCAGAAGACCGGTGGCGTCAACGCCAACCTGTGGGCCGGCATCGTCCTGCTCCTCATGAGCGCGTTCTTCTTCGTCTGGGCGCGGATCAAGCCGATCGTCGTGCCCGAGCACGTCGAGCCCGTCGACGACGACCCGGTGCGTCCCGCGCCGAAGCGTCGCCCGACGGGGAGCTGACCGAACGGCACGGTCCGCCGACGGACCGACCTGACGAGAACGTCGCGGCCCGTCCCACCGTCCCCGACGGTCAGGACGGGCTTCGGCGTCTCGGGCGAGGCTGGCAGACGGGGCACGAGAAGGACGAGCGGTTCATGAACTGCTCGCGCCGCATGATCGTGCCGCAGCGGTCGCAGGGCGTGCCAGCGCGGCCGTACGCATGGAGCGACCGGTCGAAGTAGCCGCTCGCCCCGTTGACGTTGACGTAGAGCGAGTCGAAGCTCGTGCCGCCCTGGCCGAGCGCCTCCGCCATGACCTCGCGCGCCCGGTCGAGGACGGCGGAGAGCGTCGGCTTCGTCAGCGACGAGCACAGCCGCTCGCCGTGCACCTTGGCGCGCCAGAGCGCCTCGTCGGCGTAGATGTTGCCGATGCCGGACACGAGCGACTGGTCGAGCAGGGCCCGCTTGACCGCACTGTCGCGCTGCTTCATCCGCCGCACGACGGCCGCCTGGTCGTAGACCGGCTCGAAGGGGTCGGGAGCGATGTGGGCGACGGACTCGGGGATGCCGTCGGGACGCAGCGGCGACAGGGCGAGGCCGCCGAAGGTGCGTTGGTCGACGAAGCGCAGCTGCGGCCCGCCGTCGGCGAAGTCGAAGCGGGCGTGGCAGTGCTTCTCGAGCGGAGCGTCAGCGGGCTCGACGAGCATCTGCCCGCTCATCCCGAGGTGCACGATGAGCGCGTCCTCGCCGTCGAGGGCGAGCCAGAGGTACTTGCCGCGACGCGAGGCCGCGGTGACGGTCACGTCGTGCAGTCGCGCCGCGAGGTCCTCCGGCCCGGCGTCGTGACGACGCGCGACGCGGACGCCCGTGATCCGGGCACGCGTGACGTGGCGACCGACGACGTGGTCGGCGAGGCCGCGGCGGACGACCTCGACCTCGGGCAGCTCCGGCACGCGCGGCTCAGGCCTGTGTCTGGCCCGCGGCCGCCGATGCCACGGAGGCGCTGCGACGACCGTCGAGCGCGTGCCAGGCCTCCTTGGCGGCCTTCTGCTCGGCCTCCTTCTTCGAGCGGCCGCGACCCTCGCCGAGGACCTCCTCGCCGACGACGACGCGGGCGTGGAACTCCTTCTCGTGGTCGGGCCCCTGCTCGCTGACGCGGTACTCGGGCGAGCCGAGGGCCGAGCCGGCCGCCATCTCCTGCAGGCTCGTCTTCCAGTCGAGACCGGCGCCGAGCGTGGCGGCCTCCTCGATCAGGGGATCGAAGTGGTGGTGCACGAAGCGCGCGGCGAAGTCGATGTCGGTCGACAGGAACACGGTGCCGATGAGGGCCTCGAGCGTGTCGGCCAGGATCGAGGCCTTGTCGCGGCCACCGGTGGCCTCCTCACCCTTGCCGAGCATGACGTACTGCCCGAGGTCGAAGACCCGGGCGACGTCGGCAAGCGCCCGCATGTTGACGACGGCGGCGCGCAGCTTGGCGAGCTGCCCCTCCGCGAGGTCGGGGTGCTCACGATAGAGCGACTCGGTGACGACGAGGCCCAGGACGGAGTCTCCGAGGAACTCGAGGCGCTCGTTGTTGGGCAGGCCACCGTTCTCGTAGGCGTACGACCGGTGCGTCAGGGCACGCAGCAGCAGCGGCTCGTCGATGTCCTGGCCGACCACCTCACGGAGGTGGGCGATCAGAGCATCGACGGGCCGCTGCGGCACCGCCGGAACACCCCCAGCACCAAGGCTGCTCACGGGGCTGCTCACGGGGTGATCAGGCCTGGTGCTCGGTGCGCTCGGCAGCGGCGTAGTGACGGCCCTTGTACGTGCCACACGAGGGGCACGCGATGTGCGGCTGGGTCGCCGCACCGCACTGGGGGCACGTGGTGAGCGTCGTCGGCGTTGCCTTCCAGTTCGCGCGACGCGAACGGGTGTTGGAGCGCGACATCTTCCGCTTCGGGACAGCCACGTCAGTTCCTCTTCTCTTGCGGGTCGTTCCCCAGCAGTCCGCTGAGGGACGACCACCTCGGGTCGATCACTTCATGATGATGGTCCGGGTCCTCCGCGAGGTGCATCCCACACTCGGAACACAACCCCGGGCAGTCAGGCCGACACACCGGTTGGAACGGCAGCGTCGGCACGACAGCGTCCCGGAGCACGGGCTCGAGGTCGATGAGGTCACCGACCAGCTCGTGCACCTCGTCCTCGTCCGAGTCGGCTCCCACCTCGTGGTGGTGCGCCGCCCGGTCGGCGTAGGCGAACAGCTCCTGGAAGGTCCCCTCGACATCGAGCTCGAGAGGATCCAGGCACCGCACGCAGGCGCCGGTCGCCGTGCCACTGGCCGAACCCGTGACGAGGACACCTTCGACGACGGACTCGAGGCGCACCTCGACCTGGACCGGCTGACCGGTCTGGATCGAGATGACGTCGGTTCCGAGGTCGTCGGGCAACGTCACCGTGCGCGAGATCTCGTGCATCGTTCCCGGTCGCCGAACAAGCTCTCTGGTGTCGAGCACCAGAGGAGAACGGGGATCGGGACGGTCCATGACTCCTGCGCACAGTTGAGGATTCGGCCCGCGCCAAGACGGACGTGGACCGACCTCCAAGGCTACTAGAGGCGCGCCGTGCGCCCAAATCAGCCCGAACGCTCCCCCAGCCGCTCGGTCAGCGCCGCCAGGACCGGGTCCGGCACGAGGCCGCTGACGTCGCCGCCGTAGCGCGCGACCTCCTTGATGAGCGAGCTCGAGACGTGCTGGAGCGTGGGGTCGGCAGCGATGAAGAGCGTCTCGACGCCGGTGAGGTGGTGGTTCATGTGCGCCATCGGCAGCTCGTAGGCGAAGTCGGTGCCGCCCCGTAGCCCCTTGACCATCGTCGCCGCTCCGACCTCGCGACACACGTCGACGACCAGGGTGCCGGCCCAGGCGCCGATCCGGACGTTGGGCAGGTGGCCGACGGACTGCTCGATGAGGGCGGTGCGCTCTTCGATGTCGAACGTGCCGTGCTTGCTCGGGTTGTGCAGGATCGCGACGACGACCTCGTCGAACAACCTGCTGGCCCGGGTCACCACGTCGACGTGACCGTTGGTGATCGGGTCGTAGGAGCCGGGGCAGACACAGCGGCGCGCTTCGCTCGTCACGCGGCCCAACCTACCGTCCGGGTCCCGGGCGGCGCGTGAGCCTCGCGCCACGGGTCACGCGACGACGTCGCTCGGCGGCGGCTCGGCGAACCACATCGCGGTCTCGCCGTAGCGCTTCTCGCCGGAGAGCTCGAGCCCCTCGGGCCACGTCGGTTGCGGTGAGCGGCTCGAGCGCTCGACGACGACGAACGCGTCACGCGCGAGCCACTGGTGCCCGACGAGCGCGGCGAGCACGGCCGCCAGGGCGTCCTCGGACACGTCGTAGGGCGGGTCGACGAGCACGAGGTCCATCTGCACGCCGGCGGGTGGGCCGGCGGCCAGGGCTCGCTCGACGGTGTCGGCGACGACGCGGACGGCCGGGTGCCCGATGACGTCGGCGTTGGCGCGGATGACCTTCGCGGCAGCCTGGCGCGACTCGACGAGCAGGACCTGCGCGGCGCCGCGGCTCGCGGCCTCGAGGCCGAGCGCACCGGACCCGGCGTAGAGGTCGAGCACGCACGCGCCCTCGAGCAGCCCGCGGTGCTCCAGCCGGCTGAAGAGCGCCTCGCGGACCCGGTCGGACGTGGGTCGGGTCGAGGACCCGGGCGGCGTCCGGAGGCGACGACCGCCTGCCGTGCCGCTGATGATCCGTGTCATGTCAGCCCCGCTCGAGCCATACGGCCTGCTCCTCGTCGAGCCGCATCGCGACCGCGGCGGCGAGCGCCGGGTGCTCGCGCAGGCCGGGGTCGGCGTCGACGAGCGCGAAGGCGTCCTCGCGGGCGTCGGCGATGATCTGTTCGTCCTCGAGCCTGCCGAGTCGCAGGTGACGCACGGAGTTGCCCCGGCCGCTCTGGCGCGCCCCGAGCACGTCGCCCTCCCGGCGCAGGAGCAGGTCGGCGCGGGCCAGCTCGAAGCCGTCGGTCGTCGCGGCGACCTGGTCGAGGCGCTCGGCGGCCCGCTCCCCCGCGCCCTGGGTCATGAGCAGGCAGAGCCCGGGCACCGCACCACGGCCGACACGACCCCGCAGCTGGTGCAGCTGGGAGATGCCGAACCGGTCGGCGTCGACGACGACCATCACCGAGGCGTTCGGCACGTCGACGCCGACCTCGATGACCGTCGTGGCGACGAGGACGTCGATCTCGCCGTCCCCGAAGGCACGCATCGTGGCATCCTTGGCGTCGGGGTCGAGCCGGCCGTGGAGCACCCCGATGCGCGTGCCGTCGAGCGCCGGGTTGGCGCGCAGCGTGCTGAGCATCGCGTAGACGCCGGTCAGCTCCCGCTCGGGGGCGTCGCCCTCGACCTCGCCCTCGTCGCCCTCCCAGTGGGTCTCCCAGCCGGCGTCCTCGTCGGAGGTGTCGCGGGAGGTGGCGCCGCTGCCCGGGGCGAGAGCGGCCTCGTCGTCGACGTCACCGATGCGCGGGCAGACGACGTAGGCCTGGTGCCCCTTGGCGACCTCCTCGGCGACGCGCAGCCACGTGCGGTCGACCCAGCCGGGCCGGTCTGCGTCGACGACGTGCGTCGTGATGGGTGAGCGACCGCGCGGCAGCTCACGCAGCGTCGAGGTCTCCATGTCGCCGAAGACCGTCATCGCGACGGTGCGCGGGATCGGGGTGGCCGTCATGACGAGCACGTGAGGTGGCCGGATGCCCTTCTCGCGCAAGGCGTCCCGCTGCTCGACGCCGAAGCGGTGCTGCTCGTCGACGACGACGAGGGCGAGGTCCGCGAACTGGACGTGCTTCTGGATGAGCGCGTGGGTGCCGACGACGATGCCGGCCTCGCCGGAGGCCGCGTCGAGCAGGGAGCGACGGCGGGTCGCGGCGTTCTGGCTCCCGGTGAGCAGCGCCACGGTGGTCCCGAACTCCGAGCCGCCGAGCATGCCGCCCTGCGCGAGGTCGCCGAGCATCGCGATGATCGAGCGGTGGTGCTGAGCCGCCAGGACCTCGGTGGGGGCGAGCAGGGCCGCCTGGCCGCCCGCGTCGATGGCGGCGAGCATGGCACGCAGCGCGACCACCGTCTTGCCCGAGCCGACCTCGCCCTGGAGGAGCCGGTGCATCGGCCGGTCGGACGCGAGCTCGGTCGTGAGCACCTCGCCGATCTCGCGCTGCCCCGCCGTGAGCTCGAAGGGCAGCCGGGCGTCGAAGGCGGCCAGCAGGCCGCCGGGACGCGGAGGCCGCGGCGTCGCGAGCTCGGACTCGGCAGCCTTGCGGCGCTGGGCGAGGATCGTCTGGAGGACGAACGCCTCGTCGTACTTGAGCCGGTCGAGCCCGCGGGACGGCTGGTCGTCGAGCGTGGGTCGGTGGACGAGCTCCAGCGCGACGGCGCGGTCGACGAGATCCCGCGTGGCGCGTACGCCGTCGGGAACCGGCTCGCGGACGCGGTCGACGGAGTCGAGCGCGTGGTGGACGAGCCGGCGCAGCTTGAGGGAGTTGAGCTTGCCCGTCGTCGAGTAGACCGGCACGCGGTGGGTGCGGTACCACTCGACGGTCGCCTCACCCTGTTCGTCGTCGTCGAAGAGCTCGTACTCCGGGTGGGTGAGCTGGAGCCGCCGGCCGTAGGCGCCGATCTGCCCGACGAAGAGCCCGCGCACGCCGGGCAGCAGCTTCTTCTCGTGGCCAAAGGCGCTGAAGAAGGTCACGTCGAGCTCGTTGCCGTGGTCGTCGCCGATGACGACGGTGAGCATCTTGCCTCGACGGTTGCGCATGGCCCGCGAGGTCGCCGTGCGGACCTCGGCCACGACGAGGACCTCCTCGCCGACGTGGAGCGAGGACAGGTCGGTGAGCTGGCCGGGGCGCACGTAGCGCCGGGGCACGAACTCGAACAGGTCGCCGACACTCTGCAGGCCCTTGGTGCGGGCCAGCTGGGCGGCGTCAGGCTTGGTGAGCAGCTTGGTGAGCGGCGAGTCCTCGGTGAGCACCGGCACCTCACTCCACCCCCAGCAGCACGGGGTAGACCGCCTGCCCGCCGTCGAGGAGCGAGACCTCGATGCCGTGGTGGGCGACGCGGGCCTCGGCGGTCACGGCGTCGAGCAGGCCGTCGGGCGCGTCGACACCCGCCACGACCGTCAGGAGCTCACCGCCACTCGCGAGCAGCCGCTGCACGACCTGCCGGGAGACGTCGAGCTGGTCGGAGCCGACGATGACGACGTCACCGTCGACGACGCCGAGCACGTCACCCGCCTCGCACGGACCGCCGCTCGTGAGCGCCGCCCGGTTGGCCACGGTGACCGCGCCGTGTCGGGTCGCCGACGCCGCCGCCTGCATGGCGAGCACGTTGGCCGACGCCGCGGCGGTCGGCTCGAAGACGGCGAGGGCGGCGATGCCCTGCACGGCCGTGCGGACGTGGACGAGGTGCGCCTCGATGCCGTCGTCGGCCACCGCACGCACGGCGGCGGCAGCGGCCAGGAGCGTGTCGCCGTCGTTGGGCAGGACGACGACGCCCGAGGCCCCGCGTGCGTGCTGCTGGCGGATGGCGTCGATGAGACCCCCGGTCGAGGCGCGCCGACCGGGTCCGGAGCGGACCACGACCGCGCCGGCGTCCTCGAAGAGCCCCTCGAGACCGACGCCGGCGGCGCACGCGACGATCGCGGCACCACGGACCGCCGAGGTGCCGGCACCGTCGACCCGCGCACCTCGAGTGCCGTGGCCGTGCTCGTCGGTGAGGCGCGTGATGCGCACCCGGTGCGGGCGGCCGGCCTCGATGCCGGCCTCGACGGCGGCGCCTGCGTCGTCGACGTGGGCGTGGACGTTCCACTCCCCGTCGCCGCCGACGACGAGCACCGAGTCGCCGAGCTCGACGAGGCGGGCGCGCAGGGCGTCCACCGCGGTGTCGTCGGAGTCGCGCAGGAGGTACATCACCTCGAACTCCGGGATGCCGGGGGTCTCGGCGCCGTCGGCCGGTCGAGCCGCGCTGAGCGCCGCGCTCCGGGGGTCGGGCCGGCGCCGGGAACGTCGGTCGGAGGCGTCGGACCCGGAGCGAGCGCGCTGGCCGGCGCAGACCCGCTCGAGGCACTCGAGGAGCACGACGAGCCCGGCTCCCCCGGCGTCGACGACGCCGGCGCGGGCCAGCACCTCGAGCTGCTCGGGGGTGTGCTCGAGGGCCTCCCGGGAGGCGTCGAGAGCCGCGAGCGCGACGGCGTGGACGCCGACGGGTCCATCGCCTGCTGCTGGGACACCCGGGTCGGCGTCGTCGGCGCCGTCGGCGACGGTATACGACCCCGGTGCGGTGGACCCGGCGGCCCGGGCGGCGGCCTCGGCCATGGCGCGGGCCACTGTGAGGATGGTCCCCTCCTTGGGGTCCGTCACGGCCTGGCGGGCGCGCTGCTCTGCGTGCTGCAGCCCCTCGGCGAGGACGCGGCCGTCGATCTCGGCTGCCCCGGCGCAGCCCTCGGCGAGTCCGCGGGCCAGCTGGCTGAGGATGACGCCGGAGTTGCCCCGGGCGGTCCAGAGCAGGTGGCGGGCGAAGACGGCGAGCAGGGCGTCGGCCGTCGTGACGTCCGCGGTGGCCAGGGTGCGCTCGACCGCGCCGTCGAAGGTGAGGTAGAGGTTCGTGCCCGTGTCGCCGTCGGGGACGGGGAAGACGTTGAGGGCATCGATCTCGGCGCGGCGGGCCGCGAAGAGCGACCGGGTCAGCACGGCCCACCGGCGGACCGCGACGAGGTCGAGCAGGCTGAGCGGCCCGTCGGGCGGCGGCGCTGCGCCGGGCATCGGACCTCCTGCTCGTCGTGCGTGTCCATCGGCCTGGGGATCGGCTCGCCGATGCTCGGCAGGCTAGCGCCTCGTCCGGACGGTCGCATGCACCAGTCCCGTGCCGCACCGGCGTCGGGGGGGGGCGGCCCCGCAGCCCCCGCCGGCTTCTTCGAGGTCGAGGCGGCCGGCCTGCGCTGGCTCGGGGAGGCGCAGGGGCGCGGCGGCGCCCGCGTCGTCGAGGTCCGCGGCGTCGGTGCCGGGCACATCGACCTCGTCCGGCTGCACCCCGCTCGTCCGACGGAGGAGGCAGCCGAGACCCTCGGGCGGGGCCTCGCCGTGACCCATGCTGCGGGTGCGCCGGCCTTCGGGTCTCCCCCGGCGGGCTGGACCGGTGACGCCTGGATCGGGCGCCAGACGCAGACAAACGACCCGACGCCGACGTGGGGCCTGTTCTACGCCGAGCAGCGGGTGCGCCCTTTCGTGCGCCGGGCCCTCGACCGCGGTCACCTCGACGCGGCCGGGGCCCGCACCATCGACCGCGTCTGCGACCGGCTGGCGTCCGGCGACCTCGACGACGACCGACCCCCCGCTCGCATCCACGGCGACCTGTGGGCAGGCAACGTCGTGTTCACGGCCGACGGCGCCGTCCTCATCGACCCGGCCGCGCACGGCGGGCACGGGCTCACCGACCTCGCGATGCTGGCCCTCTTCGGCTGCCCCGGCCTGGGCCGCGTCCTCGCCGCGTACGAGGAGGCCACCGGACTCCGCCCGGGGTGGCGCGAGCTCGTGGGCCTGCACCAGCTGCACCCGCTCGCCGTGCACGCGGCGTCGCACGGACCTGCGTATGCCGCCCAGCTCGTCGAGACGGCCCGGACCTTCGCATGAGGCGGGGTCAGTGGGGTGCTCACGCCGTTTTGTCGTCCGAGCATCTCGTCGGCTACGCTTTACCGGTTCCCCCCGTGACTGCGGGGTGACGCGCGCCCTCGTGCGTCTGCCCCGATCCAGTGGTGGAGCTCAGCACTTCGTCAACATCGAATTTCAGGAGATACCCGTGGCTGCCAACTGCGACGTCTGCGGCAAGGGACCGAGCTTCGGTCACAACATCTCGCACTCGCACCGCCGCACCAAGCGCCGCTGGAACCCCAACATCCAGCGCGTTCGGACGCTGGTGGACGGTGTGACGCCGAAGCGACTCAACGTCTGCACCTCCTGCCTCAAGGCGGGCAAGGTCGTTCGCTGAACGTCCCTCACCAACGCTGAAGGCCGGCACCCCGAGGGGGCCGGCCTTCGTCGTGCCCGCCGGGTGCGGGTCGAGGTGACCGCCGCGTCCGGGCGCGACGGCATACCTCGTCGTGCGGGTGATCGCGCACCGGCTGTCGCCCGGGCGCACGGGCTGCGCGATCTCGCGCCCGACCTCGAGCCGCGAGCCCGCCGCTCCGGTCAGGCACCGCGGAAGTGGTCCCAGCCGGTGTGCGTGACGACGCGGCCGCCGACGAGGATGCCCCCGCCCTCATCGGCCCCGGGAGCCCGGACGGACCCGATGGCCCGCCAGCCGACGGGCAGAGACCCACGCGGGAAGGTCGCGAGCAGCGAGTGCTCCTCGCCGCCGGCCAGCACGCAGTCGAGCGCGGCCTCGGCTCCGAGGGCCTCGGTCAGCGCGTCGACGTCCGCGGCGAGCGCCCGCGGGTCGAGGTCGATGACGACGCGGCTGGCCCGGGCGATCCGCCCCCCGTCGCGCAGCAGGCCGTCGCTGAGGTCGAGCATCGCCGTGGCCCCGGCGGCCGCCGCCTCGGGCCCCGCCGCGAGCGGGGGCTCGGGACGTCGCTGACGGGCGACCGCGACCGGGTGCCGCTCGACGGCGTCGGCCCGGAGCAGGCGCAGGCCCGCGTCGGCGAGGCCGAGCGACCCGTGGACGGCGAGGACGTCCCCGGGCCTCGCCCCCGAGCGGAGCACCGGCTCGCCGTCGAGGCGGCCGAGCGCCGTGACCGACACCATGACGACCCCGGGCGGCGCCGACGAGAGGTCCCCGCCGAGCACGGCCACGCCCGCGGCGGCACACGCCTGAGCCAGGCCGCCCACGTGGTCGAGCACCCACTCCAGCGACAGGTCGGGGTCGGCGACGAGCGTGACGAGGATCCCCGTGGGCCGGCCGCCCATCGCCGCGACGTCGGCGAGGTTCTGGGCCACGACCTTGTGCCCGATGTCCGCGCCGGAGGACCACGCGTCGAGCCAGTCACGGCCGAGGACGACGGTGTCGGTCGTGGCGATCGTGCGCTCGGACGTGCGCAGCACCGCGGCGTCGTCACCCGGGGCCACGAGCAGCTCGTCGGTGCCCGGGAAGGCCGGGAGGATGCGCCCGAGCAGCTCGTCCTCGTCGAGGTCTCGCAAGGGCGTCCCGCCCGTCATCATCGGCCCACGCTGGAGCCGCTGCCCGTTCGGCACGGATCACACACCCTTTCGGTGGACGGCCGTCTCAGGCCCCCGGTTTCCATGGGACGTGAGGCCCCATGGCAAGGTAGCGTCAGGGCACGGTCGCAGTCACACTGGGACCTGCCGTTCCGAGCGGTCGGGCCAGCGCGTCGCGCCCGTGCACGACCGTCCAACGATCGACACACAGTGAGGTGACACGTGGTCCAGGCCTACATCCTGATCCAGACCGAAGTCGGCAAGGCCGCGAGCGTGGCGGAGGCGATCGCGGGCATCTCGGGCGTGACTCTCGCCGAGGACGTCACGGGTCCTTACGACGTCATCGCCCGCGTCGAGGCCTCCAACGTCGACGACCTCGGTCGTCTCGTCATCGCCAAGCTCCAGGACGTCCCCGGCATCACCCGGACCCTGACCTGCACGGTCGTCCACGTCTGAGGCCAGCCCCCTGACCGGACGCCCGTACCTCACGACGGCGGCGCTCATCGGCGCCGCCGTCGTGCTGTCCGCGTGCAGCCGCGCCCCCGAGGTGGCGCTCGCGCCCCAGGCGTCGACGCCGGTCTGCGCCTCGGCCCGGTGGCCCGGTGACGTCAGCGGCCACGCGAGGGTGGCGACGCAGCCCGACGACGGGTCGGTGGCGGCGTGGGGCGACCCGGCGCTCATCGCCCGCTGCGGGCTCGACCCCCTCGGCCCGACGACCGACGACTGCGTGACCGTCGACGGCGTCGACTGGGTGGTGCGCCCCCTCAGCGACGGGTCGGTGGCGACGACCTACGGCCGCGACCCGGCCATCGAGGTGCTGGCCCCCGGGGCCTACGGCGCGGTGCCGCTGCTGCTGCCGGCCTTCACCGACGTCGCGAAGTCCCTCCCGGTCACCGGTCGCCACTGCTCCTGAGGGCGTATGCCGTGTGGCCGGCCCGGCTGTCGCCGGAACGTGCCCGGTCGGCCCGGTTCAGCGCAGGCCGGTGCGCCGCTCGAGGGCGAGCGAGATCAGCTCGTCGATGAGGTCGGGGTAGTCGACGCCCGAGGCCGCCCACATCCGCGGGTACATCGAGTGCGGCGTGAAGCCCGGCATCGTGTTGATCTCGTTGATGAGCACCCGGCCGTCGTCGGTGTAGAAGCAGTCGACGCGCGCGAGCCCCTCGCAGCCGAGCGACTCGAACGCCTCGGCGGCGAGCCGTCGGACCTCCTTGGAGATCTCCTCGGGCACGTCGGCGGGACAGGTGAGGTCGACGTCGGCCTCGGCGAGGTACTTCGCCTCGAAGTCGTAGAAGCCGTGGTTGTCGTGGACCGCGACCTCGCCCACCTCGGACGTGCGCGGCCCGGACGTGCCGTGGCCCTCGAGCACGGCGCACTCGATCTCACGGCCCGCGATCCCGGCCTCGACGAGGACCTTGGGGTCGTGCTCGCGGGCCACCTCGATGGCGGCCTGGAGCTCGGCGGGGTCGTCGACCCGGGTGATCCCCATCGACGAGCCGGCCCGGGCGGGCTTGACGAAGAGCGGGTAGGCGAGACCGGCGCAGGCGTCCATGGCGGCGGCCGGGTCGGTGCGCCACGCGCGGTCGGTGATGACGGCATACGGCCCGACGGGCAGCCCGTGGCCGGCGAAGACGACCTTCATGTAGTGCTTGTCCATGCCCGCGGCGGACGCGAAGACGCCGGAGCCGACGTAGCGCACGTCGGAGAGCTCGAGGAAGCCCTGGAGCGTGCCGTCCTCGCCGAACGGCCCGTGCAGCAGGGGGAAGACGACGTCGACCTGACCGAGCTCCTGCGGCGGCCGGCCGGCCTCGAGCGAGGTGAGCGAGCTCTCGCGCGTCGAGAGCGGCAGGACGACGTGGGCGGCGCTCGGCTCGACCTCGGGGGTGCGCCCGGCCGTCAGCTCGAAGCGGCTCGGCTCGTCGGCCGCGAGGACCCACTGCCCGTCGCGGGAGATGCCGATCGGGATGATGTCGTACTTGCTGCGGTCGATGGCGCGCAGCACCCCGGCAGCGGTGGCGCAGGAGACTGCGTGCTCCGAGGAGCGCCCTCCGAAGACGATGGCGACGCGGGGGCGGCTCGGCAGGTCGGGCTGGGGCTGGTCCGTGGTCATCAGACGAGACTCTATCGAAGACCGTGGGGGCCCCTCGTACCCTGAGGGCGTGGGCACCGAAGCGGATTCGCAGCACCTGCACGTCGACACCTTCCTCGTGGCGTCGGGACGCCCCGAGCGCTCCCCCGGCTCGCCCGCGAACGTCGCCGTCGAGCTGACGTCGACGTATGCCGCGGACGGGCCCGTCAACTACGGCCGCTCGGGCAACCCGACGTGGAACGCGTTCGAGGAGGCGCTCGGCGGCCTCGAGGGCGGTCACGCGCTCGTGCACGCGTCGGGCATGGGAGCCATCTCGGCGGCACTCGGGCTCGTCCCGGCCGGCGGCACGGTCGTCGCCCCCGACACGACGTACAACGGCACCGGCGACCTGCTCGTGGCCCACGAGAAGGCCGGCGGCACGGTCGTCCGCGTGCACGCCACCGACACGGCCGGCTTCGTCGCCGCCCTCGAGTCGGCCGACCTGCTCTGGCTCGAGTCGCCGACGAACCCGCTCATGGACGTCACCGAGCTCGACGTCGTCCTCGCCCGGTCACGTGAGCTCGGCGTGACGAGCGTCGTCGACAACACCCTCTCGACTCCGCTGCTGTGCCGGCCCCTCTCGCTCGGCGCCGACGTCGTCGTGCACTCCGTCACCAAGTACCTCTCGGGTCACAGCGACGTCGTGCTCGGCGCGACCGTCGTCGCCGACACCGAGCGCGGGCGCGCGATCGGCGATCGGCTGCGTCGCCACCGCACCCTGCACGGGGCGATCGCCGGACCGATGGAGGTCTTCCTCGCGCTGCGCGGGCTGCGAACGCTGTCGGTGCGGTTCGAGCGGGCCAGCGCCAGCGCGGCCGAGCTGGCCCGCCGCCTCGAGGGCCATCCGGCCGTGGAGCGCGTGCGCTACCCCGGCTCGGGCGCCATGGTCTCGATCGACGTGGCCGGTGACGCGGACGCCGCCGAGCGGGTCTGCGCCTCGACGCGTCTCTGGCTGCACGCGACGAGCCTCGGCGGCGTCGAGTCACAGCTCGAGCGCCGCCGGCGTCACCCCTCGGAGTCCGAGCAGGTGCCGGTCAACCTCGTCCGGCTGTCAGTCGGCATCGAGCACGTCGACGACCTGTGGGCCGACCTCAGACAGGCGCTCGACCACGCCTGACGCGAGCCGGCGGGCGGCACACGCCCTCAGTGCTTCTCAGCCTTGAGGTCACGTGACATGAGGCGCGGGCCGACCTCGCTCGCCGAGTGACCGTCACGGATGACGGCGACGACCTGCTCGCAGATCGGCATGTCGACGTCGTGCTGCCCGGCGAGCGTGAGGATCGACTCGCACGACTTCACGCCCTCAGTCGTCGTGCGCAGCTCGGCGGTCGCCTCCTCGACCGTGCGGCCGCGCCCGAGCCGCACGCCGAAGCTGTGGTTGCGCGAGAGCGGCGACATGCACGTCGCGATGAGGTCTCCGACGCCGGCGAGGCCCATGAAGGTCTGCGGGTGCGCGCCGAGAGCCAGGCCCAGGCGCGTCGTCTCCGCCAGACCACGGGTGATGATCGTGGCCTTCGTGTTGTCGCCGAACCCCATCCCCTCGGCCATGCCGGACGCGAGCGCGACGACGTTCTTCGTGGCCCCGCACACCTCGGCGCCGATGACGTCGGTGTCGGTGTAGGGCCGGAACCACGGGGTCGCGCAGGCGCTGGCGACGCGCTCGGCAGTCGCCATGTCACGGCACGCGACGACGCCCGCGGCCGGCTGGCGACGGGCGATCTCGGGCGCGAGGTTGGGGCCGGACACGACGACGATGCGGTCGGTCGCGATGTCAGCGGCCTCGGCGATGACCTCGCTCATCCGCATCGTCGTGCCGAGCTCGACGCCCTTCATGAGCGACACGACCGGGGCGCCGGTGGGGATCGAGGCGCCCCAGCGGGTCAGGTTGTCGCGCAACGTCTGCGACGGCACGGCGAGCACGACGACGTCGGCCCGGTGGAGGGCCTCGGCCGGGTCGACGGTGGCGCGGACGGCGGACGGCAGCTCGAGCTCGGGCAGGTAGGCGTCGTTGCGCCCGGCGTTGATCGCGTCGGCGACCTCCGGTCGACGCGCCCACATCGTCACGTCGCACCCGGCATCGGCCAGGATCATCCCGAAGGCCGTGCCCCAGTTGCCACTGCCCATGACGGCGACGCGAGCCGTCACGACGGGCTCCCGTCCCGGCCGCGGTGACGCTTGGCGCGCCCGATCTCGTGGTGCCCCAGGGGGTCACCGATCTCGGGGACGCCGTGGCTGCGCGGGTCGAAGCGCTCGGTCGGACGCTTCTCGTCCCGGAGCACCTCGAGCAGCCCGGTGATGCGGTCCATGAGCCGGTCGGTGGCCTCGCGCAGCACCTTGGTGTCGATCGGGCGGTCGTAGAGGTCGGAGAGGTCGACGGGCGGACCGGCGTACATCATCATCGTCTTGCGCGGGAAGAGCGAGGGCTTGTGGCCGTAGGGAGACAGGATCTCCTGAGCACCCCACTGCGCCACCGGGATCAGGGGGCAGCGCGTCTCGAGGGCGACCCTGGCGGCGCCCGTCTTGCCCCGCATCGGCCACAGGTCGGGGTCGCGCGTGATGGTGCCCTCGGGGAAGATCCCGAGCGCCTTGCCGGCGCGCACGCCCTCGACCGCGGCCCGGTAGGAGTCGGTCGCTGCGGCGGAGTTGCGGTAGACGGGGATCTGTCCGCACTTCTTGAGAAGCCAGCCGACGAACGGGATCGCGAAGAGGCTGTCCTTGCCGAGGAAGTAGGCCTCGCGCCCGCTGTCGAACATGAAGTGCGCGAAGACGAGCGGGTCGGCGTAGGAGATGTGGTTCGTCGAGACGACGAAGCCGCCCTCGGCCGGGATGTTCTCGAGCCCGCGCCAGTCGCGCTTGGTGACCCGCATCAGCAGCGGCCGCAGCAGGAGGGCCACGAGCCGGTAGGCCCACGGCAACCGCCTCTTGGGTGCGCCGGCAGTCACGGTGTCACGTCCTCCTCGTCGTGCGCACGCCGGTCGACGTGGCTGGGCTTCATCTTGTCCACCTCACGGCGCGGTGTCGAGCAGCAGGGCGGCGAGTGGGACGATATCGCCAGCATGACGACCTCCTCGCACGCGCACCCCCCGGCAGAGCCGTCCGCCGGCTGGCACGTCGTCGTCCCCGTCAAGGACACGAGCCACGGCAAGTCGCGCCTCGCCCGCGCCGTCGGATCGGACCGCGCCGAGCTCAGTGCCGCGATCGCGACCGACACGCTCGCCGCGGCCGCCGCGGCCGTCGGGGCAGACCACCTCGTGCTCGTGACGAGCGACGCGGGCCTGGCGGCCAGGTGGCGTACGCGTGGGGTGCACGTCGTGGCCGACCCGGGCACCGGGCTCAACGAGGCCGTCTGCGCCGGTATGCGGCACGCCGGGCCGGGCGCCCGCGTGGCCGCCCTGCTCGGTGACGTTCCCTCGCTCGACGCCGCCTCGCTGCGGTCGGCGCTCGAGGCCGCTGCGTCCGTCGAGGAGTCGTTCGTGCCCGACGCGGACGGCACGGGCACTGTCCTGCGCTGCGGCCGCGGCTTCACGCCACGGTTCGGCACCGACAGCGCCGCGCGTCACGAGGCCGACGGGGCGGTGCGCCTGGAGCTGCCGCTCCCCCGACTGCGCACCGACGTCGACGACGCACGGAGCCTCGCGCGGGCGCGCCGGCTCGGGCTCGGCCCGGCGACACGCACCGTCCTCGAGCACCGGGGATCTGGTTGGATCAGGAGCATGCAGGCCACCGTCCACCGCTTCGACCCCGAGACCCACACCGGGAGCGTGCTGCGCGACGACGGCGTCGAGCTGCGCTTCGAGGCACCGGCGTTCGAGGCGAGCGGGCTGCGCCTGCTGCGCCTCGGCCAGCGCCTCACGGTCGAGGTCGTCGACGACCTCGTCATCGCGCTGCACATCGTGGGCGTCGGGCCGGGCCAGCCCATCCGCTGACGCACGCGTGGGCCCGACCGTCGCCGGTCGGGCCCACGTCACGTCCGGCGACGCCCGTGCCGGGCGCCGCGTGGCCTCACCTCGAGGCGGTCTTCCTGGCCGTCGTCTTGCGGGCCGTCGTCGCCTTCTTGGCCGCCGTGGTCTTCGTGGCAGCGGCCTTCGTCGTCGTCGTCTTCGCCGCCGCCTTGGCCGGGGCGGCCTTCGTCGCCGTGGCGCGCTTGGCCGGAGCAGCCTTCGTCGCAGCGGCCTTCGTCGTCGTCCTCTTCGCCGCCGCCTTGGCCGGGGCGGCCTTCGTCGCCGTGGCGCGCTTGGCC